>DASXPC010000326.1:0-6750 GCA_036493815.1 Fimbriiglobus sp. | reverse complement strand
GACGTGCCTGCTCAAACGCGGCGGTCCCGCGTCCGTCTATCGGACCGCCATTTCCTGTTTCGAAACCAGCCTCGACGCGGGGCTTTTTGGTGCGACGCAGACGGCCGACGCGAAGCACAACCTGGAATTGGCGAAGTTGCTTTGGGCCGAGGCCCGACTGAAGGACGCGGCACCGGACCGACCGAACGACCCGCCGCCGGAGGAGAAACCGGACGTTCCGCCGCCGAAGCCGGACGCGGGACCGACCCAAACCGGTCCGGAAGCCGCAATCGGACCGGAAGGCGTCGGACCGGCCCCGCGCGGCGGTCCGGCGCCCGGCCCCGCCGACGGGCAGCCCATCCCGACTGACCAGCAGTCGGCCGGCAGCGGTACCCTCCCCGTCCTTGCCGATGCCGACGGCGTGCAGAAACTCACCCCGGAAGACACGCAAACGTACCTCGCCCGCATCGCGATCCGACTCGCCAAAGATCGCCGGGATACGGCCCGACTCGTCGCCGGGCCGGACCGCAAGGGCGTGCGGGACTGGTGAATATCCGAGTTGACGGCGGGGGCAAAGATTCGCGACCCGCCCGCAAGGCCTTGAGACTTTAACCCTCCGGTCACGCCCGATGACGTGTTTCGTCCTGCTCGTTCTGATGGGACTAGCCGCCGACGTCCCCCCCTTCTTCCAACCGCCGACCGATTTCTACGGTGCGATCGGGAGCCACGTCACGCTGACGGCCTCGGCCGACACGACCCGGGTGCCCGCGAACAAAGTCATCACGCTGACGCTGGTGGTCCGCGGGGCGGTGAACCCGGCGGAAATCAAACGGCCCCGGCTCCACGACCTGCCGGAGTTCTCCCGCCGGTTCGAAATCGAAGACGGGCCGACCCAGGAACCCGGCACGTTCGCATACCGGCTTCACCCGCGGACGGCGGACGTCGATCGCATCCCCCGCTTCCGGTTCGCGTACTACAACTCGGCCGCGGTCGAGGGGAAGCAATTCCCGGTAACGTACACCGAGGCGATCCCGCTGCGGGTGTTACTGCCGGTCGAGGCCGCGGCCCCGAAGAGTAAGGCGGCCGGGCCGGCGATCTTCCGGGAACCGAGTGCGGCTCGCGGTTGGCAGCCGCCTGCCGGGCCGGGCTGGCTGCTTGGAATGTCGGCGGCGATCCTGGCCGTCGCGGCCGGGTTCGTGGGCTGGTGGCGATGGCAGAACCCGGACGGCCCCCGCCTCGCCCGCATCCGTCAGACGCGTGCCGTTCGGCGGGTATTGGGCGGGTTTGCGGCCGCGAACCGGCCGGCCGACGTGGCTGACGCCTGGCACGATTACCTGATTCAGCGGTACGGATTAACAATTCCCTCCGCCGCCCCGTGCGACGTCGAGGCCGCGCTCGCCGCCGCAGGGTTCGACGACGCGAAGACCGCGTCGGCCGTCGCACTGGTCCGCCGGTGTGACGCGGCCCGTTTCGGCGACGGGAACGACACCCCGGCGTCACTCGCGGCTTCGGGCCGGCTCCTCGTCTATCAATGGGAGGGGCTGCCGTGCTGACGGGGCTTTTATTCGCCGGCATTTTGGCCGGAATCTCACCCGCGGAAGCCGACGACCGCGGCAAGGTGGCCGCCGTTGCAGGAAATTTGCCCGCGGCCCTGCTCGACTTCCGGCTCGGCCTGGCCGAAAACCCCGGCGACCGCGAACTGGGCGACCTGCTCGAAGCCGCCCGGGACCTCGTCGCCTACCCGCCCGTTTCGGATTCGGCCGAACGGATCCGGCCCGACCCGCCGGGGAAATGGGACCGCTGGGTCGGGGCGTGGGAACTCACCGCCGCCGGGGTCGGGTTCGCGGGTCTGTTCGCCATCGGCCTGGCGGGCCGCTTCACGGTGCGGCCCCGGTGGGCCTGGTCCGTCCTTCTCGTCGGCCTTATCGGGTTTTCGGCCGTCGTCGCCGCGATGCTCTGGCCCCGGGACCGCGGCGGAACCGTCGCCGTGGTCGTGCCGGAAAGCGGGGCCGTGCTGCGCACGGGTAATGCCGATTCGTACCCGCCGCGAACCGCCTTCCCGCTCCCCCGCGGGGCAGAACTGACCGTGCTCATTCGCCGTGGTGGCTGGGTCCAAGTCCAACTGGCCGGCGGGGCCGTCGGCTGGGTGCGGGAAGGCGAACTGCTCGAATCGAAGAACGAGTAGCTGGCTATACATTCCCCAGTTCGCTCAACATTTTCTTGAGTTTCACTTCCATGCCGGGCGGGACCGCTCCGGGCTTCGGCAGGCTGCGGGTCATCGTCACCGTCGACCGGTAGGTTTCGACGTACACTCCGCAGTGCGTGCAGGATTCGATGTGCTGCTCGACCGAGAGGTGGGTCTCGGCGGCGAGTTCCCCGCCGACGAACTCGTAAAGCACGGCGTGGAGTTCTTGGCAATTCATGCGCCGACCTCCTCGAAGTGCGGGGCGAGGGCGTCTCGCATTTTCAACCGGGCCCGGTGCAGCCGGCTCTTCACCGCCGGCACGTGCAGCCCCAGCATTTCGCCTATCTCGCTGTTCGGCAGCCCTTCCACGTCCGCCAGAACGTAGACGTCACGAAACGAGGTGGGAAGCTCGGCGATCGCTTTTTCAATGATGGCGTGCTGCTCGGCCGCCAGCACCGGGTCGTCCGGCCGATTCGCCCACCGCTTCACCTGCCCGACGGGCGGGGCGGGGTCGAACCCGTTCTCGTCCGCCGTCGGGTGTTCCCGCTTTTCCCGGATCGCCCGCTTCTCCCGATGGGCGAGGGCCGCGTTCACCGTCACACGGTGCAGCCAGGTGGAAATCTGGGCGTCGCCGCGAAACGTGTGCAGCTTCCGCACGACCTGCAGCAGCACGTCCTGGGTCACGTCCTCGGCGTCCGCGTCATTGCCCAGCATGCGCCGGGCGATGTGGTAGATGCGTGGGGCGTAGTCCCGGAACACGCGCTCCGGGGTCAACGGTTCGGTATCGGGGTCGGGGTCGGCCATCCCCGATACCATATCCGCTGCACCCGCCCGGAGACAGCCGTGCCCGTATTTGCCGCCCTGTTCGATTTCGACGGCACGCTGGCCGACAGTTTTGCGGCCATCACGGCCAGCACCAATTTCGTCCGGGGGGAATACGGATTGCCAGCCCTTACCGAAGCCGAGGTCAAGGGGTACGTCGGGTTCGGGCTGGAGCATTTGTTGCGTCAGTTGGTCCCGCCGGCCGACCCGGGCGACGCGGTAAGGGCGTACCGGGTCCACCACGAAACCGTCGCCCGGGCCATGACCACCCTGCTTCCCGGCGTGGGCGAAACCACGGCCGAACTGCTCCGCCGCAGGTACAAACTGGCGGTTTGCAGCAACAAAGCGGTGCGGTTTACGAAAGAGTTGGTTGCCCATTTATTCCCCGCCGGCACGTTCGCCGAGGTGCTCGGTCCGGAGCACGTAATCGCCCCGAAACCGAACCCTGCCATGTTGTTGGAGGGGTGCCGGCGGTTGAAAGTTTCGGAGAAAAATGCGGTTTACGTCGGCGACATGTCGGTGGACGTGGAGGCGGCACGGCGGGCGGGCCTGCCGGTCTGGCTGGTGCCGGGCGGTGCCGCCGGCACGGACGCCGCGGCCGCGGCCGGGCCGGACCGCGTCCTCACGTCCTTCGCGGAAATACTCGACCTCTTGCCTCCCATCGGGTAAAAGGGCCTCACCATGACACGCACGCTCGTCAGTTCCGGCGGCAAATGGGAACCGATCATCGGCTATTCCCGCGCCGTCCGCGTCGGCTCGTTCGTCTACGTCGCCGGATCGACCGCCGCGACGCCCGACGGCCTCGTCGGAAAGGGCGACCCGTACGCCCAAACGGTGCAGACGCTGAAGACGATCGCCGCGGCCCTGGAACAGGCCGGGGCGAAAATGGAGCACGTCGTCCGAACGAGGATGTACCTCACCCGCATGGCCGATTGGGAAGAAGTCGGCCGGGCCCACGGCGAAGTGTTCGGCGCCATCCGCCCCGCGGCCGCGATGCTGGAAGTCAGCCAGCTCATCGACCCGGATATGCTCATCGTAATCGAAGCCGACGCCGTAATACCGGAGTAACACCATGCCCGGCATGCTCGGAAAGCCGACGAAAACCGGCGGCCCCTGGGACGTCCACCCCGGCGTCGCCATGGTCGCGAAGTGGGTGGACGAAATGCCCGCGAAGACCGGCAAATCGCTGGACGAATGGGCCGAGACGATCCGCCGGAAAAAGTTCGCGTCGCAGCCCGAAGCCGCGGCCTGGCTCAAATCGGAACACGCCTTCGGCGGCAACGCCGCGTCCTGGGTCGCCCAGTACACGCTGGCCCGCAACACCTGGGACGGCGACCCGAAGCTCTACCTGAAACAGGCCGCTTCTTACGTCGAAAAAATGTTCGCCGGGCCGAAGGCCGGGCTGAAACCGTTGTTTGATGAGGTCGTCGCGTTCGCCCGGTCGCTCGGAGCCGACGTCTGCGTATGTCCGTGTCAGACGATCGTGCCGTTCTACCGAAACCAGAAATTCGCGGAGCTGAAACCGGCCACCAAAACCCGCCTGGAACTAAC
The DNA here is from genome assembly GCA_036493815.1 of Fimbriiglobus sp. Classification (GTDB taxonomy): domain Bacteria; phylum Planctomycetota; class Planctomycetia; order Gemmatales; family Gemmataceae; genus DASXPC01. The sequence continues at coordinate 2,213 of DASXPC010000326.1, read as the reverse complement.
CCTCGCCCTTGGCGATACGCCGTTTACCGGAAAGATGAAACTCAACCCGCGGGCCCAAGGGAATGATAAACTGCGGCACATGTTCGAGCTGTTCGAACCCAAAGACTTCACCACCGAGGCGAAAAAGATGCTGAAAAAGGCCTACGCGATAGACGGCGTAAAGGCGGGATAGCATCCGAACCCCGCCGCCGACCGGATTCCGATAAGTCTTTTGCACCATTGCTTTCAACTTGTCACAATAATCTTCGGCCCAGCCGATTTTGCATTCCCACCCCAGCATCCACCTCCGACGGGACGAATCGCCATGCCCCCACGCATTGCCGGTCTGCTGCTTCTCGCTTTCGCCCCGGCCGCGTTCGGCCAGGCGGTGCCCGCCCTTCCGCCGCTCGACATCGCCGGACTGCCCGGCAAGCTGGTCATCGTCGGCGGCGGGACGATGCCGGACGCGGTCCGGACGCGGTTCGTCGCGCTCGCCGGCGGGAAGGAGAAGGCGGCGATCGTCGTGATTCCGACCGCGTCCGCCGACGCCGACGACCCGGCCAAGGCCGACTCGTTCCTTGCCGCCTGGAAGAAACTCGAACCCGCGTCGGTCGTCCTGCTGCACACCCGGGACAGGAAAACTGCCAACGATACGAAATTCTGTGCACCGCTCGATTCGGCCACCGCCGTCTGGTTTTCCGGCGGCGATCAATCGAAGCTCGTCGCCGCCTATGCGGGCACGCTGGTCGGGAAGAAACTGCACGCCCTGTTCGCCCGCGGTGGCGTCATCGGCGGCACCTCGGCCGGGGCCGCCGTCATGAGCGACGTCATGATTACCGGCGGCAACCCGAAAGCGGCCATCGCCGCCGGGTTCGGCTTCCTCCCGGGCTTCGTCGTCGATCAGCACTTCGTCAAACGCGACCGCAAGGCCCGCCTCGTCGGCGTCCTCGATGCGCACCCCGGCTACGTCGGCCTCGGCATCGACGAAGGCACCGCCGCCGTCTGCTCCGGCCGGCGGATGACCGTCCTCGGCGAATCCACCGTAACGGTCATTTTGTCGCCGGGGGCCGGGAAGCAGCGGTCCGAAACCGTCCTGCGCGCCCGGGGAATCGCCGATCTGGTGCAGCTCCGCCGGGCCGCGGCCAACCGCGCCGCGGCCGACCCGTTCCCGCCGAAATCCCCGCCCGTGCCGTTCGTCGCCAAGGGCACGCTCGTCATCGTCGGTGGCGGCGGCACGACTAATGAGATCATGGACACGTTCTTCGAAAAGGCCGGCGGCAAAGACGCCCTCGTCGTCTGCATCCCCACCGCCACCGAAACCGACGCCGTGCCCGCCGACCCGGGCGACGCCAAATACCTCCGCCGCTGGGGCGGCACCAACGTCAAAGTCCTGCACACCCGCGACCGCAAACTGGCCGACGACCCCAAATTCTCCGACATCCTGCTCAAGGCCGGCGGCGTCTGGTTCGGCGGCGGCCGGCAGTGGCGGATCGTCGATTCCTACGAAGGCACACTCACCCAAAAACGCATCGCCGACGTCCTCGCCCGCGGCGGCGTCATCGGCGGGTCCTCCGCCGGCGCCAGTATCCAAAGCGAATACATGCCCCGCGGCCACCCCCTCGGCAACACCGTCATGGCCGCCGAAGGGTACGAACGCGGCTTCGCATACCTCCCCGGCGCCGCCGTCGACCAGCACTTCATCACCCGCAAACGCTTCAACGACCTCAACGGACTCGTCAAACTATACCCCCAATACCTCGGCATCGGCATCGACGAGGCCACCGCCATCGTCGTCACCGGCTCCATCGCCAAAGTCATGGGCAAGAGCAAAGTCAACTTCCTCGACGCCTCGAAAGACCCCAAAAAACCGACCGTGACCGAATTGCAGTCGGGGGACTTCTTCGATCTGAAGGAACGGAAAAAGATCGAGCCGTGAACTTACTCTCGTTCCAAGTTTCCGATTTCAACCAAAAAAGGGGAAAGCGTGTTTCATTTCGTCCTTCATCCACATACAGGTTGTCTCCGCCTATTTTCCCGGCCGGCCGCGTGGCTGCAAATTCTAAGGAAAAAGTACACCGTCCTCATTTTTTCCCCGCACAGCGAAGTCGTCTTCAAAGACACCGCACCGGGCGGGAAGTGATGACCGTTGGGAGAGGCGGTGGCCCCAGGCCGCGTTTGGCCGGATGACTGCGGCATGTCCACTTACCATAACCGAGGCGGAATTGGAAACCCTG
>DASXPC010000325.1:0-6518 GCA_036493815.1 Fimbriiglobus sp. | reverse complement strand
GACTTTTTTACGCCTTCGGGAGTCAGCTTTTCCTTTAGTCCCGCCGACCCGGAACACGATTTCCTCAATTCCGTCTACCGCCGTTGGCGATTCGGCCCGATTGTGCTGAAATAGAATCATGCGATTGTTGCCCGCTGCCCTTCCGACCGTCGTTCGCCGGCTGTTCCCGCGCGGCCATGCCCTGTTTACCCTCTCGGTCGTCGCGTGTCTGGTCTGTCTCGAAGTCGTCGGCCGAAAGGCGTCGTCGGATCGGGAAGATGCCCTCGCCGCGGCGGCTCTGCTCGCCATTGGACTGGTCGTCGCGTTGCGGCACCGGCGGGCTCCGCACCCCTGGCTGGGTTGGATGGCAGGGACAGGCACCGGATTGCTGACACGGATCGAGAAACTCCGGTCGGATTGCGGGATCGACCTGCGCGGGACGCCGCCACTGCCCCGGCGCACGCCCCGAGTGATTTATTTCGCGACCGCGGGCTTCGCCGCACTGGCCGGCCTCGCCGGCCTGCTGTGGGCATTCTTCCCCAACGGATGGCGTGACCTCGGCGTCCATTCCTCCTACGTCCTCTACCTCGTTTGCCTCCTGACCGTCTGGACCGGCCTCATCGCCGGCGGATTAGCCTGCATCTACCTGCCCATGCAAACCCTCCGGGCGCCGCTCCGGTCGGTTTTTGGCGACGAAGACGCCCGCGGGGCGGAAATGGCCGCGTGGCTCGGGTATATCCTGCTGGTGTGCGTTTCGGCCTGGCTGGCCCCCCCGATTATTCCGATCGGGTTGTGTGCCCTAGTCGCGATCGCGACTGCGATCGTTTTCACCCTGCTCGGTGGGGATCAGGCTGCAATTGTGTGGCGGCCGGCACAGGGTTCGCGAGTCGTCACCATCCCGTTGCACCGCCTCCTCGCCGCGGCCGTGGGTATCGCGACCCTCGTTTTCCTCTCCCTTTTGCTTTTCGCCTGCGGCGGAACGCTCCTCGGCCCCCTCGACCCGGACGGGCCGATGGTGTTGACCAGTTCGCTCGGGGTCTGGGCCGCCTGGACCATTCCGGGGGCCATCCTCATCGGCGCGATCCGCGGCATCGCCGTCTGGCGGACCGACCCGGCACGGCGCTCTCCACCCACCGCCTGGGTCACAGGGTTTTTGCCCCCGGACGTTCGGAAGCAGGTCTCGACGATATTCCGAAACTGGGGGTGGAAGGCCCGGTTTGCCCCGGCCGCACGTCGGCGGGCCGACGTCGGCATCGCAATCGTCCCCCCGGCCCTGTCCGAGGCCACCGAGTTCGACCCCAAATGGCCGCTTAAGGTCAGCATGGACGACCTCGAAATGGGGGCGGTCAAAGATCGGCTGACTCGGCGGGACGAAATCGGTCTCCGCCGACTCGGGTTCCGCAGTCTGTCCAAGTTGTTCAAGAAAGTCGCTCCACTTCGCGGCTCGGAAGGGAGCGGATTCCTGTTCGCCCCGCATTGGTGGTTCATCGACGGGTTGACGCGGGAAGAGGAAGATCGGGGCCGGGGCGACGACGGCGAGGCGGGGCTGCGGCGTGTGGGTCCGCCGTTCGCCCGGGTGATGCCGGCCCGCGTCCGCCAACACTGGCACGCCGTGCTACGGGCGGTCCAGGTGGACCTCATCTACATCGAAGACGGCGTGCGGTTCAAATCCCTTGAGCGGGTTCTCCGGGCGGTTCTGGAACTCTACGACGTGCATGCCGGGCGAAAGCGCGCCGAAGACCTGCACTTCCGCGGGATTCCCAAGGTTCGGGTGATGATCCACGAATATGCGCCGGGCAAGCCCTACGAAACCGGATCGGATTATTCCGAACCGAAATTTACCGACCTGACCCGCCTGCGGATCCTGCACGTGTTCAAGGACCGCGGCGAGTCGGACGAACGGGTGGAACCGCCGGCGGACTTTTCGTGGGAACCGCAACCTCTCACGTTCAGTTAGATGGAGTGGCACTCCCTGAATTCTGCGGCAGACGTGTGAATCTTACTTGCCCTCCCGAATAGCCAAATCCGTCATGGGTGGGACACCACCAGTTTCCATCGAGTTACCCGATCTGTCCGCCACGGAGGCGTTCGGCCACCGGCTCGCCGCCATACTCGAACCGGGTACGGTCGTTGCGCTCGTCGGCCCACTCGGTGCGGGGAAAACGCATCTCGTGCGGGCCGTGGCAGAAGGGCTGGGGGTGAACCCGGCGGTGGTGTCGAGCCCTACCTTCGTGCTGATCCAGGAATACACGGGCCGCCTTCCGGTCTATCACTTTGACGCCTACCGCCTGCCGAACTCGGATGCTTTCCGCGACCTCGGTGTCGAGGAGTATTTTTCCGGAACCGGCGTCTGCCTGGTGGAATGGGCGGATAAAGTGGCGGCTACGTTGCCGACCGACCATCTCAGGATTGAAATCGAAACCCTCGACGAATCTCGACGACGGGCAACGGTGACCGCCACGGGGGCGAGGGCGGAACGAATGCTTGGCGCACTTCTTCCCTGAAATTGCACGCATCGACCTGAAAAATACCGTGTCATCTCAGCCGGTCTTTTTGTCCCCGAGCGGATCCGATTTCACACCTTTGACAAGTCACGTGCTACGGTACATTCGCTCGCCCGCGAGGATATCCACGCATGCAGTCGCTTTCGACCGTAACGCATTCCGTCATTGGCGGAAGTCCTTCGATAATTTCCAGCCCCCTCCTGGGGCTCGTCGAGTCGGACAAAACCACGGCCACGAACGAGTCGGTCACGGTCCGGGTGCCGCCGGCGAACCGGAAGCGGGCAGTCCGCGGTCGGTTCGTGCGGATCGAAGACTGCCGGACCGGGACCGAATTCCTCGGACGTGTTAACGCCGGCCCGTTTTTCCCCGACGACCCGACCGGCGACCTACATCTGCGGGTTGAAATTCACGGGGAAATGGTCAACCGCTCGACCCGGGCCACGAACGACCGCCCGGCTCCCGGCTCGCCGGTCCGTGAACTGATCCCGGACCGCGTCGGCGAACTCCTCGGCTGTTCGGGCGACATGCAAGTTGGCGTCCTCGGCGATTCGGACGCCCTCATGGTCGGCCTGCAAAGCAAGAGTAAAGACGTGCTGCCCCGAAACCTCGGCATCTTCGGCACCGTCGGTTCGGGCAAATCGAACTCCGCCCAGGTGATGATCGAGGAAGCGGCCGCGTGCGGGTGGGCGGTCATCGTGCTGGACGTGGAAGGCGAGTACATCGGGATGGACGCCCCGGGCGAGACCCCGGGCCTCGTGGAGGCGCTGGCCCGATATGGGAAGAAGCCGGCCGGGCTGCCCGATTTCCGCGTGCTGCACCCGGCCAGTTGCGCGAGCGAACGGCCGGACAGTAAGCCGTTCACCCTCCGACTTGCCGACTTCGAAACGCCGATCGTGATTGAATTGCTCCAGGCCACGATGGCCGAGCGGAACGCCCTGCTCGAGTGCGTGGAACACTTCCTCAGCAAAGCCTATGCGCGAATGACGACGAACGAGGCCGAGCGGCTCGCCCTCTTGCTCGACCCGTCCCCCAAGGCTTTCCGGCCGTTCACCCTTCAGCAACTTTGCGACCGCGCCCGGGAACGGTCCCCGCGGACGAACGAATTGCTCGACTTCCTCGGCCTCTCCATCAAGCTTCTTGCCCTGATCCACACCGGCGCGTTCGATCAGGCGAACATGAACGGCCTCGACCCAGCCGGCATGCTCTCGCCGGGACGGGTGACCGTGATTGACGTAAGCGTGGCGAACGACGTCGTGAAAAATCTCGCCACCGCCGACCTGCTCCGGAAAGTGTTCGCGTACAAGGTGGCGAAGGAGGATGCTCCGCCGACGCTCGTTGTGATCGAGGAGGCCCACTCGTTCATCAGCCGGGAAAAGGTTCAGACGATGCAGGCGACGCTGCAGATGCTCCGCAATGTGACCCGGCGGGGGCGGAAACGTTGGTTCGCCACGGCGTTCATCAGCCAGCAGCCCGGGCACCTCCCGGCCGAGATTTTCGAATTGTGCAACACCCGGCTCGTGCACACCCTGCGGAGCATGCACAATCTGGAATCGCTCATGTCCACGACGAGCGATATCACCGGCGACATGTGGGCCCGCTGCCCGTTATTGGGGACCGGGGAAGCGATTCTCAGTTCACCTCAGTTGAACCGCCCGGCGGTGGTCACGATGCGGCCGGCCGCCAGCCGCCGAAAATTTACCCGGTGACGGGGCAGCTCCGACGATTTTGTTGACGTTGATGTCGGTCGTGTTCACCCTACCGGAATCTCCCGGCACAGCCTCTGCTTGAATCCTTCATTTCGCACTGGTACGTTGATGATTCGGGCGGTGGTTTCGTTCCTTTTGCCCCCGTTTCACCATGCCGTTGACGTTGGAGCAATATGCGGACACCTTTTTGCCGGACCGCGGGCTGCCGTGGCCGGCCAGGCCGAAAATCGACCCGCCCAAGGCCAAGCCCCACCTCACCCGCTTGCCCGTGAAGGCCGTCATGTGGACGGCCTATGGGACGCTGCTGGCCGTCCCGGGCGGGGAATTGCAGTTCGAGCACCCGACCGAATTCGTAATGGATGCCGCCCTGGACAAAACGATCCGGGAGTTCAAGATGTGGCAGTCCATGAGCCGAAAGCCTGGCGCCCCGGCGGAGTACATGAAAGAACTCTATACGAAGGCCCTCACCACCTTGCGACTGACCGGCGGCGGCGGGGAAAAGTTTCCCGAAGTGGCCAGCGAACGAATCTGGGACGACATCGTCAAAAAGCTCCAACAGAAAGAATACACGTTCGACGTCGTGACGTACGGGGCGTTGAACGACTTCGTGCGAAAGGTCGCCTACTTCTTTCACGCCAGCATTCAGGGCTGCGGGGCATACCCGGGTGCCGCCGAAGCGGTGAGGGCTGTGAGCGAATCGGGCCGGCACAACGGCCTCCTCGCCGACGGCCAGTGCTTCACACTCGCCCAGATTCAAAAGACGTTCCGCGAACAAATTCCGGGCTTCGATGCAACCGCTTGCTTTCCCGTTCCCCTGCGGATCCTGTCCGCGGAAAAGAAGGCGAAGAAGCCGTCGGATACACTTTTTCGAGCGGCGGTCGACGCATTGAAGTCGAAGGGGATTGCACCTTACGAGGCCGTCCACGTCGGGTCGAACCTAGACCGCGACATCGCCCCGGCGAAGAAGCACGGCTTCCGCACGGCACTGTTCGCCGGCGACTCGACGTCGCTCGTCGCCACGAAGGAGAGGATCAAAGACCCAGCCACCCGCCCGGACGTCATGCTGACGGAACTGACCCAGATCATCGACGTGATCGGGTAACGGAGGGAACGATGCCCGCCGAGAACGACCATCCCGAAATCGAGCTGAACGGCCTCGATTTTTCGAACTGTATTGCCGATTTGGCTGCCATTCACGCGGTGAACCCTCACCGGTTCGGCATGGAGATGCTCACGGGCATCGTCGCGCTCGACCCGGCTCGCAAAATCATTGTCGGGTACAAGGACATCCGTGCGGACGAGTTCTGGGTTCCGGGCCACATGCCGGGCTTTCCGCTCTTCCCCGGCGTCCTCATGCTCGAAGCCGCCGCGCAGCTCTGCGGGTATTACGTGGTGAGTCAGAAAGTCGTTCCGGAGGGCTCCCTCATGGGCCTAGCCGGGGTCGACGAGGCACGGTTCATTCGGGCGGTTCGGCCGGGCGAGCGTCTCGTCCTCGTGGGCAGGGGTGAGAGACTTCACCGCCGGCTGAATAAGTTCCGCGTGACGGGATACGTCGGAGAAGAAAAGGCCTTTGAGTCTCTGGTGACTGGCGTAACGCTCGGCCAATACGAGGACATGAAGGGTGCGTAAGCCCCGCCGGTTGCCGCCTGAAGAACTCGTCCCGTACCAATGGGAGCCCCCGGGCGGGTTCCGAACGCGATGGGGGAGTGGAAAGCCAGTCGATGAAGAATTCCCCCCTTCGCCCCTTGAGGGCATTGGGTCGGAGGGGAAGGAGGCCGGCTCGAAATTCCTTTCGTGGCCGGACCTCTTCGGCAACGCGAACCCCGTCGAAATCGAAGTCGGATTCGGCAAAGGGATGTTCCTCCTTTCGGCCGCAACGGCGAACCCGCAACGCAACTTCTTCGGCATCGAGATCATTCGCAAATACCAGCAGTACGCCACGACGCGAATCGCCGGCCGCAAGCTACCGAACGTCCGAACCTGTTGCGCCGATGCGAAACACATTTTCCGAGACTATGTATCCCCCGGCAGTGTCGACGCGGTGCACGTGTACTTTCCCGACCCGTGGTGGAAGACCAGGCACCGCAAGCGGCTCTTGTTCACCACCGAGTTCGCGGACCTGATATTGCGTGTGCTTCGTCCGGGCGGAGTGCTGTACTTTGCCACCGACGTGGCTGAATATTTTGAAATGGCGACCGGATTGTTGAAGGCGTTGCCGGCGTTCACTCGACTGCCTTCGCTCCAAGAGCAAACCCCTGCCCACGATCTGGACTACTTGACAAACTTCGAGCGGAAATTCCGCAAACAGGGCAAGGCGATCTATCGGGCA
>DASXPC010000324.1:0-5664 GCA_036493815.1 Fimbriiglobus sp. | reverse complement strand
CGTTGTACAGCAGTAATTTATGGCGAATTCCCGAAGCGGTTAAATGCAGGTGATTTGATAGTTCGGGCGACGCGACTGAGCGGTAACTCGTGCGAGGCTCGACTCATAGGAGAGTGCAGTGGTGCAATGCCTGCCAATCCGATTCACGGGTACGATCAGTCAAATCAGTAATCTTGCGGTCGTACGTTGGGGCGGGGCCGAAGCCCCGCCCGGTGGGTTAAGCGTTCTCCTTGGTATCCGGGCTGCGTAGCGTGATGCGGCCATCCAATGGCACTACACCATCGAGCTGGACATCGAGGCCGTTGCCGTCCTTGTGTGCCCAGGCCACGCCGATGCGGCTCCAGAATCCCTTCTCGCCGTCCTTGCCTTGGCGGACGTGGTAGGCGATGAATTTCGGGTGTTTTTTCGAGTGGTCGATTTTCGTGTCGGACATGATTCGTCTCCTTCTCTTGGTTTCCAGCCCCGTCAATCGGGACTTGTGGCACGACTTCGAAGCGGCCTAGGCTGGAACGGAGCGAAGCGAAGTGTTGGGTCCATCTGAATTTTGGGGGAGACCCGTAGGGGGGAACCGAAATTCTGATTGACCCACCAGACGGCAGCTTCACAGTGCCATCAATAAGTCACGGGCGGGGGTGGATGATCGGCGAGGAGTCGAGTGCTGTGTTCGATCGATGACGGTTCAAAAAAACTCACGTCATGGCGTGCGGAAGTTCAGAACGGTTGAGGTGGGAAGGAATTGAGCCAGGGAGAATGGCGGCTATTAAGGGAAAAGGCTTTGTTGCCTCAGCTTTTTGCGCGTGCCCTGTGCCCATGACTTCGCTGGTTTGACTGCCCGGTCCCCCGTGGGCCGCACGTCGAAACCCAGATAAGCGATCTGATCTAAGGCCTCTTTGACGGCATGGGCGGCTTCGGGCGATTCCTTGGCCGTTGTATGCAGGGCATCCACCGTGATCTCGATGGCGAGAAGTGCTTGTTCGAACGGCGTCATGCGGCGCCCGCTTTGTTGTTCTCCCGATCAACGGCTGCCAATTCCTGGCGCTGTTTTTCCAGACGGATGAGCAGAAGAATGTAGCTGTCCGGTCCGCGCAGCCCCATCGCATGGGCCTGATCGCGGACCCACGATTGCAACGCTTCGGGAAGTGTTTCAACCATCAATGCCATACCGTCCCCGGATAGCAGACTGTGCAATTCATCGCAAGTATGTGATGTGTAAAACAACCTTCAAGAAAAGTTCTGGTGTATGAATTCGGACGGTGCGTATAGTTTCGTATGTTGCGGATCACCCAACAAAATAATTCAGGGGCGGCGAAGAAATACTACGCCGTTGCAGATTATTACACCGAAGGGCAGGAGCTGATCGGAGAGTGGGGCGGCATCGGGGCCAAGCGGCTCGGCCTCGAAGGCGTGGTGGACCAGGCGTCGTTCGACAAACTCTGCGACAACCTCGATCCCCGAACTGGCAAAGCCCTGACAGTCCGCACCCGATCGGAGCGAACGGTCGGGTACGACTTCACCTTCTCGGTGCCGAAATCCGTCTCGCTGCTTTACGCCATGTCCGGGGACAGGGACATTCTCGACGTCTTCCGCTCGGCCGTCGATGAAACCATGCACGACATGGAAGCCGAAATGAAAACCCGGGTCCGCAAAGACAAGAAAGATGTAGACCGTGAAACGGGCAATATGACCTGGGCCGAATTCATCCACACCACCTCGCGGCCCGTGGACGGCATACCTGATCCCCAACTCCATGCCCATTGCTTTGTTTTCAACAACACCTGGGACGAAAAAGAGCAGCGGTTCAAGGCCGGACAGTTCCGTGGCTTAAAAGCCGACGCACCGTACTTCCAAGCGGGCTTCCGGGTCCGCCTCGCCAACAAGCTGCAGGACCTCGGCTTCGGGATCGAACGCAAGCGGGATGACTTTGAACTCTCCGGTATTCCGGCGTCGGCGATCAAACGCTTCTCCCGCCGCACGGAAGAAATCGAACGTGTGGCGGAAGAACTCGGCATCACCGATCCCAAACGCAAAGCCGAACTCGGTGCCGAGACGCGGGAGAAAAAAGGCAAGGAACTGTCCTGGAACCAGCTCCGCAAGGAGTGGGACGGCCGGATGACGGACGCGGAGCGTCAGGCCCTGGCCGAAATCCACCGCCGGGAACAACGGCCGTTGAGGCCGGACCCCGCGGAAACGCTCGCCGTCGATCACGCCCTCGAACATGCCTTCGCCCGCAAGGCGGTCGCCGCCGAGCGGGAACTGCTCACCGAAGCGATGAAACGCGGCCTCGGGGCCGTGACGGTCGAAGGCGTGGAACGCGAACTCGGCCGCCGACCGCTGATCCGCGGCGAGAAAGACGGCCGGGCCGTCGCGACGACGGAGGCCGTCCTCGCCGAAGAACAGAAGGTGGTCGATTTCGCGAAAGAGGGGAGGGGCCGGTTCCGCCCCTTGGGCGATACGGCCCGGACACTCGCACGTTCGTGGCTGAACGCCGGCCAGCAGGCCGCGGTTCGCCATGTCCTCGGGTCGAGGGATTCTGTGACCTTGATTTCAGGACGGGCCGGCACGGGTAAGACTTCAATGATGCAGGAAGCCGCCGAAGGTATTGCCGCGGCGGGCAAACAGGTGGTCGTCCTGGCCCCGTCGGTCGGAGCGAGTTTCGATGTCTTGAGAAAGGAAGGGTTCCCGGAAGCCGATACGGTCGCCCGTTTCCTCAAAGACGAAAAGATGCAACAGAAGGCGAGGGGTCAGGTCGTGTGGGTCGATGAAGCCGGAATGATGTCCACCAAGGACATGACCCGCTTGTTCGACGCTGCCAAAGGGCTGTTCGCCAGGGTCGTGCTGTCCGGCGACCGGCGGCAACACCGTGCCGTGGCACGGGGCGAGCCGCTCAAGCTGCTCGAAGAGAATGCGGGCCTGCCGGTCGCCGAACTCACGGAAGTGATGCGGCAGGAGCCGGCGAAATACCGCCATGCCGTGGAACTACTCAGCCGGGGCGAGACGGCCGACGGCTTCGCCGAACTGGCGAAGCTCGGCAATGTCCGCGAAGTCGCGGATGCCGACCGGTACAAACAATTGAGCGAAGCGTATCTCTCGGCCGTCAAGGAACGCAAAAAAGACGGCGGGCCGGTGACGGCCCTCGTCGTTTCCCCGACCCACGCGGAAATCGCCCGGGTCACCGGGGCGATCCGCGCCTCCCTTAAAGCCGACGACAAGCTAGGCGAAGAGCATACCCTCGATACCTGGGTTCCGGCCAACCTGACCGATGCCCAGAAGAAAGACCCGACTTTCCTCGAACCGGGCGACATGATCCAGTTCCACCAGCACACGCCCGGACACAAGTCCGGGTCGCGGATGGTGGTCGGGGACGCGAAGCAAGTCCCGGCCGATTATGCCGACCGGTTCGAAGTCTATCGCCCGTCGCAACTCAGCGTGGCGGTCGGGGATCGCCTCCGCGTAACCAAGGGCGGCAAAACCAAGGACGGGAAACACGTCCTTGCGACGAACGCCTTGCTGACACTCAAGGGCTTTACCAAGTCCGGGGATCTCGTCGTCGATCACGGCTGGGTGATCGATAAGGAATTCGGGCAACTCACGCACGGCTACGCCGTGACGAGCCATGCGAGTCAGGGCAAGACGGTGGACAAGGTGTTCCTGTCGGTATCGAGCGAGTCGTTCCCGGCGGCAAACCGCCGGCAGGCCTATGTAAGTATTTCGCGGGCACGGCAAGAGGCCGTGGTTTTCACCGACGATGCCAAAGAATTGCTCAAAGCGATCCAGCGGGCCGACGAGCCAATGTCGGCGACGGAACTCTCGCAATCACGGCGTCGTAAACCGCCGCTCCGCCACCGCCTGAAGAAACATCTTGAACGAGCCAGACGGCTTGCTAATTTCGACCGGCTACACGAGCCAAGGCAGTTGGAACTGGAACAGACACCACAACGGCACCGGGAGTGGGGCCATGCACGATGATAGCGACGTACTGGATTTGTCCTGGAATCCCAAAATGGCGGGACGGCCGCTGCCAAATCCGCGGGATTCGGCGCGCGCCGACGAATCCGAAGATGAATCCTGCCCCGCGTTTGGTTTCCTGCGAGGATTGCGCGACCGATCCCTGATGCTGGAATTCCGGTTGAAAAACGGGAACACGGAGGCCTTTTCTTATCACCTGCTCAGTTCCATCCGGTACAACCCCTCCGTCGGCCTGCTGCTGAAATTCAGCGGCGATGTGGTCACGCTGGTGCTGATTCACGGAAGCAACCTCGATTTCGTCCTCAAGGACCGGGCAGTCAATCTGACCGATCGGGGCATTTACCGGCACCGTGTGACGTTCGTCCGGGAAATGAATGAAACCGAACTCAGTAGGGCGGGTGCGAACCAACCAACCATCGACCACATTCTGCTAAAGGAACTTGATTCGATAGACGAACAGACGGAATGGATACAGAAGACCGCACCAGTTTTTCTGTAAGAGGCCCTGACAAAACCCCCAAAACAGTTGAAATATTAGCTGCAAAAGGGGTTTTGCCAGAGCATCTTAGCTCTTTTCTCTTCGTTCATCGAGTCAATGAGTATTGCGACCTGACCGGGACCGACGTACCTCTTCACGACCCGACCACCGACCCGTTCGGATTCGTAGTAATACTCCCGTCCCCCGCGGGTTTCCCACGCCATTATTAGCCCCCGATTTGTGCTACACGTTGTCGCCTGCCCCACTTCTGGATTATTCGGCCGCAAAGATTGCCAGGAAAAAACTCAGTCTTCGTATAGCTCGGCTGTGATTTGACGGTCTGGCCCCGAGGACGGAACGGACCGGCGGGAATGTCTCGCCGTGCAGACTCGGGCCCGATCTGCAAATTCTGGTGATCGTTCCTCCAGGGGGTGTACAATCCACTCTTCACGCCGCAACCGCCCACCGAAGACGAGACATCATAGAGAGGTTGACCCGAATGGGCCCGCGCATCCGTCGAACCCTCACCGTGTTGGCACGCACTTCAGCAGTATTTGCCTTGTTCCTGGGAGGTGGCATACCCCGCGCTCAGGCCCAAAGTGCCTTTTGGTCCCCAAGCGTGACGGGCGGCGGGAGTTGGACAAACCCGTCGAACTGGCTGGGGGGGGTCGTTCCCTCCGGTTCCGGGAATGCGGCCGCCTTTACCCTCGATTTCACCCCGGGGGCGTCCGTGACGCTCGACGGCGACCAGGTGATTGGTACGATCCTGAGCACCGGTGCCAATGCCTGGAGCCTCGATCCCGGAACCGGCGGGACATTGACGGTGGCCAACATCACCGTCACCGGCGGGCCACTCACCGTCAATGCACCACTCGTGGGGGTCAATTTTGTCAAGGATGGTAGTGGTACGTTGACCCTCTCCAACCCCGGCTCTGCCTTTACCGGCACCATCAACATCAATGCCGGTACTCTGAATCTGGTCGGGTCTGCGAACTTCTCGACTACCAGCAACGAGTTGCATATTGGATCCGGTGCAACTCTGGACGCGACCCAACTCACCGGCGGGCTCCGCTACGGCGGATCCCCCGATACCAGAACTGCGATACATGACGGCGACGTGCTCGATGGTACCGGGACGGTGAAGGGCGGGTTGAAAGTAAAGTCGGGGGGCACCGTTTACCCCGGTGATAACGGTGTCGGCACACTCACCAGTGACGGGA
>DASXPC010000323.1:0-7246 GCA_036493815.1 Fimbriiglobus sp. | reverse complement strand
CGCAAGGTGGCCGTGGCCCTCCTCCGACGCGCCAAAGGCAAAGACACCACCCCGACCGCCCGCCTCCGCGCCGGCTGGGACGACGACTTCCTCCTCAAGGTACTGCAAGGAATTCCAGTGGTTTAAGGGCGTAAGCCCTGGGGGACAGCGTGAACAGGAAAAGGGGACAGCGTGATTTATTCTTGACTCCTTCATTGCCAGACACGACACTTTCCTCATGCCCCGCAATCCCCGGGCCTCCTTTAGTGGCTACTGCTATCACGCCCTCAACAGGGGCAACGACTGGCTCCAGCACGTCAACGTGCTACAAATCGAGACGGAAGCAGAAGCCCTCCGCGAGTGTACCCGCCGCAAGCCGTTCGGCGACTTGGTCTGGTCGGGCCAGGCCGCCAAGCGGCTCGGGTTGGAGTCGAATCTGCGGCCCCGCGGAAGCCGGTGTAGAACTTCCCCACCCTGTTCGGGGGCAGTGCGGACAGCCGATAAATCACGCTGTCCCCTTTTCTCTCCGAGGCGGAAGCAGAAGCCCTCCGCGAGTGTACCCGCCGCAAGCCGTTCGGCGACTTGGTCTGGTCGGGCCAGGCCGCCAAGCGGCTCGGGTTGGAGTCGAGTCTGCGGCCCCGCGGATGCCGGCGCATGGCTCCCACCCTGTCCGGGAGTAGTGCGGACGGCCGATAAATCACGCTGTCCCCTTTTTCCTACCCGAATTCCCAATAATACTCGCGATCTTCCGGTTGAGGATCAGGCAAGGAGTAGATTTCAATGTCCTCTGGTGCAACAAGGCCTTTATAACAATCTGCATGTATTACTAATGTTTGACCTGGATTGACATTACGTATAGCTAATCGAATTGCACCATTAAGTTGGCTATCCTTCGACCGGACACCTAATGTAATGGCAGGCAAAGTCCGATTGCCACGATTCGCAATCTCAATGATATGAAATCCTTGTCGATCAATCCCAAGATCTCGCCAAGCAATCTTAGATCGCGCTTCAACAATACCTTTTTCTCGCGAATCAAAGGGCCTCGGTCCCTGCAAAATTTCTTCCCATTTTTCCTTGCCATATGATCGCCTCGCATTGGCACAACTTTCTTCTAGCCAAGTACTGAAATCGTTCGCTACCCTAGATTCGGAATTATTCTCGAACTCGAAAACAGAAAACTTCTGCGCTTCGCCGTTTGATTTGATGTACACGCTAGCGCCATCATGGAAGCCAATGTGAAATATAAGTGTGCCATCTTTTAGTATAGATTCTCTTGGACCGGCAAAGACGCCGACCTGATAACTATTGTTTCTAACCCTACGGTATAGTCTTGCGTTGCCATATTTTAAGACAAATACCTTATATGATTGCGGCAACGGGTGAATAGACTCGGACACAGCTTCTCGCAACTTTGAATCTACAGAACTTTCCACTAAATGGAATCGGGGCGTGTTAATTGCCGAGAGTTCTTTATCAAGCCACTCATACATATAGCACTTGCTTTCTGTTACTTCGCACCACGTGCTTTTGGGCCTAATGCCCCCCCACCGTTGATAGTCTGTTATTCCGTTTGCATCTGCGATATTATGCGAGTGGGGAAAAGGGGACAGCGTGAATTTTCCTTGATTCCTTCATTGCCAGACACGGCATTCGTCCCGATGCCACGCAATCCCCGAGCTTCCTGAGGTCCAACGGGGGGGGCGGGTGAGGCTAAACTCCATGGCGTTCCACGTTGTCCTCTTTTCTGCACCGAAGTGGATGAAGTGACCCTTCGGGTCGCGGGCCGCCCCAAAAACGCGACCCGGACTAAAAATACTTGCCTTTCTCCCGCGCGGAACTCCGCTTCGCCTTCGCCTTGTCGGCCGCATTCCGTTGCAGCGTGCTATAGGCCCGTTGAATCTCGGCCAGAATGCCCCGACCCTCGTGGTTGACCGCGTTGCCCGCCGCGAATAAGACCTGGCGGTCCTTTTGCAGGTGCTCCAGTTGCTCCCGCGCCTTGTCCATCTCGGGAAACGGAATCCGCGGCTCGATGTGGCTCTTGAAGAGTTCGCCCAGCCGTTTCCGCTCCGGCGTGCCCAGCGACCAGGTCGCCCGGTGGATGAACTCCTTGACCTTCGGCACGGCATAATGGACGCGGGTCTTGGCCTTGTTCCATTGCGCCACGTCGGCTTGCAGGGCGTTATTTTTTTCTTCGATCCCCATCGTCTTCCGGAACGCGCCTTCCATTTCGGCCCGCAGGCCGTCCATGCCCAGGCGTAACGAATCGATGCCCGCCTCGATGCCCAGGATTGTTTTCCAAAGAGCTTCGAGTGCCTGCCACTTCTCCGGCGGCACGTCCTCTCCACCGACTTCGTTTTCGCCCTCGGGATGAGCCGGCGGTTTCAAGCGGACGGTGACGGTGAGGTGGTCTGCATCCGGCAACGGCACGGGAAGAGGTTCGTTGAGTCCCGGGCCGGTGCCGTCCGGGCCGGGAGGAGATTCGTCTCCGAACCGCCACGACTCCACTTCGTCATTCGCAACGTCCGCGGCCGTCAACAAGTTTTCGACGGTCAAATGCCGTTGCAACTCGGAGAGCTGAAACCGGTCCCTCGGGACACGAAAGGCTAGGGAAACCGACTCCCCTTCCTGTTCGAGCCATGCGTCGGCAATTTCCTCGCCCAAATAGGTCAAAGCCACCCATTTGTTCGAGGGCAACCACTCCAAAACGCGCATGCCACACCTCCCGGACCGAAAACCCAACCCGACGGATTCAGGAGTAGAGTTGCCGGAGGCATCCCTCAGCAGGCCATCATAACATTTCTGCGCGCCTCTTCATACCGTCGAACGCACGGGCATCGCTCCCTCGGCTTCCGGTCGGCCTTTACGGGTCAAAATGGCTAACCTGCTCCGTCTTTGATGAAAAATCCGCCCATCCGCAATCAGCCCGTTCCATCCGGACGGTCGGCGCGTTACTTTGTCCCCACGTCTTGATTCCCACCCCTCCGAGGTCATCTGCCATGACCCGTCGATTGCTGTTCGCCGCGGCTTTCCTGGCCGCCGCCCCGCTGTTCGCCAACGACCCGGCCCCGGTCCCCATTTCCGGGGCGAATTACCCGCTCGCCGGGAAGTTTAACCGCGAGTTCATCGGCGAACTCGTCCACGAAGCCAACGTCTCCCCGCAGTGGATCGGAAAGACCGATCAATTCTGGTATTCGATCCGCACCGAACGCGGGATGCAGTACTGGCGGGTGGACGCGGTCAAACGGACGAAGGCCCCGCTGTTTGACGCGGAGAAGTTGACGGCGGGCCTGTCGGAGGCGGCGAAAAAGCCGCTCGACGCTGCAACGCTCGTCCTCTCGCAGGTGAAGCTGCCCGAATCGGGAAAGACGATGACTTTTGTTTACGGGCCGAACCGGTACGAATTCGAATTCGAATCCGGGAACGTGAAGTTGCTCGGCAAAGCTCCGGCCCCGGGCGGACAGATTCCCCCGCAACTGCTGGCCCAGATGACCGAAGACCAGCGGATTCAATTCTTCGAACAACGACGTCGGCAACAGGAACGGCAGCAGAACAATACCCAGCAACAAGGCACCGGGACACCCGCGCGGCCCGCGACGACGCCGCAGACCGGGTACAAGAACTACTCGCCCGACAAGAAGAAGTTCGCCTTCGCGAAGAACCACAACCTCTACATCGCGGACGAAGGGGCGGAAGATAAGGCCGTCCAATTGACGAAAGACGGCGAGGAGAACTACAGCTTCGCCGGCGGGTTCGGCGGCGGCCGAGGCGGCCGGGGCGGCGTTCGTGGCGGCGGCGGTCAGCAACGCGGCGGTGTGAACGGAACCGGCACCGGCCGGGGCCGCGGCGCCCGCGGACCCGCCTCGCCCGACGCCAAGGTGCGGGCCAACGTCACCTGGTCCAGCGATTCCAAGTATTTCTACGTCATCCGTACCGACAGCCGCGGCATCAAAGACCTCTACCTCGTCGATTCCCTCGCCCAACCGAGGCCTCGCCTCGAAGAATACCAGTACCCCATGCCGGGCGAAGATAACGTCCGCAAGATGGAACTGTTTACGTGCGACGCGGCCAAGAAAACGCTCACCCGCCTGCCGCAAAAGTGGAAGGACGAACGCTTCAGCGCCGTCGAGTGGGGGAAAAAACCGGACGAACTGCGGTTCATCCGCCGGGACCGACTCCTGAGAGACCTCGACGTCTGCTCGTTCGACGTCGCGAAAAATTCCTGCAAATGCCTCATCGCCGAAGGGTTCGAGGCCGCTTACCTCGAATCCCAGCCGATCCGTTACGTCGAGGAATCCGACGACATGATCTGGTGGAGCGAGCGGTCCGGCTGGGCCCACTACTACCGCTACAGCCGGGACGGCAAACTCAAAAACGCCATCACCACCGGATCGTGGCGGACCAGCACTATCGTCGAAGTGGACGGGAAAAACGGAATCCTGTTCTTCAAGGGCAACGCCCGCGAACCCGGGGAAAACCCGTACTATCAGCACCTCTACCGGGTGCGGCTCGACGGCACCGAACTGACGCTGCTCGACCCGAGCCAGGTGCCGGACGGGAAGGGCTATAAAACCATCCCCGGCGGGTTGAACCACACGTCGTACCTCTCCCCGTCCAAAAAGTACGTCGTTGACACCGCCTCCGCCGTGGACCACGAGCCGATCGCCATTCTCCGCGACGACCGCGGCACGCCGCTCATGACGCTGGAAACCACCGACCTGTCCCGGCTGAAAAAGACCGGGTGGAAAATGCCCGAGACCTTCAGCGTCAAGGCCGCGGACGGCATGACCGACCTCTACGGCAACATGTGGAAGCCGTTCGACTTCGACCCGAAAAAGAAGTACCCGATCATTGCCCACGTCTATCCCGGCCCGCAAACCGAAGGCGTGACCTATCGCTTCGCCTCCTACGGCACCAACCAGCAACTCGCCCAGCTCGGCTTCGTCGTCATCCAGGTCGGCCACCGCGGCGGTTCGCCCGAACGGTCCAAGGCCTACCACAGCTTCGGCTACTTCAACCTCCGCGACTACGGCCTCGCCGATAAAAAGGCGGCCATCGAACAACTCGCCGCCCGATTCAACTGGATCGACATCGACCGCGTCGGCATCTACGGCCACTCGGGCGGCGGGTTCATGTCCGCCGCCGCCTTGCTCGTGCCGCCGTACAACACCTTCTTCAAGGCCGCCGTCGCCTCCTCCGGCAACCACGACAACAACATCTACAACGACCAGTGGTCCGAAAAGTACCACGGCCTCAAGGAAGTCCCTGCCGATCAGGCCAAGACGCTGGCCGAAAACACGACGGGCACCCAAACCGGCACCACCGGACGCGGCGGGCGGGGCGGACGCGGCGGCGTCGGCGGACGCGGCCGAGGCGGACGTGGCGGCGGCGGAGCCGACCCCAAAGAACTCGAAGCGGAAATCCTCAGCCTGATCGACATCGACGTCGACCCGGACGACACCACCACCATTGAGCAAATCGAGAAAAAGATTACCGAGCTGAACAAGCAGCTCGCCGACCTGAAGAAGGACGACGGGAAGACCGACGACAAGAAGTCGACGGAGAAAAAGGCCGTCACGACCGCAACGAAAACGGCGGAAAAAAAGACCGACGACAAGACCAAGACGGCGGAGAAAAAGGAGCCGCCGAAAACGGTCTTCCAGATTCACATCCCGACGAACGCGGAACTCGCCGCGAACCTGAAGGGGCACCTGCTCCTGGTTCACGGCGAAATCGACAACAACGTGCATCCCGCCAACACCATGCGGCTGGTGGACGCCCTCATCAAGGCGAACAAGCGGTTCGACATGCTGATCATCCCCGGGGCCCGGCACGGCTACGCCGCCGCCCAGCCCTATTTCACCCAGAAAATGTGGGACTTCTTCTCCGAGTACCTGTTGAAC
The DNA here is from genome assembly GCA_036493815.1 of Fimbriiglobus sp. Classification (GTDB taxonomy): domain Bacteria; phylum Planctomycetota; class Planctomycetia; order Gemmatales; family Gemmataceae; genus DASXPC01. The sequence continues at coordinate 1,364 of DASXPC010000323.1, read as the reverse complement.
GACAAGCAAATGTCGGCCGACATCAACGAGAAGGACCCGAAACGGAAGTAAGTTAACCGCATAGCCGCGAGTCGCGGCCGGGCGCGGAAAACTCCGCACCCGGCCGTAGCTCGCGGCTAAACTCTTTCCATCACACCCGACCATCATCAGTAAAAATCGGGAGCCACCATGCCCCCCACCCTCGGCAACGGCAAGATCTGCTACCTCGAAATCCCCGCCCTCGATATCGAACAATCGGCCGCGTTCTACCGGGCCGTCTTCGGCTGGAAAACCCGCAAACGGGGCGACGGCCATCTCGCCTTCGACGACGGCGTCGGACAGGTCAGCGGCACCTGGGTCACCGGTCGACCGCCCTCCGGGCCGCCCGGCGTCCTCGTCTACGTCATGGTCGACCGCGTCGAGGAGACCATCGACGCCGTGAAAGCCCACGGCGGCGAGATCGTCCAGCCCGTCGGCGCCGACGCCCCCGAAATCACCGCCCGCTTCCGCGACCCCGCGGGGAACGTTTTCGGGCTCTACCAGGAACCCGGGTAACATCCGAATGCGGCGGGACGACCATTTTTCCTGTACTGTAGGTCGGGCCGGGCTTGAGGCCCGACCTACGAACTGAGTTCGAGGCCGGCCGTGTACGTCCCGACGCATTTCGAGGAATCGCGGACTGAAATCCTGCACGCACTGATCCGAGCTCATCCCTTGGCGGCACTCGTCTCGCTCACGCCGGACGGCCTGACCGCGAATCACCTCCCGTTCGAGATCGACCCCGACCCGGCCCCGTTCGGCACCCTCCGCGGCCACTTGGCCCGCGCGAACCCGCACTGGCGAACCCTCGGCGACGCGCCCGCCCTCGCCATCTTCCAGGGCCCGTCCGCCTACGTCTCCCCGGCCTGGTACGCGACCAAACGGGAGACGGGCAAGGTCGTGCCGACCTGGAACTACGCCGTCGTCCACGCCCACGGCCCCGTGCGGGTGGTCGACGACCGCGACTGGCTCCGGGCGTTCCTCATCCGCCTCACGGACCGTCACGAGGCCGGCCGACCCGACCCGTGGACGTTAACCAACGCCCCGGCCGACTACATTGAGAGTCAACTGGCCGCCATCTTCGGGATCGAAATGCCGATCGACCGGCTCGAAGGCAAATGGAAGGTCAGCCAGAACCGCTCGCCCGACGACCGGAACGGGGTGGTCGAGGGGTTATTGCGGGAAGGCGGCGAGACGACGATGGCGGAACTGGTGCGGCAATCCCAAAAGAGATCGTGTTGTGGTCAGGTCTCCTGACCCGATTACCCCAGTATTGTGGTCGGGCCAGTGTTGTGGTCGGGTCTCCCGACCCGGCCGCCCCGCGGGACCGACGTGTTGTGGTCGGG
>DASXPC010000322.1:0-30883 GCA_036493815.1 Fimbriiglobus sp. | reverse complement strand
ATGTTGTCATGACCATTGTGGTTTGGTCCAGATTCATCCGAACTTCATCGCTGAACATATGCTCCTTGATTTCCTCAAATCCGTTTTGATCCAACTTGAAACCTAAAGCAGCGAACTCTTGGCGGATTTTGTCGAAAGCACCCGGTTTATTGAAAACCTGTCGAAAATGATCTTTGAGGAATCGATCGGTTACGGACTCTACGATCTTCCTGATCCAAGGAACGCGGGCGGCGGCCAACGCCACATAATTGATGAACCAGTCGAAACTTGGCCCTTCAGGTATTTGTCGAGTTTGGACTATCTCTTTTATCACGACAGCCGCTTCGCTTTCGATCTTACCGAACGCACGCTCGATAACGTTTTGGTCGGGCTGAGCTTTAACTGCGTTGTAATCCCGCTCTTTCGCCGCTTCTATCGGTGACGATTGCCATTCTTTCGCCAATTTTCGATCAATAACATAAAGCCTCCCGGTTTTCGTCCCATCAACCGTAAAACCGGCGAGCTGAAATGCGGCGACGTAGTGATGATGCCGCTCTTGGTTCATTTTGCCGCTCATTTCAAATTCCTCGCGCTACGAATCAATCATTTGACACGGTCAGATGTTTTCTGGTTCGGAACACACCCACCGATCGCACGCCGTCTCAGGGAAATGATCTTTGCCAGGCGACTATTCGCTGAGTGCCGTGTTCTCGGCTGAGGGTCGGTATCGTGTAGTGATACCAGGTATTTTCAAGTTTGCGGTTAGGTGCGTGTATCCCACGTAGGGGCGAAAACATGAATTTTCTTACCTTCCGATTCGTCTCGCTCTTGCCCATTTGCCGCAAAGCCAACCTCATTCAATTTTTACGCCGGTATAACTTCGTTAACGGGTGACCACTGCGCTGTTGCGCCCTTGCGCTCTTGGCCACGCCTCAATTAAATGAAACCCCATGAACACCATCATCGAACCGTTCCGCATCAAGATGGTCGAGCCGCTGAAGATGACCACGCGGGCGGAGCGGGAGCGGATACTGAAGGCGGCGCATTTCAATCCGTTTCTGATCCCGGCCGAGGACGTGCTGATCGATTTGCTGACGGATAGCGGCACGTCGGCCATGTCGGCGGAGCAGTGGGCGGGGATGCTGCGGGGGGACGAGTCGTACGCCGGGGCGAAGAGCTGGTTCCGGTTTGAGAAGGTGATGAAGGAGATGACCGGGATGCCGTTCGTCCTGCCGACTCACCAGGGGCGGGCGAGCGAGCGGATCCTGTTCGAACTGGTCGGCGGGCCGGGGAAGGTGGTGCCGAGCAACAACCACTTCGACACGACGCGGGCGAACGTCGAGCACTCGGGGGCGGAGGCGGTCGATTTGGTAATCGACGAGGGGAAGCAGCCGCAGCTTCGGCACCCGTTCAAGGGGAACCTCGACCCGGCCAAGCTGGAGGCGTTGATTCAACGGGTCGGGCCGGAGAAGGTGCCGCTCTGTCTCGTGACTGTGACGAACAACTCGGGCGGCGGCCAGCCGGTGAGCCTGGAAAACCTGAAGGCCGTGCGGGCGGTGTGCGACCGGCACAAGATTCCGATGTATCTCGACGCCTGCCGGTTCGCCGAGAATGCGTATTTCATCAAGCTCCGCGAGGCGGGGCAGGGGGGGCGGTCGGTCAAATCCATCGTCCGCGAAATGTTCGATCTGGCCGACGGGGCGACGATCAGTGCGAAGAAGGACGGCCTCGTCAACATCGGCGGCGTGCTCTTGATGCGCGACCCGGCCCTTGCCCAGCGGGCGAATAACCTGCTCATCCTCACCGAGGGCTTCGTCACCTACGGCGGCCTCGCGGGGCGTGACCTCGAAGCGATGGCCCAGGGGTTCGAGGAAGTGCTGCACGAGGATTATCTGCAATATCGCATTCGCAGCGTGGCCTACCTCGGCGAAGGGTTGACCAAGCACGGGGTGCAAATCATCGAGCCGCCCGGCGGGCATGCGGTGTATATCGACGCGGCCCATTTCTGTTCGCACCTGCCCCCGGACCAGTTCCCCGGCCAGGCGTTACTCTGCGCCCTCTACCGCCACGCCGGCATCCGGGCGGTCGAAATCGGCAGCGTGATGTTCGGCAAGACCGACCCGGCGACGGGCAAAACCGTCCACCCGGCCATGCAACTCGTCCGCCTCGCCGTGCCAAGACGGGTATACACGCAGAGCCATATCGATTATGTCATCGAGGCAATCGGCGAGGTTTACGCGAACCGGGCCGACGTCCGCGGGCTGAGGATCGTCGAAGCGCCGGACGTGCTGCGTCACTTCACGGCCAAGTTTGCCGAGGTCGAAGGGGAGTCGAAATGACCGAGTCCGAACCGCCGGACGCCGTCAGCCGAATCGCTCGCCGGCTCGCCAAACCGCGGATCCTTCTCGCCCTGTTTGTACTCTCGGCCGTCGGATTTTCGATTCCCCCGCTCGTCTCGGCCGCAAATCACCCGGAGCGGAACAAGGATTATCCGCTCTGGTATGCCACGGGGTTGCTCGTAAGGGCGGGGCTGCCGCTCTATCCGGAAGGCACGAATGCCGAGTTCCCCTACATGTATCCGCCCACCGCGGCCGTGTTCCTGTTTGCACCCCTATCGCATTTCGGGCCGATCGGTTTCGTGGCGGTCTTGTGCCTGGCGAATGCGGTCTCGTGGTTCGGCTGCATCCGGCTGGCGGCTCGGCTGGCCGCGGGGAAGGAAAAGAACCCGAACACGCTGCTCTTCGTCCTGCCTGCACTGACCACGATTGCCTACGTGTACGACTCGTTTTTGCTCGGGCAGATCAACGTATTTCTTTTGCTCCTCGTCCTCGGCTCGGCCCACGCCGTCCGCTCCGGCCGGGGCTGGGTGGCCGGCGTATTGCTCGGCGTCGCGGCCGCGACCAAAGTCTTCCCGCTCCCTCTCGTCGCGTATTTCGCGGTGCGAAAGCAATGGGCCGCGGTCGCCGCGACGGTGCTCACCCTGGCGGCGGTTTGGCTCCTACTCCCCGCACCGGTTCGCGGATTCGAGCGGAACGCGCACGAATTGAAAGTCTGGGCGATCGGAATGCTCGGCGACCAGTCGGGGGGATCGGTCGCCCAACGTTCGAGTACCGGGTTCACTTTTCACAACCAGAGCCTCACGGCGGTCGTGCATCGGCTCTTGCGGCCGGTGAATGCGGGGTATGAAGGCCGCACGCCGTTGACCGTCAATCTGTTCGACGTCAATTCGGGAACGGCCCAGGCCGCGGGGATGGTTTTGTGCCTAGCGCTTGGTGTGGTGATTCTGCTCTCGGGCAAGGGTCGATTCGCGTGGACTCCCACGGCCGAGGCCGCGGAGTGGGGCATGGTGTGCACGCTCGCCGTGCTCTGTTCCCCGCTCGCGTGGACGTACTTTTTTTGCTGGCTGCTGCCGGCCTGGGCGGCCGTGACCCGATTCCTGACCGACCCGACGACGACCCGGGCGGATCGGGTTGTCGTTGGCGTCACCGCCGCATTCGCGGGGTGTCTTCTCGCCTCGGCCGTAACCGAACAATTCGACCCGACGTTCCAAGCCTTGGGGGCGACCTGCTGGGGTGCGGTGTTGATGCTCCTGACGTGCGAGTACGTCGTGCGGTGCGAAGGGCGACGCGTCCCGAATGCAATCGCAGGAATTGTGGTCCCGAATTTCGCACGGGCGGCATAAGTCAGATCCACGGCCGTTTCTGCTCGAACAAATCGGTGGTGCGGCACCAGAAATCCCCGCCGAGCCGTGCGACGGTGCGCAACTTTCTCGGATCGGGCCTGCCGTGCGAATCGAGCACGGAATCGGCGACGTGGATGGCCAATACCTCGCCGACCACGAGGTTCGGAGCGATCGGCCCCGACCCGAAGGTTAAGATTTGTTTCACTTTGCACTCGAGAGCGGCCAGGGCTTCCGTCACCCGCGGCGGTTTCACCTTCACGCTCGGCGTCGTGTGCAGGCCAGCCAGTGTCACCTCGCTGTCATCGGGCGGAAGGTCTTTCGATGTCAGGTTGACCTTTTCCGCCAAGTCGGCCGTAGCCGCGTTCACCACGAATTCTCCCGCCGCCTCCACGTTTCGCAGGGTGTCCTTCTTCCGCCCGTCGCGGGTGAGGGTGGGGGAGAAGACGACGATCGCCGGGTTCGCCCCGAAGGCGTTGAAGAAACTGAAGGGGGCGAGGTTCACCACCCCCGCCGGGGAGACGGTGGTGACCCACGCGATCGGCCGGGGCGTGACGAGGCCGATGAGCTGGTGGTAGACGTCCTGCGGCGGGACGGTCGAGACGTCGAGAAACATTCGGTTATTCCACCCACGAGTAGGGATATTGCGGGTCGTCGAATTCCGTCGCCGCTTTTGTCACGTGCAGCGGGGCGAAGGTGTCGACCATCACGGCGAGTTCGTCGGTTCGGGCCACGTCCCGGCTGGCGACGATTGTTCCGGGGTGGGGGCCGTGGGGAACGCCACGGGGGTGGAGGGTAAACGAACATTCTTCCACGCCCCGCCGACTGCCGAACTTCCCGCGGACGTAATACAGCACTTCATCGCTCTCGACGTTCGAATGGGCGTAGGGCACCTTGATCGCGTCCGGGTGGGTGTCGAGCATTCGCGGGGCGAACGTGCAGACGACGAAGCCCCTGGCTTCGAACGTCTGATGGATCGGCGGCGGTTGGTGAATGGTGCCGGTGATCGGTTCGAAATCGTCGGCGTTGAACGCGAACGGGTAAACCATGCCGTCCCAGCCGACCGCGTCGAACGGGTGGTGGGCGAGCGTGTAGCGGGTAAGGCGGGTCCCGTCCTTCACCAGAATCGGCGTATTTTCGTCTCGATCGATGGTTGCGAGTTCGGACGGGCCGTGGAGGTCGCGCTCGCAATACGGGGCGCCGAGGCGGAACTGGCCGTCGGGGTTCAGGTACCGCGGCGGGAAGCCGATGTTACCGGCCGATTCGATCACGAGGAGGTCGGCCGGTTCCGCCGAGTCGAATTCGACCCGGTAGGTCGTGCATTTCGGAATCACCACGTAATCGAACGGCTTGAAGGAAAGAATGCCAAATTGGGTATGTAGGCGGCCGCGGCCACGATGAACGAAGAGGATTTCATCTGCTGCCGCGTTGCGGTAAAGTTCGCCCTGCGGTTTCGCCGGCCGGCAGCGGGACAGCATTACGTCCGCGTTCGCAAACATCGGCACGCGGCCCGTGACCGGGCACCCGGCCCGGGGCATTTCCTTTGTTTTCAGATGGGTGTGACGGAGTGTCGACTGCTCGGCGAGTTCAACGGAGACAGTCCCGGCCGGTTCAACCATTTTCACCCGCGTCGGCGGGCGGAGGTGGTAGACGATCGAATACGCCCGGCTGAATCCCTGAGTGGTTACGACCTCTTCGTAATAGAGGCCTTCGTTACGGTAGCCGGGCGTAGTGCGAAAGGCGGTATGCCGCTTGGGCGGAAGGCGGCCGAGGGTCAGGTAACGCGGCATAATGGCACCGAACACCCGGAAGTAGTAGACCAGGGCACCGACTCGCCGAGGGTCGCGGCGTGGCCGAGAATCGTCGGGCCCTGCTTGAGCAGCGACGGAACCGGTCGGTAACCCCATTCTATCCGGCGGGCAAGCAATTCATTCGGCGTCGGTTTGTGGTCCCAGACGGCGACCGCCGTCAGTTCTCCGAATCAGGTGACACCGAATGCAATCCAGCGGTGGTCGTACCAGGGAAAGATAACATCGTAGTTGTACTCGTCCTGCTGGATCGAATCGAAGTGCATCAAAGACAACCCGGCCGACGGAACCCATCGGAGGATGTCTTTCAGGTTCGACAACGGACCTAAAAGGTTAGCCGTGACGGGGTCCGTATTCCGTAACTGGGTAAGGTGATGTTCGTAGGTCATTGAGACCGGTCCACAACCGTATTTCGGAGAACCCCAATCCTTTCGATTTCCAGTTCGACGACGTCGCCGGCCTTGAGCCATCCCCCGACGGCTTCCGGGGTCAATTCCAGGATACACCCTGTTCCCACCGTGCCGGATCCGATGACATCACCGGGGCGGAGTTCGGTGCCCCGGCTCGCGTGGGCAAGGATTTGCGGCCAGGTCCAGTACATGTCGCTCGCGTTGCCGCGGGAATACTCCTTGCCGTTGACACGGGCGGTCATGGTCAGGTGCAGCCGGCCGTCCCGAAAACAGTCTTTCAGCTCGGCGAACGGAACAATCCTCGGCCCGAGCGAGGTGGCGAAGTCTTTCGATTTGCTCGGCCCCAATCCGACGGCCATTTCGGCCCGCTGAATATCGCGGGCGCTCCAATCGTTCATGACCGTGAAGCCGGAAAGACAATCCATTGCCGAACCGTCGGCCGGAAGGTCGCGGGCGGATTTCCCGACGACGCACGCCAATTCGAGTTCGTAATCGAGGGCATCACTTGCAGACGGAATTTGCACCGAGTCGCCGTCGCCGATCACCGCCACGGGGTTCGAGAAGTAAAAAACCGGCACTTCGTACCACTGCGGGACCATGCCGAGGCCGCGATGTGCCCGGCACGTTTTCACGTGTTGCTCGAACGCGTAGAAGTCCCGCAGGCTCGTAACAGGAAACGGGGCGGCCATTACAACGTCCCCCGCGTCGCCTGTTCCCGTTCGATCGCTTCGAACAAGGCCTTGAAATTCCCCTTTCCAAAACTCTTCGACCCGCGCCGTTGAATCACCTCGAAAAAGAGGGTGGGTCGGTCGGCAACCGGTTTCGTGAAGATTTGCAACATGTACCCTTCGTCGTCGCGGTCCACCAGGATGCCCAGTTCGGCCAACTCCTTCAGGTCTTCCCGAATCGGCCCGACCCGGTCGCTCAGAGAGTCGTAGTACGATTTCGGTACCCGGAGGAACGACACGTCGTTGGCCCTCATGGCACGGACCGTTTTGACGATGTCTCCGGTCGCGAGGGCGATGTGCTGGACGCCGGGGCCGCCGTAAAACTGCAGGTATTCGTCGATTTGGGATTTCCGCTTCCCTTGTGCCGGTTCGTTGATCGGGAATTTGATCCGTCCTGTGCCGTTTTGAACCACCTTGCTCATCAGGGCGGAATACTCGGTGCTGATGTCCTTGTCGTCGAAGTGAACGAGTTGTTCGAACCCGAGAACCTTTTTGTAGAAACCGACCCACTCGTTCATCTTGCCTTCTTCGACGTTGCCGACGACGTGGTCGATGGCGGCCAGTCCGACCGGCCGGAAGGTGCCGAAGCTGTATCGTTCGGGGTCGATCGGCTTGTATCCCGGTGCGAAAACCCCCCGATACTTGTCCCGGTTGACAAAGGAATGCGTCGTATCGCCGTAGGTTTTGATAATGGCCGATTCAAATACGCCGAATTCGTCCGACACCGTTTCGGGCTCGCGGACCGGTAGGGCTCCGCGGGCGATTGCTGCCGAAAACGCCGCCCGGACGTCCGGCACGTCGAGTGCGATGTCCATCACCCCATCGCCGTGGGTGAGGAGCCGCCGGCTTTCCGGGTGTTCCGGTCCGAGCGGCGAAGTCAGGACGAACGTAATTTCGCCCTGCTTCAAAACGTACCCGGCCTCGTGCTTGACCCTGGTTTCTAATCCGGCATAGGCAGCCACCTCGAACCCGAATGCATTCCGGTAGAAGAACGCGCTCTGCCTGGCGTTGCCCACGAAGAAGCGGAGGTGATCGATCTTGCGAAGTGGAACGTCCGGAAGCGACATAGGCGAATTCCTTCGGTAGGAACCGGCGGGATAACGAGATCGACACGACGGAAATACATCAACGGTTCATTACTCCCATCCCACAGTTATTTGGAAGAATCCGTCAAACCGAAATGCCGAACCGGCGAACGAGCGATTCCAGTTCGCGTCGGAGGAACGGCATCGACGGGGCGACGAAAAAATTCACCTGCATCTGCGACGGGTCGTAGTCCTGGGAGATGACCGTTTCGGTGACGAACGGCCGCCTCGTCGCGTGCGGGGAAAATAAAGAGTGGGGGATTTCGCCGGTGCTGGAAAGAATACCCGCCCCGAACACCTTGGTCTCGCCCCGCTCTTCGATCAACCCGAACTCGATGCTGAACCAACTGAACCGCTTGAGGGCGAGAACCTGATCGCCGTGAGGGGTCGTGGAGGCCGCTTTGCCGACGAGCGTGAGCAACTCCGCGTAATCGCGATTCATAAGCGGCGGCACGTGCCCCAGGCAATCGTGAATCATATCCGGTTCGGGCGTGAATTCCGGGTGCGACCCGTGCCGGATGAACTGGGTGACCGGGAACCCTCGTTTCGCGATGTATTCGTAAAAGGTTCGATACGGTAGCGGCCCCTCGGCGGGGACGAGGTGCATGTTCGTTTCGCGTTGCAGTCGTTCGCTGAGAGTCTTCAACTGCGGGATTTCACTCGCGGTAATGGCCAGCGCCCGCTTCGCTTTGAGATAGATTTCGCTCGCATACTTGATGTGAAGGTCGTCGAGTTTCGGGCTGACTTCCCGCCAGATGCGCGTTTCTTCCCGGGTGTATTCGATTTCCGGAGGGCCGAGATTTTCCAGCCGGTGTTTACGGCAGAGGTCAAACAGACGATGTCGGCGGGAAACGTATTCCGCATCGCCGAGGCCGGGATGGCCCGGCTCCAATTCGAGCACCGCCGCGTCGTGTGGAACGACCATCGCGGTCGGGTCGATCGGTGCTCCATATTCTACAAGTTGGGGTGATTCCTTCATAAGCGATCTCGAGAATGACAAACAGTGGGGAGAGGATTCCATCACCTAACTATTCTATCTCCCGGTTCGCCAGGCCGGACGGGCACGGCGGCGATTCATCGAACTTCGCCGGAATCAAAAAGGAACTGCCGATGAAAGCGGCCTATTTTGAAGCGTTTGGAGGTTCTGACGTCGTCCGATACGGAGACCTTCCCACTCCCGAGCCGAGAACGGGCGAGGTCCGGGTTCGAGTAAAGGCGGCGGCACTGAACCCGATCGACGTTTACATTCGGGCCGGGATGGTGCAGATGCCCCGGCCCAGCCGAATGATAACGGGAACGGACCTGGCCGGGGTCGTCGATGCGGTCGGCCCCGGGGCTACCCGTTTCCGCGTCGGCGATCGCGTATGGGGTTCGAACCAGGGCCTTCTCGGCCGACAGGGTACGTTTGCCGAGTTTTGTTGCCCGCACGAGGACTACCTCTATCCACTTCCGGCCGGAGTGGATCACGCCGTGGCTGCGGCAGGTGCACTCGTCGGCATCACGGCGCACCTGGGATTGTTCATGTGTGCGAAACTCCAGGCCGGCGAGTGGGTTTTTGTCAACGGCGGAACGGGGGGAGTCGGGGCCGCCGTCGTGCAAATGGCCAAGGCGGCCGGTGCTAGGGTCGTCGCCACCGTTGGATCGGCTGAGAAAGCCAGGGCCGCTACGGAACTCGGTGCCGACGTGGTTCTCAATTACAAATCCGACGACATCCCCGCGCGGATCCAGTCGGCAACCGACGGGGCCGGCGTCAACGTCTGGTACGAAACGCAACCGCCGAGCGACCTCGATCGGACCGTGGAATCGATGGCCCAACGCGGCAGGGTCGTGGTCATGGCCGGTCGCTCGGCCCGGCCGGCGCTCCCGAACGGCCCCTTCTACGTCAAAGGCTTGTCACTCTTCGGCTTTGCCATGTTCAACGTGTCCCCCGCGGACCAGCGACGGTGTGCCGACGACATGAATCGGTGGATGGCCGAGGGGAAGTTGACGGCCGTCGTCGGGAAGAAGCTGAAGTTTTCGGACGCCCAGGCCGCCCATAAGTTGCAGGAAGAGAATACCCTCGGCAAAGCCGGAACGCTGACGGGGAAAATTGTGGCCGTGCCCGGTTAGGATTCTCCTTGCACAACGGGTCGCACCCCGGGCAAATTCGGATCGTCAGAATTCGCCGCCGAACGTATAACGGGACCGTTCAACCGATCCACGGATGATCCATGAAACGAGCCTTAATTACCGGCATCACCGGCCAGGACGGCAGCTATCTCGCCGAGCTCCTTCTCGAACAGGGCTACGAAGTTCACGGCCTGGTCCGTCGATCCAGCACCGAGACGTTCGATCGAATCAATCACCTCACCGGCAGGGTTCACCTGCACCAGGCCGACCTGCTCGACCAGTTATCCATCATCGATGCCATGAAAGCGTCGAAACCGGATGAGGTTTACAACCTCGCCGCCCAGAGTTTCGTCCCCACGAGTTGGAAACAGCCCTGCCTGACGGGCGAGTACACGTCGATCGGCGTTACCCGGGTGCTCGAAGCCATTCGCCTGCTCGGCCCGGACACGATCAAGTTTTACCAGGCGTCCTCGAGTGAAATGTTCGGAAAAGTGATGGAGGTTCCACAGTCCGAGAGCACGCCGTTTTATCCCCGCAGCCCGTACGGCGTCGCTAAGGTTTACGGCCACTTCATCACCGTCAATTATCGTGAAAGCTACGGGATGTTTTGCGTCAGCGGCATCCTGTTCAATCACGAAAGCGAGCGACGCGGAAAAGAGTTCGTGACCCGCAAAGTAACCGACGGAGCAGCCCGTATCAAACTGGGCCTGGCGAAAGAACTTCGCCTGGGAAATTTGGACGCCAAGCGCGACTGGGGGTTCGCCGGGGATTACGTCCGGGCGATGTGGCTGATGCTCCAACAACCAAAACCGGACGACTACGTGATCGCAACCGGCGAAACGCATTCGGTCCGCGAACTGGTCGAATTGGCTTTCCGTTTCGTCGGTTTGGATTGGCAAAAATATGTGACCATCGATCCCCAACTCGTTCGCCCGGCCGAGGTGGACCTGTTGATCGGAAACCCGGCAAAAGCCAGGGAGAAACTCGGCTGGGCGCCGGCGGTCAGTTTTCCCCAACTCGTCGAACGCATGGTGAAAGCGGACTTGGCGCGGCTGACTGCGACCGCGACACCGGACACCAAAGCCCGGGGCATATGAGGAGGCCGAGCGTGCGAATCCTCATTACCGGGGCGACCGGATTCGTGGGCGGGCACCTCGTCGAGCTGCTCCAGGCCGAGGGTGGGCACGAAATCGTGGGATTGAGCCGGAAGGATCCCCGGCCCGTTTCCAGGGCACACTTGGGAGGGATGACCCGGCTCGTCTACGCCGAACTTTCGGACGGCCCAAATCTGGAAACCACACTCCGTGAAACCAAGCCCGAATGGATTTTTCACCTCGCGGGCTTCGCTCATCCCGGCGATTCTTTCCTCAATCCAGAGGGCTGTTGGTCCGACAACCTGAACGCGACCCAGTGTCTTTACGACTCCGTTTTGCGAACCGGGTTTTCTCCGCGAATTCTGTTCGTCTCGACGGGGCTGGTGTACGGCGACCCGACCGGATCGGGCGAACCGTTTACGGAAACCTCTCCACTCCGGCCGGCCAGTCCGTATGCGGAAAGTAAAAAAGCGGCCGACCTGCTCGGGGAGAAAATGGCCCGCGAATCGGGTATCGACGTCGTACGGGTCCGGCCCTTCAATCAAATCGGCCCGAGGCAGTCGGCCGACTATGCGGTCGCCAATTTCGCACGTCATGTTGCCGCGATTGAACGGGGGTCTCAACCCCCGGTCATCACGCCGAAAGGCGATTTGTCCGCCTTCCGCGACCTGACCGACGTTCGGGACATGGTGCGGGCCTACCGCCTGCTGATCGAATCGGGAAAACGCGGCGAAGTTTATAATGCCGGGAGTGGCACCGCATATCGAATCGGCGACATCTTGAATCGCCTGATCCAATTGTCCGGAATGCCGATCGACGTGAAACAAACCGCGGAGCCAAGTCGCAAGGCTTCGGCGGGTGTGGCCCGAGCCGATACGACCAAACTTCGGGCCGCCACGGGATGGGAACCCCGCTATCCCTTCGACGAGACGCTGAAAGACGTTCTAACATACTGGCGGGCGGTATCGGCCCCAGCCGCATCCTGAATCCATCGGAGTGTTGTCGCGTGAAAGTTGCCGTAATTGGTACGGGATACGTCGGGCTCGTAACCGCCACCTGCCTCGCCGAGTGCGGCAACGACGTCGTTGGGATCGACAAGGACGAGCGAAAAATCCAAACTCTTCATAGCAACCGCATTCCCATTTACGAACCGGGGTTACTCGAACTGGTCCAGCGGAACCGGAAAGAAGGCCGCCTCACATTTACCACCGACCTGGCCACCGCCGTCCGGGCCGCCCGCGTCATTTTTATTGCTGTGGGAACGCCGCAATCCCACGACGGAGACGCGGACTTGTCCGCCGTCTGGTCCGTGGTGAAGGCAATCGCTGCGGCCCTCAAGGACGGACCTGCCCAAGCGCCCGGATCGCGGGTCGTCGTACTCAAGAGTACCGTCCCCGTCGGGACGAATGCCCGCGTCGGGAAAATCCTGGCGGATAGTGGCTGCCCGCACGTCGACGCGGCGAGCAACCCCGAGTTTCTGAAAGAAGGGGCGGCGATCGACGACTTCATGAAGCCGGACCGCGTCGTTGTCGGCGTTCGGAAGCCCGAAGTGGCCGAGACGCTTCGGGAACTCTATTCCCCGTTTCTCCGGACCGAGAGGCCGTTTCTGGTGATGTCCCCTGAATCCGCCGAGATGACCAAGTACACCGCCAACGCCATGCTCGCGACCAAGATCAGCTTCATTAACGAAATGGCCAACCTGTGCGACCGTCTCGGGGCCGACGTCAACGACGTGCGGAAGGGTATCGGACACGACCAGCGGATCGGCTTCCAGTTTCTCTTTCCCGGCCCCGGATACGGCGGAAGCTGCTTTCCGAAAGATATCCGGGCGATACGGGGAATGGGCCGAGCGGTCGGCTTGCCGTTGAAAATGATGCAGGCCGTGGACGCAGTCAACGAGGCCCAGAAGCGGATCCTTTTTGACAAGATCCATTCCCATTTCCGCACGGGGCTTTCCGGGAAAACGTTGGCCGTTTGGGGCCTGGCCTTCAAGCCCCGGACCGACGACGTTCGGGAAGCCCCGTCCCTGGTGCTGATCGACCTGCTCCTGGCTGCCGGGGCCAAGGTCCGGGTCCACGACCCCGAGGCGATGGAAAACGTACGGGAAATCTATGGAGACCGGCTTGCCTATTGCGACCGGCCGTATGGCGCGTTGGAAGGAGCAGACGGGTTGGTCCTCGTGACCGAGTGGCAACAGTTCCGTACGCCCGATTTCGAGTTGATGAAGCGGCTGCTGTCGTCGCCCGTGATCTTCGACGGCCGCAACGTATACGACGAGAAAGTGATGGCCCAGAACGGATTCTCTTATTACGCCATCGGGCGGGGGAAACGAATGGATTAATCTTGTTCCGGCCGCTCGGCCACGGCCATCATACAGTCGCTCATTCCGGCCGAGTGACATGCCGCCGCGGCGGCCTTGGCCAGGAGCTTCCAGGTCAGCGCGCGGTGCCAAAACGACGTCGGACCGGAACGTACCGCCAGCTTCGCACTGGACCGCAACCAGTCGGAATGTCGGATCATGCGGACGGATTCGACGCGGAATCCGGATACGGTCAGGGTTTCGGAGAGCGTGGCCGGGGTGAAGTGCGTCAGGTGCCGCGGCAGGTCGAGGCCGAACCAGTTGCCGCCGAACCACTTGAACGGCCAGCCCGCGAGATTCGGACAGGCGACGACGAGCTTGCCGCCGGGAACGAGCAATCGGAACGCTTCCCGAAGTATGGAAACGGGGTCGTGGACGTGTTCGAGCGAGTGCCACATGGTGACGACTTCGAACGAACAGGGTTTCAAATCCGGGTGCGGTAACGAGCCGACGAGGGCGGCAAGGCCGAGTTCCTCCTGAATTTGCCGGACGGCTCCGACGGATGCGTCGAGCCCGGTCACGGCCCAACCCTGATCGGCCATGCGTTTGAGGTACGACCCTCCGCCGCAGCCGAAATCGAGGAGCCGACCCGTTCCAGTCCACGGCAGGAGACCGCGGCGTTCCTTACACCCGCGGCCGGTCATCCGTGCGGCCCAACTTAACGACCTGGCCCCGGACATTTTCCGGGGCCGCCGGTGGGGGCGATAGTCCGCCGGATAAAACGCCCCGATCGATTCCGCGTCCGGCCGGGGGTTCGTAAACGCCATCCCGCACCGCTGGCACCGCACGACCGCGAACACCAAACCGGTCCCGCTCGCGGGAGTCGGGTCGGGGGCCTCCAGCACCGTCGCCGCGTCCTCGTGGCCGCAAAGCGGGCACGGGGCGTCGTCCCAGGTAACGGCAGCCGATTCCTCGGCCGGGGCAGGGATCAGGCGGGTAAACATCGACGCCTCATCGGAAGGACGGCGAACACTACCCGCAGCCCTTCCCGGCGTCAATTCCAAGCCGTTCGGCAATCGGGACGGTGCCCGCCCGAAAGGAGAAAAATGACCGCCACGCGATTCCGCACGGGCCTTGCCGCCGCCTGGCTCTGTCTCGGCGTCTGCCTGCTATTGAGAGGGATTCTTTTCCCCGCCGACGTCTTTGCCAAATACGACGCGACGAGGCTGACGCTCGGCGGCTGGTTTGCCGTGGCCCTGGCGGCTTGGAACGGCATGCGAGTGTATTGGATGAAATCGGTCGGGCGTGCCCCCACTCCCAACCCACTCCGTCAAACCCGCGCGGGAAATGGGAATCGCGAATACAACCCGGCCTTCGATTTCACCACCCATCCCGATCAGGAAATGGGCGGGAAGCCAAGCACTTCCACCGATTGACTTCCCGCCGTCAACGTCGTGCCCTTCTCCTGGTGCCCGCGGCGGACGTACCCCACGGCCACGGGGCAACCGAGTCTCGGCGAATCGGTGCTCGACGTAATCACGCCGACTTCCTGGTCTCCCCGGAAGAGCTTTGTGCCGGAGGTTACCGGGCCGTCGTCGAGAACTTTCATTCCCAGGAACGCCCGGTTGATGTGCCCGGCCCGGTCGCGTGCCATGACGATTGGCTCCTGGCCGAGGAAGCAGCCCTTGGAATAACTCACCGCCCGCTCGACCCGTGCGACTTCCATCACGAACCGGTTGGCATCGATGTCCGGGCCGAAAAGTGGCGTGCCGGCCTCGATTCGCAAAGTCTCGAAGGCCGAGGTCCCCGCCGGCACGGCCCCGGCTCTCGTCAGACTGCTCCAGACTTTCCCCGCCGCATCCGTGGGGCAAACGACGTCAAACCCCGGCACGCCGAGTCGGTCGTGGCGGCGAACGGAACAGGCTGCCGGGCCGATGGTCCGCTCCATGTGTTGAAACAATTCGAGAATCGGCAGCACGCCGCCGCACGCCGCGGAAAGAATGTCCGCAGCCTTCGGCCCGGCCAAGTGCATTTGTGCACATCGGTCCGTCACATCGGCAATCTCGACCGCTTCGGAGATCAGGTAGCGGTCCAGATATTTCACCAGGTCCGCGTTCCGGCCCGCCGTCGTCTCGACCCAGATGGCATGCCGGTCGCCAACTCGGACGTGGTAGACCCAGATGGCGAACTGAACCTTAGCCCGCGAGTCGCAAAGGTATGCCTCGCACCCCCCGCCGAGGGGGAGGGATTCGACGTCGTTGGTGCAGAGGTTGTGAAGGAATTTCGGGGCGTCGGGCCCGGCCAATTCGACCTTCCCCACGGCCGAGGTGTCGAACACCGCGGCGGCGGTGAGGGCGGATTGATATTCTGATCGAAAGTCACCGAAATCCGCAGGCATCGAACTCTCCGATTCAACTAGATACCTGGTGGAATTACGCACTCCCACAGTAACCGCGTGGGGACTTGAAGAGTCTCATTTGAGGGTCGACATGCCCCTTCCTTCTGGCAACCCCATAAACGGAGTTTTCTTCCACATCCTCGTTTCCCCACTGTTTCCATCCTTCCCGTTGAAATCGTGCAAAAATTTCAAGGAACGGTCCGGGGGAGCAGGATTCTATTACATCAAATATTTCATCAGGTTTTCGTGAGTGCTCGCGCTTGCGGCTTGCAAATAAATTGACTTGTGTCCTTCCAGGTTTAAGCGTTCTCAAACTCCCTCGCACACCGAACAGTATAAGTTCGGTCACGTTCCGAAAGTAAAAGCCGACTCCCCTCCCGTCTGGGCCGCCGTCTTTCCTAACTTTGTACCAGACAAGATTGCATTTATATGTAAAGCCCCATGCTTCCATGACTCGTAATCCTTCTTGTAATAGTGCATTGGGTACCCACAAATAGAGGTGTGATTTAGCAGCTGCCAGTTTCGAGACGGGTAATTGCATGATTTCTTTGAGTTCCATCGTCGGGTACCGCAAAAGTCGCCGGTGTTCGGGGGCCATTTTGCCCGTCCGATTTTGAAATTGCCAAGGAGGGTCAGCCAATATGGTCGAAAATTGGCCCGCCGTTTTCTCCAACAAATCGACGGATGGGTTGGGTTGTGTTAACTGGTAGACTCGGGTATTCACTTTTGCTCCCTTATACAACGACCGATTTATCTGGAATACCAATGAGTAGGAGTGGGCACGGGTTCCCAACACCACGACGCACACGGTCTTCCAATTTCCGCCAATGTGTCGTTGCTTCGCCAAATTTGTCGGAAACGAAAGCGTGTGCCCATCCCTCTTCAAAAGTTCCCTTGGATTTTGCTAAACGATCGATCAATTCGTTTTGCCGCGCAGTCGGTGTATAGTATTTCTTCAATGCCCTCTTGGAAGAAATACCGTGCTTTCTCGCAAAAGACGTGATGACGGTTCTTAGTGAATCGTGCAGCGACCCACCCCTTGTAATAATGCCGCCAATGGAGATTACTCCATCTGCGTGCAATCGTTTAAAGTTTTCTAGGTCGCGGTCGAAGAAGGGATCCTTATTATTCCATTCAATTTCGAGAGCAAAAGTACCGGAGGCGTACTTCTTAACGTGATCGATTTCATGCGTGATCGATTCTTTCTCCTCGCCGTCAACGACCTTTTTGATTTCGAAACAGTGTTTCCTCCATCCTTTTTCTTCTGCGAGGCCGCGACGCATACGTTGAGTCATTGCCCCTTCTCCACCGCCGCTTTTGACAAGTTCCTCGGCGTGGATACGAAGTTGAAGCAGTACACTTTCGAGATCAGAAATGGCTTCGGGCATATCGTGAGTAAGGATCGCCTCGGCATGATGCAAGGCAAGCACTTGGAAACCAGCATTTTTCAAAGATTCGAACATCCAATCCGCCAAAAGTAGGCCGCTCCCTCCCTTAAGATTTATCGCGCCTTTATTAAAAATCGACCGCTTTTGGAAAAGGATTTGCCAAACGTTTCATCTACAGGACCGCTCATGAGGACCGTCGCCTATGGTCGTCTTATGCGCATCGGGTATCACCAGCACGCTCCCCGCCGCATCGATCAACCGTTGCAACTCATTCGCGGTGTGGATCGGAAACGCGAACAGTTCTTCCGCTTCGTCGTCCGGGTAGCCGCTGGCAAGGGTGAGGGTGCCCTTCATCGCGGCGGCGGCCCAGCGGGCGGCGGGGCGGTGGGATTTGATCTTTCCCTTCGAGACGGCCTTCTTCGCTTCGGCCGGATCGTCAAACGTGCGGAGCATCTTCTCGGCTTCGCCCAATTCGGGGTCGGCGTCGGTAAGGAGAACGAGCCGACCTTCGGGATTCAGAAACGTCGTCCCGCATTTCGCCGCCGCGGCGAGGTCGGCGAAGTCGATCCGATCCTTCGCTCCGGATACGGCCGCGATAACCAAGTCCGCCGTCGTATTTGCCCCCACCGTCCACCGCTCCGCTAAGACCCGCTCCGCTTCCTTTCGGCTTTCATCCACCCCCCCAACGATCGTGTGGATTTCGTCGCCCGCACCTTCGATCACCTGGATGAGGAAGGAAGCCCCGAGCAGCCAGCGAACCTCATCGACATCCGCTTTCGCTTCGACATCGGCCCGAGTTTCGTGATTCGACAGGTCCGGAAACGGGAGATGGCTTCGGGCCGGCATGAGGTATACCGAGTAATCCGCTTCCAGCAGCGACCGATTGAGATAGATCCGCCGACCGCCTTTTGTCGTCGCCAGGTAGGCGTGCTTCTTCGGATCGCCCGGGTCGTGCGTTTCCACCCGGACGTCCTCAAACTTGTCCGGCAACTCGTCCACAAACCCCTGTCGTTTCGATCCCGGCGGCAGCACGAGCGTCACTGCCTCCGGCTTCACTCCGGCCGACGCAACGTATTCGAGCAGGGCCGTCAGCAGTTCCGCCAGGTGCGGCAGTTTGTCGTCGACCACGACCGCGACGTGATCGTCCGGGGTCAACGCCCGGCGAAGCGGCTCGAACCCGAACGGCTTTTCCAGGGCGGTGCGGATCAGTTCGCCGGGGGAGGCGGGCGGAGCGGTGCGGGGGAGCGATACGATCTGGTCCGCGCGGACCCGGATCGGCCAGTGCGTGGAACCGACCGGCAGGGAATACAGTTCGGACATGGAGGGATTATACGGCAGTCGCTGCCGAGACGGGGTTGATGGGGATTGGATTACAGGCATACAATTCGACACCCGGAGACAAACCATGACATCCGATGCCCCGGTCGCCGGTCGGTTATTCGCGAACGGCGAATGGTCCGCGCCGCGGGCCGACTTTACGAGCCATAACCCCGCGAAGCTATCGGAGGTGGTGGGATCGTTCCCGCTGGCGACGGCGGCCGAAGTCCGCGCGGCCGTCGTCGCCGCCCGGGCGGCATTCCCGGACTGGCGGCGGTCTTCCCGCATCCTCCGGGCCGAGTGCTTCGACCGGCTGGCGAAATTGATCGAACGCGATACCGACGCGCTCGCCCGGCTCATGGCCCGCGAGTGCGGCAAAGCCCTCGCCGAGTGCCGAGCCGAAGTGGTCGAAGGACTGCACATGGTGCAGTACGTCTTCGGCACCGGGCGGATGCCGGTGGGCGAAATCATCGCGTCCGAGATACCCGAGAAGGACGCGTTCGTGCGGCGGAAGCCGTGGGGCGTGGTGGCAGTGATTACGCCGTGGAACTTCCCGTTCGCGGTGCCGCTCTGGATGCTGGGGCCGTCGCTGCTCGAAGGGAACACGGCCGTCTTCAAGCCGAGCGAGGACACGCCCGCGGTCGGGCAATGGCTGGTCGAGTTGTTCGTGGAAGCGGGGTTCCCAAAGGGGACGATCAACCTCGTACAAGGGGAAGGAAGCGTCGGCGAAGCCCTGGTGAAGGACCGCAACATGAATGTCGTCCTCTTCACCGGCAGCTACGACGTCGGAAAGCGGATTCAGCAGGTGTCGGCGGAGTTCCCGGACCGCATGGTGGCGGCCGAGATGGGCGGGAAGAACGCGGTCATCGTCTGCGACGACGCCCGGTTCGATCTAGCCGTGACGGCGGGGATCCTGAGTGCGTTCAAGACAACCGGTCAGCGGTGCGTCTCGGCGAGCCGGATTCTCGTGCACGAATCCATTATGGATAAGTACGCGGAGGCGTTCGTCGCCACGGCGAAGCGGCTCCGGTTCGGCGACCCGCTCGATCCGAAGAGCTTCGCCGGGCCGGTTATTCACAAGGAACACGTGCAGAAAATCCTCGGGTACAACCGGCTGGCGAAGGAGGAGGGAGTTAAAGTCCTATTGGATGGGGGCGAGGTGCCGAACTCGCCCGGTTGCTTCCTCGACCCGTTCGTTTATCGCACCGAATTCGATCCCGCGAAGCGGGTGACGAAGGAGGAGGTCTTCGGCCCGCACGTCGCGCTCATCCCTTTCTGCACGGACGAGGACGCGGCCCGGATCGCGAACGCGACCGAGTACGGATTGTCGCTCGCGGTCATCACCGAGAGCTACCGGAAGATGCGGTTCTTCCGCGACGAGTGCGAGTACGGCATGGGGTACGTGAACCTGCCGTGCATCGGGGCCGAAGTTCATTTACCCTTTGGCGGCGTGAAGAAGAGCGGCAATGGCCACCCGTCCGCGGCCGGGCTCGTCGACGCGGTCACGCACAAGACGGCGTGGACGGTGAACCACGGAACCGAGATCAAGATGGCCCAGGGGCTGACGGCGGACATTTAGCCGCACGATTACCGCAGATCGGACAAGATCAAGAAATGAATTGCTCTGATCGTGTTGAACCATGAGTCATCGTGTGGCGGAGGAAATGCCCATGTTCCACTTTGACAAGATGCCCGTGCCCGACGTCCGCGTCCCGCCGCCCGGGCCGAAGGCGCAATCCCTCCTCGCCCGGGACAAGGAGTTCGTCTCGCCGTCGTACACCCGCGTTTACCCGTTGGTTGTGGAACGGGGCAGCGGGGCGGTGATCGAAGACGTGGACGGCAACCTTTATCTCGACTTCACCGCCGGGATCGCCGT
This sequence comes from Fimbriiglobus sp., assembly GCA_036493815.1. GTDB lineage: Bacteria > Planctomycetota > Planctomycetia > Gemmatales > Gemmataceae > DASXPC01. The sequence continues at coordinate 10,713 of DASXPC010000322.1, read as the reverse complement.
TACCGCGACGGGGCACTGTCACCCGGAGGTCGTCGCCGCAATCAAAGATCAGGCCGATAAGCTCCTGCACATGAGCGGGACGGATTTCTACTACCGGCCGCAGATCGACTTGGCGGAGCGGCTGGCCAAAGCGGCCCCGGGGCCGTCGCCAAAAAAGGTCTTCTTCACCAACAGCGGGGCCGAGGCGGTCGAGGGGGCGCTGAAGCTCGCCCGCTGGCATACCGATCGGTCACGAGTCGTCGCGTTCTACGGGGCGTTCCACGGCCGGACGTACGGGGCGATGTCGCTCTCCGGGTCGAAGCTCGTCCACCGCCGCGGGTTCTCGCCACTCGTGCCGGACATTCATCACGTCGAGTTCCCGCGGGATTGTTCGGGATGTTCCTCGGTCGAAGACTGCTCGTGCGTGAAAGAGATCGAACAGACCCTCATGCACCGCACCTGCCCGCCGGACGAGGTCGCGGCCATTTTCGTCGAAGTGATTCAGGGGGAAGGGGGCTACCGCCTCGCACCGAAAGGGTTCCTGCCCGCCCTCCGTGCGCTGTGCGACAAGTACGGCATCCTGCTCGTCGTGGACGAAGTCCAATCGGGTATGGGGCGGACGGGGAAGATGTTCGCGGTCGAGCATTTCGGGGTCGAGCCGGACATCATCTGCTTGGCGAAGGGGATTGCGAGCGGGCTGCCGTTGGGGGCGATCGTCGCCCGGTCGGACGTCATGGACTGGCCGAGCGGCAGTCACGCCAGCACGTTCGGCGGGAACCCGGTCAGTTGCCGGGCGGCGCTGGCGACGATGGATTTACTCGACCGTGAATACACGGCCAATGCCGCGGCCCGGGGCAAGCAACTTCAAGCGGGACTGAAAGCACTGGCGGACCATCATTCGATTCTCGCTAGCGTCCGCGGCCTCGGCCTCATGACCGCGACCGACATCGTCGATCCGGTCGATGGCACGGCGGCTCCGTCGCTCCGCGAAGACGTCATCCAGACCTGCTTCCGCCAGGGCCTGCTCCTGCTCCACTGCGGCGATACGGGCATTCGCTTCTGCCCGCCGCTCTGCGTCACGGCCGAGCAAGTCGATACCTGTCTCCGCATCCTCGACGGCGTGTTGACGGTTTTTGCTCCCGGCGGCATGCCCGACCGGACTCCCCTCGGCGTGGTCGCGGCGTAACGCACCAACGGCATGGAGATTTCGTATTCTTGAGGGAAAGGCCCGCTCTTTCCCACGGAAGCGACTCATGCCGACCGAACCCAAAAAGCCCGAGCCGGGTGAGATCCTAGGCCAACTGATCTTCGGCAAGTGCGCGACGATGGTCTGCAGCGTGGCCGCCAAGCTGCGGATTGCGGATAAGCTGGCCGCCGGGCCGAAATCCGCCGCCGACCTCGCGGCCGAAACCAACACCCACGCCCCGACGCTCTCCCGCGTCCTGCGGTGCCTGGCCGGCTTCGGCGTCTTCACCGAAGCCGCCGACGGCACGTTCGCACTCAACCCGGCCGGCGAACTGCTCCGGACCGGCGTGCCCGGCTCCATGCGGGGCATGGCCGAGTTCTGCGGCGACACCTGGACCTGGGACGCCTGGGGCGACCTCCTGTATAGCGTCCGCACCGGCAAAACCGCATTCGACCACGTCTTCAACAAGGGTTGCTTCGAATACCTCGCCGAGCACAAAGACGAGTCCGAAGTCTTCAACGAGGCGATGACCGGGTTTTCGGGAATGGTCGCCCCCGCGGTGGTCGAGGCGTACGACTTCTCAAAGTTCGGCACAATCGTCGACGTCGGCGGCGGTCACGGCAAATTGCTCACCACCGTTCTGAAAGAAAACCCCGGCGTCAAGGGGATCGTGTACGACGCCCCGCACGTAGCTGCGGGGGCGGCGGACGCGATCCGGTCGGCGGGCCTTGCCGACCGGTGCAAGGCCGAGGGTGGGAATTTCTTCAAGGCCGTGCCGGCGGGCGGCGACGCGTACATGATGATGCACATCATTCACGATTGGCCGGACGATAAGGCGACGACCATTCTCAAGAACTGCCGCAAGGGCGTGAGTCCCGGCGGCAAACTGCTCGTCGTCGATTCGGTGGTCGCCCCGCCGAACGAGCCGGACGCGGCGAAGATCCTGGACCTGGAAATGCTGATCCTTCCCGGCGGGAAGGAGCGGACGGAGGCGGAATTCGTGTCGCTTTACGCCGGGGCCGGGTGGCGGCTGACGCGAGTGGTGCGGACGAAATCGCCGAAATGCGTAATCGAAGGCGTTCCGGTTTGACGCCCCGGGGCGGAACTCTTAAAACTCCGCGGATCGTACCACGAGGGCTGGCCGGATGCCGACGGTACTTGTCACGGGCGGCTGCGGGTTCATCGGGTCGAACTTCGTTCGCCACCTGCTCCACACCGACCCGTCGTGCGACGTCGTCAACTTCGACGCCCTTACCTACGCCGGCAACCTCGCGAACCTTGCGGACGTAAGGGTCCACCCGCGGTACGCGTTCGTAAAAGGGGACGTCACCGACCGGGCCGCGGTCCGGGAGGCGATGGGCCGGGGCGTGACCGACGTCATTCACTTCGCCGCGGAAAGCCACGTCGACCGCAGCATTCAGGATTCGGGTCCGTTCGTCCGCACCAACGTGACCGGCACGCAAGTCCTGCTCGACGCGGCCCGCGAGTTCAAGGTGAAGCGGTACGTGCAGGTGAGCACCGACGAAGTTTACGGCAGCCTCGGCGACACCGGTTACTTCCGCGAAGACACGCCGCTGCACCCGAACAGCCCGTATTCGGCGTCGAAAGCCGCGGCCGACCTGCTCGTTCAGGCGTATCACCATACGTTCGGCACGCCCGCCGTCATCACCCGCTGCTCGAACAACTACGGGCCGTATCAATTTCCCGAGAAGCTGATTCCCCTGTTCGTCACAAACCTGCTGAAGGACGAGCCGGTGCCGGTCTACGGCGACGGCATGCAGATCCGCGACTGGATTCACGTGCTCGACCATTGCCGCGGGGTCGAGGCGGCGTGGCGGAACGGAACGCCCGGCGAAGTGTACAACTTCGGCGGCCGGTGCGAACTCGCCAACCTGCACCTGACGAAGAAACTCCTGGCCGCGGTGGGGAAACCGGACACGCTCATTCGCTACGTCGCCGACCGGCCCGGACACGACCGCCGCTACGCCATCGACTGCGCGAAGGCCGAGAAGGACCTGGGATGGTCTCCGCAGGTGAAGTTCGAGGACGGTCTCCGCGAAACGATCGACTGGTACAAGGCGAACGCGCCCTGGATCGCGGCGATCAAGACCAAGGACTACCTGAACTACTACGAACGGCAGTACGGAAAACTGTAAGTTTCAATATCCGAGTTTCCCGTTTTAAGCCGGTGTGCTTTTCTTGAAACTTGGAACCTTGAAACTTGAAACTCGGGAGTTTCACATGGCCATTCGCGGCGTCATTCTGGCCGGGGGCAAGGGCACCCGGATGGGCGAACTGACCAAGGTGACCAACAAGCACCTGCTCCCGGTCGGCCCCTATCCGATGGTTTACCACCCACTGAAAAAACTCACCGGGGCGGGCGTCTCGGAAATCCTGCTCGTCTCCGGCACCGACCACATGGGGGACTTCGTCGAACTCCTCGGGTCCGGCAAGGATCACGCCTGCCGGCTCACCTACCGCGTGCAGGACGAGGCCGGCGGCATCGCCCAGGCCCTCGGCCTCGCCGAGCACTTCTGCACCGGCAGCCGGGCGTGCGTCTTGTTGGGAGATAACATCTTCCGCGACCCGCTCGTGCCGCTTTTGGAAAAAGCCAACACCCGCCCCGATTGGGCCTGGATCGGGTTGAAGAAAGTCCACGACCCGGGCCGGTTCGGCGTGGCCGAGCTGAAGGAGGAACAGGTCGTCGGCATCGAGGAGAAGCCGAAGGATCCGAAGAGCGATCTGGCCGTCGTCGGCATCTACGTCTACCCGCCCGACGTGTTCAACATCATCAAAACCCTGAAGCCGAGTGGCCGCGGCGAACTTGAAATCACCGACGTGAACACCCACTATCTGAAGCAGGGCCGCCTGAGTTGCTTCACCCTCGACGGCTACTGGACCGACGCCGGCACGCTCGATTCCCTGGACTACGCCAACGACCTGGTGCGGAAGGACCCGCCGCGGTTTTGATTGGGGGACTTGGCTCGGGCCGGGTCTACAATGCCTGCATGATTCTGCTCATCGACAACTACGACTCGTTCACTTACAACCTCGTGCAGCGGTTCGGGGAGATCGACCCGAATCTGCCGATGAACGTGGTGCGGAACGATCGGGTCACGATCGACCAGATCGCGGAGTGGAAGCCGACGCACATCGTGATTTCGCCGGGGCCGTGTACGCCGAAGGAGGCGGGGGTTTCCAACGACGTCTTGAAACGCTTCGCGGCCAACACGCCGATCCTCGGCGTCTGCCTCGGCCACCAGTGCATCGGCCACACCTTCGGCGGCGAAGTCGTTCGAAACGTCCGCATCATGCACGGCAAAGTGTCGCCGATCCACCACGACGGGAAGGGGGTATTCGCGGGGCTATCGAACCCCTTCGACGCCACCCGCTACCACAGCCTGGTCATCAAAAAGGAAACCTGGACGAACCAGGACTTCGACGTGACAGCCTGGACGGCCGAGGGGGAAATCATGGGCGTCCGGCACAAGACCTGGCCCCTGCACGGCGTGCAGTTCCACCCGGAGAGTTTTCTGACGGTCGAGGGGCCGAAGCTGTTGAAGAACTTCCTGTCGTTGACGATCCATCGCTAATCGTCAAATTTCTTCTCAAAGATGATCAGGTTCGACCCCCGGTCGGCGTCCCAGCGCATGCCGACGATGTCGTAGCCGAGTTCGATGGCCAGGTGCAGCATGGGGCGGTGCTGGTTCTGGCATTCGAGCCGCATCACTTCGTAGCCGTTTTTCTTGGCCCATTCCTGGGCGGCGTCCATGAGTTGCGAGCCGACACCGAGCCGCCGGCCGTCGGGCACGACGCCGTAGAACCACGCGAAGAACGTGTTCGGCTTTAACTCGAATCCGAGGAAGATGCCGACCGGCTTGTCCTCCACCCGGGCGATCATTTGCAGGACGTTGGTTCGCCCGCGGTACCGCCGGACGAACGAATCCACCGTCCGCGGCGGGCGAAAGATCTGGTTGTACAGTTCGACGATCACCGGCAGGTCGTCCATCCCCACCACGTCGATAACGGCGTCGGCCACAGACCCACCCCCAACCTCCCCCGTCGAGGGGGAGGGTAATTATCGGTCGCCCCCGGGGCGATACAGCCCGGACACGATTTCCTGCCACGAGGGGACGTTCCAGTTCGAGATGAGCTCGCGAACGGCGTCGGGGGTCGGCTCGTCGGCGATGCCGACGCCTACCAGTTCCGGCTCGGCTTCCTCCTCCTCGGCGTCCTCGTCGGTCGCGAAGCCGGGTGCGACGTCTTCCGTCTCTTCGTCCCCTTCCGCGTCCCCAGTCGCGGCGGCTGTCGGGTCGCCCGGCTTCCGCCGCCGGCGTCGCCGACGGCGACGCTTCTTTTCCCCCTCGCCTTCGGATTCCTCGGCCGGTGGCTCCGTCTCCGGTATCTGCTCCAAAAGCGTATCGCCGTCCTGCTCCGTCGCGTCGGGCAGTTCCTCCGTCAACTTCGCCCAGTCGGGAAGCGGCGGCGGTTGCTCGTGAGTCGGTTCCGGGGCCGGCGGGGCGGACGCCTGCTTCCGCGCCTGCGTCGCCGGCGTGTCGATCCCCAATGCGTCGGCCAGTTCGGCCCAGTTGTTTTCGTCGTCGTGAGGTTTCATACCATCATTCTAGCGACCCGACGCCGCCGCGGACACGCCGGGCAGAGTCCACGCCCGTACCGGCCCCGCTTCCCGACCCCGCGGCAACGCCAGTTCCACCACCCGATCCCCCGCCTCCGCCCCGAACCCGTCGGCCAGCGCCCCCGCCAAATCGTCCGTTTCCGGCAGGTCTTCCCGGTGCAGCGAATAGACTTTCGCCTCCGATAGGACTTCTTCCACAATCCGTTCCCACAATCCGTCCGGTATCACCATCCCCGGCAACAACGCCTCCACAAAACCGTGGACCGCGTGCTCCACCAACTCCCGCGGCGGCAGGATGACGAACGTGGTCATGGCGGACTCCCGGACGAATGGGGGTGGTCCTACCATCGACCGGGAACGGATAAGGGGTGCGGGGTGGTTGGGTCGAGAAGTGGCCGGGCATTGCGGTGTTGGCGAAACCGCCCGCACAAGCGGTACGATCGGAACATCTTATGTCGCGGCGTTCAACGCCTTCACCAGCACCTGCGACCGCCGGTTACTCTTGTCGTACGATTCCCGCCGCGTGGGCGGCAGGTCGTCGGGCGTGCCCAGTGTGAACCCGCCGCGGGTAATGAAATAGTTGATCGCCTGTGTGGACAGGCAGAAGAGCTGCTTCGCCTTCCGATCGCGGGCCTGGTCTTCGACGTACGCGATCAACCGGCCGCCGATACCCTGATTTTCGTACCGGTTGTCCACATACAGGCACGCGATCTCCGCCTTGCCCGATTCGGGGTAAATGTGCAGGGCGACGCAGGCGACCGGGTTGCGGTCCACCTCGAAAACGAAGAAGTCGCCGATCTGCTTTTCGACGTCGGCCCGTGTCCGCTTCACCAGTTCCTCCTGCTGAATCCCCTGCTGAATCAGGTTGTGCACGGCCCGCACGTCCTTTTTCATGGCCGGGCGGATCGCCTGATACTCGTTCGCGTAAATCAGCGTGCCGATGCCTTCGTTGGAAAACACTTCGCCGAGCAGCCCCTCCTGTTCCCGGCCGTCGATGATGTGCACCCGCTCGACCCCTTCCTTCCCGGCCCGCACGGCGTGACTCAGCTTCGTCGTCACCTCCGGCGGCAATTCGCCTTTCTTCTTCTTCAGATGCGTGTCGGCCTCCTCCACCGTCATCTGCCGAATCACCCCTTTCGGCCCCGGCACGCCCCCTTCGGTCGAAATGTACACGAGCTTCACGGCCGACAGCGTCTTCGCCAGTTCCATCGCCACCGCGTCGGAGTTCAGCCGATAACTGCGGCCCGATCCGTCGATGCCGATCGGCGGTACCACCGGCACGATGTCCCGCTCGAGCAGCGCATTCAGCATCGGCCCGTCCACCCGTTCCACGCGGCCGGTAAATTTCTGATCGACTCCGCCGAGAATACCCGCCGGGTGGGCGACGAGCGCGTTCGGGCAGGCCCCGCGGAGGTCGTTGGCGGTAAGGCCTTCGAGGATTTCGTGCGTGACCCGGTTCGCCGCCGTGATCGCGATCTGCAACGTCTCGGCGTCGGTCACTCCGGTGCCGTGCACGTCCGACGGCGTCACCCCGGCCAGCTTCGCAAATCGCTTAATCTGGTGCGCCGCACCGTGAACGAGTGCCACCCGCACGCTCAGACTTCGTAGTAAAGCAATGTCCAGCAGCAGGTTCGGGAAATTGTCGTCCTCGACGATCGCCCCGTCGATGGCGATGACGAACACCTTGTCCCGGAATCGGGGCACGTAACGCAGAATTTCGCGGAGGTCGGTCAGTCTTCTCATGGTCGGGCGCGGCGGCCGGAGGGCGGAATTTGGATTCAGGAATACAATACAGCATTCTGAATCGTTCGTGTGCCGGGGGTTGGATTTCCACTCCGCGGTCCGAATTCCGAACCCCGCACTTGAGAGAGCGATATGCCTGAATTTGTCGTCATCGTCGGCTCGGGACCGGCCGCCTGGACCGCCGCCATTTACGCCGCCCGGGCGAACCTGAACCCGCTCGTCTTCCAGGGCGACCCGACCAACGACGTGAACCGCCAGAACGGCACGATCCCTCTCGGCCAACTCGCCCTCACCACCGAAGTGGAAAACTTCCCGAGTTGGCCGGCCGGCGACACCCGGGCGTACATCAAGTCGGCCCTCAAGCCGGACGACCCGGACTTCCCCTACTGGGTGTCGACCGACAAACCCAATCCCTCCCACGGCATCAACGGCCCGGAACTCGTCGCGCTCATGCGGCAGCAAGCCGTCAATTTCGGCACCCGCATCGAATCCAAAGACGTCGTCTCCGTCGACCTGAAGAAGAAGCCGTTCACCCTGACGATGCACGACAAGACGACGGTCGATACCCACGCCCTCATCGTGGCAACCGGTGCCCGGGCCAATTACCTCGGCCTGCCCAGCGAAGACAAGTTCAAGAACCGCGGCGTCTCGGCCTGCGCCGTCTGCGACGGGGCACTCCCCCGCTTCCGCAACAAGCCGCTCGTCGTCGTCGGCGGCGGCGACTCGGCTTGCGAAGAGGGCACGTACCTCACCAAGTTCGCCTCCCAAGTTCACCTCGTCCACCGCCGCGGCGAACTGCGGGCCAGCAAGATCATGGCCCAGCGGGCACTGACGAACCCGAAAATCACCATGAAGTGGAACAACGTCGTGGACGAAGTGCTCGGCGAAGACAAGGCCGGCGTCACCGGCGTCCGCCTGAAAAGCACGAAAGACGACCGGACCGAAGAGATAGCCTGCGCCGGCATGTTCGCCGCCATCGGCCACACGCCCAACGTCGGCTTCCTCGACGGCCAGGTGAAGCTGACCCCCGGCGGCTACGTCCAGTGGACCACACTCGCCCGCACCTTCACCAGCGTCGAAGGCGTCTTCGCAGCCGGCGACGTCGCCGACGACTACTACCGCCAGGCCGTCAGCGCCGCCGGCACCGGCTGCATGGCCGCCTTAGACGCGGAACGGTGGCTGGGGCATCGCGGGGTGGTCTAGGATTTGCCGATTTGCAGTTCGGGCCGAGTCCGCGAGGCCCGTTTTCATGATTCGGCCCGTATCAAAAGGCAGTCGGGCCTCGCCGTCTCGGCCCGATTTTCAAAAAACATTTCCGCCGACATAGTAACACCCGTCCATTTGTGGACACTGGTATTCATTCCGGGCGAATCCGCGCCCGGGACTACCGGGAGTCCGCACCATGTCCGACGCCGTTTCGAACGAACGAACCGAACCCGACCCGTCGCCCGCGAAGCCGTGCGGGGAATTGAACTTCGCCGTGGACTGGCTGTGGCAGCCGTACCTCGCCTTCGGCACCGTGGCCGTACTGGACGGCGACCCGGGCGTCGGCAAGTCGTTCCTCACACTCGACCTCGCGGCCCGGTTGACGTCGGGGCAGCCGATGCCCGACGGGAAAATCGCCGCCCCCCGCGACGGCGGCCACAGCGTCCTCGTCGTGAGTGCCGAGGATTGCCTCGAAACCACCATCATCCCCCGGTACTACGCCGCCGGCGGCGACATCAAACGCTTCGGCGCGTTCGGCGGCATCTCGAACCGCAAACTCAATCCCGTCGCCTCGTTCCCCCGCGACTTCGAACGGCTCGTGGAATCGCTGTGCAAAACCCCGCGGTCGTTCGTCATCCTCGACCCCCTCGCCGCCCTGGTCCCCCAGGACGTGTCCGCGAACCTCGACCAGGCGATCCGCGAATGTCTGACGCCGTTCGCCTACATCGCGGCCGAAACGCGGGCCTGCTTCCTCTTCGTCCGCCATCTGAACAAGGCGTCGGGCCGGAGGGCCATCTACCGCGGCAGCGGCTCGATCGGCATTGCCGCCGCCGCGCGAAGCACCCTCCTCGCCGGCAAACACCCCGACGACCCGGACCGCCGCGTCCTGACGCAAGTGAAAAACAACCTCGGCCCCGAAGGCCCCGCCATCGGCTTTCGGCTGACGCCCGGATTCCGCATCCCGACCATCACCTGGGACGGCCCCACCAACCTCGCCCCCGACGACCTGGTCCGGAACGACGCCAGTACCGGTGCATCGAAGATCGCCGAAAGCTGGCTCCGGAAGTTATTGGCACACGGACCGGTCCGGGCGACCGAGGTTGAAGCAAAGGCGCTCACCCAAGGGATCAGTTACGCGACTTTGCGGGTCGTTAAGAAACGGCTCGACGTGGACTCCCGGCGGATCGAAGACGGGCGGAAAGCCTACTGGGCGTGGGACATGCCGAAACAACTCCCGCCGTTGCCCGATTTGTAATTCGCCAGCGGGAGGTCGAAAGGCGGGGTGATCGACTCTTAACCCGCTTCGCCCCTCGGAGTCAAAAACTAGCGCCTTGCCCCCGCTAGCGCCTTGATCACGTTCGGAACCCCCTATCGACAATCATCTTGCGTCAGTCAGTTTCAAATGGGGGGTGTGTACTAGCGCCTTAGCGCCTTGGTCCGGCTGCTTGGGCGGGGGGCGTCTCGGGATTCTCCGTCGCCTCCTCCTTACCGCAGCGGCGGGGCGGCGTCTTTGATGGCGGCGCCGTGGGTGTCGCTTAGGACCAGGACGGAATAGCGGACCGGGGGGCTCGTTTCGGGGGTGCTGACGGTCGCGTAGTCGAACCGGCCGCGGACGTCGGTGTAACCGTCGCGGTGGAACTTCACCCGGCCGTCGGCCGTGCGGACGTAACACTTGACGTAGACCTTCGACAGCGGCTTACCCGCCGGGTCGGTCACCTTCACCTGGCCGAAGTTCTCGGTCAGCTTCACGTCCATCGCCGTCGCGTAGTACGGCAACGCCCGGCTCTTGCCGTCGGCCGTCACTTCGACCAGCACGTTTCGTTTCGCCAGATCGTCGGGCAACGGAAGGGCCAGCTTCGACTGCCCGGCCGGGAGCTTCACCACCTGCGTCCGGTTCGGCTTGATCGTCGCGAACTGCCCGCCGGTCGCCTGCACGAACGGGTGCCGGCTGAACAGCAACTCC
>DASXPC010000321.1:0-17722 GCA_036493815.1 Fimbriiglobus sp. | reverse complement strand
CCGCCATTTTGAGCCGGTTCGCCATGACTATCCCCCCGGTGCCTGGTAGCAACCGGGAAGGACTTACGGCGAATTCCCGCCTCCGTAAAATGGCCGGGTTTCAAGCGCCCATCACTGGCGGCATTTGAGCGCCCGCTGACAGTTTTAAAGCGCCCACTGACACGCTGATCTCGAACTGACTCTCGGACAATGCTCGTGCGCACCCGACTGGACGCCGGAGAGGGGGATTCTGTAACGGTCCACGGAACTTACTACGCACTCGACGTGGCCGATCCGGGAAGCCGAATTTCCCGTCCCACCCTTTCATGCGTTTCTCCATTGTTTTCGCGGTGTGATTTGCATCCTGTGTCATCGGATGACACGTCAACCAACGATTTCCCTGCGAATTTAATCAGCCGAGGGGAGTCGGACTTCACTCTCACGCGTTTGCCGCTTGTTTTGTCGTTGCCTCGCGGGCCGAGTGTCAACGGTTGACACCCGCCAACTCCTCGCCGTCACCAACACCACCGTGGTGAACACCGACACCATGTGCGAACTGCTCCGGACGATCGCCGCCCAGAACCTGATCGGCCCGGTCACCGTCGTCCTCGACAACGCCCGCTACCAGCGCAACAAAGTCGTGCAGGCGTTGGCCGCCGAGTTGGCCATCACCCTGATGTACCTCCCGAGCTACTCCCCCAACCTCAACCTGATCGAGCGACTCTGGGGGTTCGCGAAACGAAAAAGCGTCTACGCGAAATACCATCCCAACTTCGCCGCCTTCCGGGCCGCCATCGAAGAGACCTTGAACCGTGTGCCGACTAGCTACGTCGATGACTTGAAATCCCTCATGACCCTCCGATTCCAGACCTTCGAAGACGTATCACTCTTGGCCGGGTAGGGAATAACAGACACCCGCACTGCACCAAGTCTGCGGGTGAGCCGTTAATGGACGCTCGAGAATGAAAGGCGTTGAATCACTACCTGAATAGACATTCCGTTGCAAAAAAAATTCCACGGAACACGACCTTTCTTTCCGCCGTCAGCAAGTTAGACTCATCGGCTGGACGTTATCCAACGAACACGCCACCAGTGAACCCTGGGATAGAGTCGAACTTGGAGTCCTCTATCGCGGAATCGACAGTCAGGTTTTTACCCAGATAAGTTGCGATCTCGCTTCCGCCCGTTTGGCCAGATCCGGTCAGAACATCAGCGTACCCGTCTCCGTCCAAATTCTTCACGGCGACTCGGATGCCGCCCCGGTTGTTCCCATCCCCACCAAAGAAGTTCGCGATTGGCGTATCGATTGCCGCAATCGCACCCTGCGTCAACAGAGTTTGACCGGAAATAATCAGGACCCGCGGCCCGCCCCCCGGTCCCGCTCCGAAAATCAGATCGCTTAACCCATCCCCGTTCGTGTCCCCCACGGCCAAGTAGACCCCGTTACGCAGCGTCGACTCGAAGGCGAAGAAATCTGCGACGGGGTGGACAAGTCGACGCTGGAGCAGGGCAGCGCCGTCGTATACCGAGATGCGCGGCCCACCGGTGAATCCGGCCGAGATCACCAGATCGGAGTGGCCGTCCCCGTTGAGGTCCCCAACTGCGGCCCGAGCCCCACCGCGAAAGTTGGGATCGTCGATCCCAAAAAAGTTGGCGAATTCCTTGAAATCGCCGCCTTCGTAAACTTCGACACGAGGACCGCCGGTGACGTCGGGAGTGATAACCAAATCTGCCATCCCGTTTCCGAGAATAAAGCCCGCGGCCACAAACACTCCGCCGGTAAAGTCGTCGAACGGCTGAACGTCAAAGAGGACTGCGCCGGTTTTACCATCTAGGATCTTGACCTCGGCGATCACGCCGGGGCCGGTTCCGAAGGCGATGTCCGCGGTTCCATCGCCGTTGAAATCGGCGACCGCCGTGCGGACCCCTCCGGTCGCTCCGGGGAACGGGTTGAAAGTGGCCACAACCGACCGATCCGGATTGTACTCGGTCACGGTCGACGGGCCGCCGGAACCCGCCCCGACAGCAAACTGCTGATAACCGACCAGTGTCGGGGAGGGAGTCGTTGGAGCCGGCAACACGGTTTGCCCACCATTCAACGTCCCGTTGCTGCCGACGAAGTTGTTGTCGCCGCTGTAAACGACCACTACCGAATGGTTCCCGACAGACAGCGTGGAAGTGACGAAACTGGCGCTGCCTCCGGAAATGGGAACCGGGTTGCTGAAATTGCTACCGTCGATTAGGAGTTGCACGAAACCGGTGGGTGAGTTCGTGGCAGAGCCGGCCGCTGTCACAGCCGCCGTGAACGCGACCGACTGACCGTAGGTCGAGACGCTGGCCGTGCTGTTAACAGTGACGATGCTGGCGCTGAGGTGGGGATTCGTGACGACGAGTGTCAAATGGCCGGAATCGTAGACGGGCGTGAAGAAGTTGCCGTTGCCCAGATCGAGTCCATTCATCGTGGTGAAGTCGCCAGAACGCGAGGCAAATGTCAGAACCGTGAACGAGTCGCCAAGTCTAGGTGTGTATCCGCTTTGTAAGGATACGCTCAGGGCCCCACCAAGCGCGGCGTTGCCGGAAATTAGCAACCGGCCGAACGGATTTATTCCGCCGAGGACAATGTCGAGGGAGCCGGTGGAACTCTGCGTGTAACTGCCCGGTACGGTAATCGTACTGCCGTTGCCGACGGTCACAACACCGGCATTGCTGAAGTCGCCCGACGCGGTGAAGTTGTAACCGTCGGCCACGGAAAAACTGCCCAGGGATGTATTCGTCGTGAAGCCGGCGAGGGCGTCATTGGAGCCGCCGACATTCTCGAATGCCGAGTTCGCTCCCCTCATGATGATTGAGGCACTGTTGGTGGTAATAGTGACCAGGTAGTCGTTACCAAAGATGAACCGGCCGCCATTTGATACTTCCCACGTCCCACCAGTCAAAGTGCCTCCCAACCAGTTGGTAAACGAGGTAGTTGTGGAACCATAACCAACGGCTGAAGCGGAAGACGTGTTCAGCGTTCCCCCACTCGTGTTTTCCTCGATTGTGCCCTGCAAGTCGATTGATCCGTGGGAGCCGAAGGAGGAGAAGTTCGCATAGATGAAACTGTTCAGGCCACCCTGGATCGTGATGTCCGGGCCGAAGGTGAGTGTTTGGTTGCTTTCATTCAGCAGCGTGTCGCCGGCGAAGTCTTGGCCGAATTGGATCGTGCCCACCCCGTCGACCATCTGGACGACATTGTCGTTTTCTATGCCAAAACTGAGAAAGGCGTCTTGGCCCGTACTGATGTTGTCTTGGGACGCTCCGCCCAGCAGGATTGTGCCGTTGAGGGTCAGACCGTTGATGACTTCAGCACCGCTTTCCAGAAACTGGGTCATATCCAGGGTGCCGTCCAGGGTAACTCCGTCCAGCGTCCCATAGTTGTTGGGGGAAAGCTGGACGGCCCCAGGAGACGCATACACCGTGGCCACCAGGTCGTGGGCGCCGCTGGTGGAGATCACGCCCTGGTGGATGCGGCCACCAGCGAGGTACAGCGGACCGGTCGAGGCGTTAAGGGCCAGAACACCGCCGCTAACCGCGTTGTCCGCCGCGCTGTTGTCCATCGACCCGGTCAGGTTCACCGAATCCTTGGGGAAGTCGGCGGTGACGCCGACATTGGCGAAGCTCACGTCGAACTGATCGGTCGTGACGATCCCCCCCAGGTTGACCGTGGCGCCGTCGGCGATCGTGAGCGTGCCCTTGTTGGTCCAGAGATAGTTGGCAGCCGCCGCCGAAGTGGGATCGATGTTAATGGGACTGCCCAGACCGACAGTCAAGGAGTCCACCGTGATGGTGCCATTGTTGGTCCAGCCGCCATAGAGATTCAACGTCGTGCCGGCGGCCGCCGTGATGGTGCCGTTGTTGGTCCAGGGCGCCACCGTGAAGAGATAGATGCTGGCAGGATTTCCGCGCTGACCCTGCAAAGTGGCACTGGCGCCGTTGCTGACCCTGATAGACCCATCATTGATCCAGCCAACACTGGAGATTGTCAACTGCCCACCGCTATTGTCCACCGAGATTGTCCCCTGGTTGTCGATGGCTCCATAGGGCACGCGGATGGCGACGTCCCCTCCGCCGTGGATAGTGATGTTCGGTCCGAACGTGAGCGTGCCGCTACTGTAGCTGATCAGGGAGTCGAAGCTCCGGCCGAATTCGATGGAACCCGTGCCGCTGACTGTCTGAGACATGTTGTCGCCGACACCGCGGAAGAGGCCGCCGCCGAAGTAGAGGATGCCAGAGTTACTCGTGCCGCCCAGGTCTATCGTGCCGCCCAGCTCGATCGTGCCGTTGAGGGTCATGCCGTTGATGATGTCAGCGTAGCTGCCGAGGTACCGGGTCATATCGAGCGTACCGTCCAGCGTCACTCCGTCCAGCGTGCCAACCAGGCCCGTGCCCAGCGGGCCATCCTGGCCCGTGCTCACCAGGTTGTTGCTACCGCTGGTCGTGATGATCCCCTGGTAGATACGGCCGGCGAAGAGATAAAGCGGGCCGGTCGACGCGTTCAGGGCCAGGGCGCCGCCGCTTTGAGGGTTGTCCGCCGCACTATTGTCGAGGCTCCCGGTCAAGTTGACGGTGTCGTTGGCCAGGCTCTGGCCGTTGGTCTGAAGGTCGGTGAGGAGGCCGTCGAATGTGTCGGTGGTGAAGACGCCCCCCAAGTTGATTATGGTGCCGTCGGCGATGGAGATCGTGCCGGGGCTGCTCCAGAAGTAGTCTGCGGCGGAGAGATCGGTCGGGGCGAGGTTCGTCGGGCTACCCAGGACCACATAGCCGGGTCCGTCCGTCGAGGCGCTGCCCGTGATGGTCCCATTGTTCGTCCAGCTCCCGTACAGGTAGAGCGGGCTGCCGTTTCCAATAATAATTGCGCCATCGTTGACCCAGAGGCCAGCGTCGATCGTTAAGTGACCCTTGTCCTCGATCGTGCCCTGGTTGTCGATCGCGCCGGAGTTGGCATCGAACGAAGAAATGTCGAACCCGCCGGCGCTGGATCCCTGAATGATGATCTTCGAACCAAAACTGAGCGTGTCGTTGCTGCGGTTGTAGAGCGTGGGATCGAAGGTTTTATTGTTCTGTTTATATTCAGCCGGTCCGACCTGAATGGTGCCCGTTCCGGCAATCGTCTGGGCGATGTTGTCGCCAGCGATGCCGAAATAGAGATCGGCGTAATTGGAGGTGCCGGACGCTCCGCCCAGCTCGATGGCGCCGTTGAGGGTCAGGCCGTTGATGATGTCGGCGGAGCTACCCTGAAACTGGGTCATGTCGAGCGAACCATCGAGTTGCACGCCGTCCAGTGTCCCACCGGAGACAGTGGCCACCAAGTCGTAGTTGCCATCGGTCGTGATGGTTCCTTGGTAGATGGTGCCGCCGAGTAGATACATAGGGCCCGTCAATGAGCCAAGGGCCAGGACGCCTCCAGTAATCGGGTTATCGGCGACGCTGTTGTCCAGCACACCAGTCACATTGAGACTCGTATTGGGATCAAGCAGCCCGCTGGCCGCCAGACTCTCAACGGTGTCGGTGGTGACGATGCCGGCCAAAGTGACAGTGGAACCGCTGTCGATTGACAAAGTGCCCTGGTTACTCCAGTAGTAAAGGGAGGAGGCCGGATCGCTCGGCAAAACAGTGTCCGGGCTTCCCAGGTTGATCGTCGAAGGGTCCACCGTGATTGTACCGTAGTTGGTCCAACTGCCGGACAGATTCAGCGTTGCGTTCGTAACCGCGATCTTGCCCGTGGAGCTATTGCTCCAACTCTGGCCTTCCAGTGTCGCCGTGGCGCCGTTGCTGACGAGGATCGAGCCATCGTTGACCCAGCTGGACATGTCGATCGTTAACTGGCCGTTGTTCGTGCTCTCATCAATCGTACCCTGGTTGTCAATCGGCCCGGAGATGGGATAGTACGACAAAAAGTAACTGTTCATCCCTCCGACAATGGTGAGGCTTGTGGCGAAGGTCAGCGTGCCCTCACTGAGATTGTATATGTTGTCATTCATTGAGCCCTGGCCGAACTGAATCGTGCCGGTGCCTGCCACGGTCATGCCGACTGAGTCGTTTTGGTAGCCGAAAAAGAGTGAGGCACTATTCGACACGCCGCCCAGTTCGATGGCGCCGTTGACGGTGACCGTATTGACGACCTGAGCGTAAGCTCCGTCGTATTGCGTCATATCCAGAATGCCATCCAGTTGCACGCTGTCCAGCACGCTGCCGGAGGAAGTGGCCGTCACTGTCGTGCCCGAAGTGATAATGACACTCTTGAGGTCAGTTCCGCCAAGGTTAACTGTGTCCCCACTTTGATCGGCTTGGAGCGTACCCTGTCCGCCTCCGCCAGAAAAGTCGAGCGTGCCGGCGGAAAGATTGAGCGTCACATCCTGACCCGTGACCGTCAAGTTGCTGATCGTCTCGTAGATCGGCGCCGAATGGTTGATTGTCTGGAGGGGCAGGTCGATGACGACGTTATCAACGGGGCGAGGCAATGCGGTCTGCGGCACATTGTTAACGAGGGGATCAACATAGGACCAGTTGCCGGGATTATCCCAGTTGTTGTCCCCGGCATCCCCGGTCCAGTAGATGGTGGGGTTGGGGGCATTGCCGTTGTTGCCCACGGAAAGCGTCAAGTCGGTGTTACTATAAGCCGGCCCGAATTGGTTAATGCCGCCGGCATCATCAAGGCCGTCCATGGCGGCGAAATCGCCGAAGAGCTGGCTGAAAGTCAGGATCTGGAACGAGTCGCCATTGCTCGGAATGTAGCCGTTGACGAGCGAGACCTTGAGGGTCCCGCTCAAGGTAACCTTACCCTCGACTGCGAGATGGCCGAACTGGCTCGCGCCGCCGATTCCAATGGCGAGGATCCCCGACGCGGTCTGTGTGTAGTTGGTAGCCGTCAGCGCGCCGGTCCCGGCGTCGAGCGTGCCGGCATTGATCAGATTGACCGGCATCGTCAAGCTGCCGCCAGTACTGTTTTTGATCGTGCCCTGATTGACGATGGCTGCATTGGGCGCCTTGATGTAGCTATGCAAGCCGCCCATGACAGTAATGTTCGGTCCGATTGTGAGCGGCTCGAAGCTCGAGTTTAACAGGAGATCGCCGGCATCGTCCTGGCCAAACTGGATCGTGCCCGAGCCGCTAACTGTCTGGGCAAAGTTGTCTTCGGGATAGCCGAAATTGATACCTCCGGCGTTGGATGTGCCGGCCGCCCCACCCAGCTCGATGGTACCATTAAGCGTCAACCCGCCGAAAATCGAAACGTTGCTGCCCATGAATCGGGTTAAATCGAATGTCCCCGCAAACTGTGTGAGGTCCAGAACGCCGTCGAGGGTCACTCCGTCCAGAGTGCCGCCACCGGGAGTGGCCACAAGGACATTGTTGTCCGTCGTAGTAATCGCGCCCTGGAAGATGACGCCGCCTTCCAAGTAGAGCGGACCGGTCGAGGAGTTCAGAGCCAAGATTCCGCCGCTTATAGGATTGTTCGCCGCAATGTTGAACAGGATGCCCGTCAGGTTGACAGTCGCGCCCGCTTCGACACGAAGTCCGTTGTACGTATCGGTGCCGAAGGAGCCTCCGAGGTTGGCGGTCGAACCATTATCAATCGTAATCGTGCCGGTGTTGGTCCACGACCCATCAAATGTCACGGTGCCGGTGACGTCAATCACGCCGTCATTCTCCACACCATCGAGTGTGCCGTTGGAGACGCGGAGAGGAGCGCCCGATAGTGTGCCACCGTTGATCCGGCCGCCGTTCAGATACCAGCTGCCCGTGCTGCTGGTAACACCCGGACTGAACGCCAAGGTCCGATCCGCGTTGTCCAGTATGCCGCTCAAGTAAACAGAATCGGTGCTCAAGTCGAGTGTGGCGAGGTTCTTCGCACTCGGGTCGTAGCTCAGCCAGCCGCCCAACGCGACAGACGTATTGTTGGTCGAGATGGTGCCGTTGTTGATCCAGGCGTGGCTAGAGGCGCTGGAATCTTCGCTTCCGACATTCAAGTTGTCGCCTAGGATAAGCACGCTGTCGCCGAGGGTGATCGAGCCCATGTTGACCCAGCTGCCAGCCAGGTTCAGAGTCGCCCCGCCTCTTTGGATGTTATCCTCACTGTCTGATATCGTGCCGTAGAGCACACCCCCATCGATCTTGCTTGCCCCGAACACCAAGATGGCCGTATCGTCCGTCACGATGGCGTTCGCGAGCACCCCGTTGTCCAGTTGACAGTTTCCGTATAGAGACTTGGAAAAGTCAATGATCCCGGGGACTTGGAAAGTACCGGGCGTACCGCTGCCCGAAAGGTCGAGAGTGCCGTTGGCAATGCCTATGTAAACCCCGTCAACTGCTGTCAGACTGCTGATCGTGTCGTAGGCGTCATCCAGATGATAGATTTTTGCGTTAGGGAGATTGACGACCACGTCATTCAAGGGCCCGGGCAGAATATCTTGTCGCACATTATTGACCAGGGGATTGACCGTGGACCAGTTGCCGGCCTCATCCCAGTTTGCGTAATTGCCCACGGCATCTAGTCCCGCGTCGCCGGTCCAGTAGATCGTGCCCGCTTCCGTGCTTGGACCGGGCCCCAGGGTATCGATCATGTTTTGATTCGTGCCAAGAAGTGGAACCTGGCCGAACGGCACGAAATCGGAATCCGGCGCCGCCTTGATTGCAGCATCAGAGGCTGCCAGATCGCTGATGCTTTGCGCAGCATTCCCTTGCGCCAGATCGTCGCTGGCTGCCGTGAAATAATTGACGACATCATCGGCGAGGCCTTCGACGAGAATGATCGAAGGAAAAAGAAGTTGTTTCAGATTCAAGCCGCCGGGTGGAGGGCTCGAGCCGCCCGATGAATCCGGCCAGGGAGGAGGAAATCCGTTCGCCAAGGCTCCCTGTTGGGGATTGACGTGAGACACTGCGTTGTTGATCACGTAATCCATGTACCATTGCCAGACTTCACTGTGGCCCAGCCCCAACGATGTCAAATTGTATTCGTGTCTAATCGTCTTAGCTGGATTCTTGATCATTATCTGAGTCGGATCGCCGAGAAGGTTGAAAGAGGCCTCTAACGGGTTCTTAATGAAGTACTTTGGCGAAATCGTGGAGACAGTATTCTGTTCATAAAACACATCGACCTGGTTGACGCGATCGGCGACTACTATGGGAGGATCGTCATAAGCGGCACTGGCGAGGGCGTAACCAGCGCTTATTGTCAGGTAAGGGTTCAGTATGCTCGTGTTAACGCTGATATCACTTGTCGTGGTGAGATTGGCGGGGTGAGGATCGAGGAGCGTCATTTCATAGTAGCCGTGCAGAAGTGCTTGCGGCTCAGCAGAACTCAGCTGGTCGACGAGATCCTGCATCGCTTGGCTTACCACCGCCGTCCCTCGGCTGTGACCGATGAGCTGTACGTCGATGACATCGTTTAACACGGCCGGAAGACTAATGGCTTGTGGGAGAATCTGTTGGTAGAGATTGTTCCCTCCCAGGACCGTTTGGCCAGATTCGGGGAGGAAGCTGTGCCAGTACAATGGCTCAACAGAAGCATAGCCGGCGGCTTTCAGCTGATCCACCATGTCCTGAACCCACTGGGCCTTTGTGGGGCCGAAGCCCTGAGTAACATCGGCTATGACAAAAATCTTGAAGTGAGCCTGGGTTTCGTCGATGGTGATGCTGGCCGGCAGCTTGCGGTCAGGATCGGCAACGGCGAGAACATAGGGAAGCTTCGGGTCGGGCGCCAGCGGCTCCACGGGCGAAGCTGGCTCGTTCGGTGCCCGGGTGGAAAGGTCAATCGGGGGGATGTCTGTAGTGTGATGCCCCGGACTCAGGTCCGTGACATGATAAGGCAGACCGACCGCGACGTTATTCCGATCGGATGCGCTGTATGTCGGCTGGTCGGACCGGAAGATTTGAATGTCGAACGGCTGCGTCAGGGGGAGGGATGTATTGATATCGAAATCGACGATGGCTTCTCGAGAATCGTATGTGCGCACCGACTCGAGCCTGATGACGGCCGGTGCCAACCGATGCTCGAGGAACTCGACCAGAATCGGCGGCCGGAGTTTCGTCTTTCTCGCCTTCCGGAGACCTTTAACAGTCCTGCCGTGATCGACCGTGTGGTTGTGTCTGGATGTCTGGCGCAGCCACCGGGACCACCATGAAGCTAACATGATCGGATTCCTTATACGAGAATATCACAAAGGCAGCGGGTCAAGCCCATTGCCGGATAGTCGGCGCACCGTTTTCCAGTGGTTTCAATCGAGGCTTGAAACTCAGTCTGCGTTTGCGGATCATCGAACAAGGTCCTTGTTGGGGATCGGTGGGCCGTGTGCTTGCCGGCTGAGGCCTCTCCGGTCTCCCCGGGATTAAGCGAACGGTCGTCTAGTTTTTCCCGTCCGGCTTCTTGCCACCCGGCTTCGCAGATGCTGGTTGATTCGGCGTCGGGGGCACGTCGAGCAGTTGGGCGGCTTCGGCCCGGAAGCGGAGGAGTTCTCCGTCCCGTGGCTTGTATTTCTCCATCCACTGCACGGCCCGGTCGTAGTTGCGACGGGCCTGCGCTTTCTCGCCGAGTTTCCAATGTGCCATGGCGAGGAAGAACTGGTTGAAGCTCGCCTGCCCGCCGGCGAGAAGTTCCTCGGACTTCTGCAACGTGGCGACGGCGGCGTTCCATTCCCCGGCGCGGTACTCGGCCACGCCGAGGGTGTTGCGGTACAGGCCGTCGCCCGGCACGCGGTCGACGAGTTTGCGGGCCAGTTCGACCGCCCGGGCGCCGTCTCGGAAGCGCTCGTCCGACCCGGTGACGAGTCGCCAAGCCAGGAGGTTCTGCCCTTTGTCACTCGGGGGGGTCCAGGCGGCGACCTTGCCGAACAGTTGTTTCGCCTCCTCGAGACGCCGGGTCGCGGCCAACAGTCGGCACAAGGAAAAATGGACGTCGATCCACGCGTCGTTGCCGTTCGGGACGGCGGCGTATTCTGTGCGCTCTTGATCCGCCAGCGTCAGCGCGCTGCGATAGGCTTCTTCCGCTTCCGTCGTTCGGCCACGTCCTTCGAACATCTGCCCCAAACTGAGGTAATGAATCGCGCGGTCGCCGCGGTCGCCGGGGTTCTGGCTTTTCCCATCCAAGCGGCGATCGATTTCCAGAACGCGACTGGCGGCGTCAATGGCCTCGTCGCGGCGGTCCTGTTGCCACAGGGCGAAACTGAGGTGCTCGTAGGCCCGCTTCTCTTCATCGCGGAAGTGGCTGCCGGGAAAGTCGGCGGACAGCTTGGCCAGAATGGCGAGGGCCTGACGGTGGGCTTGTTCCGCCTCCCGGGGCCGACCGTTCATGCGGTAAAACACGCCGAGCCCGTTGTAAAGATTGGCCCGTTCGTTGCGGTAGGCATTCAAATCCGTCGCTTCGTCGATTAATTCTTGATTCAGAGCAAGCGCCGCTTGATACGCGCGTTCTCCCTCGGTAACCCTCTCCGGACGGCCGATGAGCATGTAGCCCATTTCCTGGTGTGCCATGGCCAGCCGATGACGAAGGTTCTGACTCTCACCCCGGGGCAAGTGTGCGACCAGTCGTTCCAGGATCGCGACGGCGTCCCGACAATGCCGCTCGGCATCGGCATTACGACCACCGGTAATCCGGAGCATCATGGCCGTGCGGTAATGCGATGCCGCCACCTCGCTCGCG
Organism: Fimbriiglobus sp.; assembly: GCA_036493815.1. Lineage (GTDB taxonomy): Bacteria > Planctomycetota > Planctomycetia > Gemmatales > Gemmataceae > DASXPC01. The sequence goes on along the minus strand of DASXPC010000321.1, from coordinate 6,069 downwards.
AACTTCGGCCGGTCGGGGAACTCGTCCGATAGCCCTTCCGCCAGCGCCAGGGCTCGTCGATTGGCGTCTTCGGCTTGCGGGTACTGTCCGAGGGACGTGTGGATCTCGGCCACGCGACCGTAAGCACGGGCAGCCTCGAATCGCACCTGTGGATCGGAACCGCGTTCCTGAAGGAACTCTTGATAGAACTTCAACGCGTCTTCGAGGAGTCGACGACGTACCGGGTCGAGACCGGGATGGGCCACGCGATCCTCGGCTACGCGAGTCAGCATCTGGTCGACCGCGTCCATGGCCCGCTGGAAGTTGGCTTCGGCCCGGATTTGTTGGCCCCTGGCTTCGGTCAGGGCGTCCTTGGTCCGCTGCTCTTCGTGGTGCAGCATCCGGTTTGCAACCGCGAGTGTCACGACCGTCGCGACCAGGGCAGAGACCGTCGACGCGGTGACCAGGAGTGCCGCCCGATTTCGCCGGGCGAACTTGCTAAACCGGTACCAGACCGACGGCGGGCGAGCGAGTACCGGCTCGTTGTGCAGGTAATGCCGCAGGTCGGCGGCCAGTGCGGTCGAAGTCTGGTACCGGCGCTCGCGGTCCTTCTCCAGGCATTTCATGACGATCCAATCGAGGTCGCCCCGGAACCGGCGGCCGAATTGCCGGCCGTCGCCGGTGCGTCGGTCGAAGACGGTCGACGCCGCCCGGCCGAGCGTGCTCATCCGCGTACTGGGTTTGGGCGGCTCCTCCTCGCGGATGATCCGGCGGATTTCGTCCACGCCCGCCGCCCGCAGCCGCTCCCGGTCGAACGGCGTCGTGCCGGTCAGAAGTTCATACAAGAGTACTCCCAGAGCATAAATGTCGGTCCGGGTGTCGATGTCGAGGCCGCTCATCTGCGCCTGCTCGGGGCTCATGTACAGCGGCGTGCCGATCATTTGCGCGAAGTTCGTGAATAAGGTCTTCTCCGTCAGCTGCTGTCCGATCGCCTTGGAAATCCCGAAGTCGATGATTTTGGGGACCAGCCTCGAGTCGTGAACCGTCACCAGCACGTTGGACGGCTTCAGGTCACGGTGGATGATTCCCTTTTGGTGCGCGTGCTGAACGGCCTCGCAGACGTGTATGAAGAGTTCCAGCCGCTCACGGACGGGTAAGTGATTCTCGTCGCAGGTCTCGGTGATCGGGATGCCGCGCACCAGTTCCATCACGAAGAAGGGCCGGCCCGAACTGGATTGGCCGCCGTCGAACACGTGGGCGATGTTGGGATGGTCCATGACGGCCAGCGCCTGCCGCTCCGCCTCGAATCGGGCGACGACCTGGCGTGTGTCCATGCCCGGTTTGAGGATTTTCAGCGCGACTTTGCGGCGCACGGGGTGCATCTGCTCGGCCATGAAGACGACCCCGAATCCGCCCTCTCCGATTTGTTCCAGAAGCTTGTACGGGCCGATGACAGTGCCCGGGCCTTCACGGATCGGCTCGTCTCCGGCGGCGGACGAACGCGGCTCGGCCGCATTGAGGAAACTGCCCGCTTCCCGGTGGGCCTTGAGCAGGTCACGAACATTACGACGCAGCTCGTCTTCTCCGCTACATGCCACAGCTAGGTAGACGTCCCACTGTTCGGGAGGCAGCTTGACCGCCGCTCCAAAAACCTCACGGGCCGTAAGAATCGAAGTTTTCATGAGACACCACGGAGATCCGGCTTCAGTTAGCAATGCGCTAAAGGGGACGTGTTCGTCCGGCGAAAAAATGGAATTTCACCGTTACGGTCCCTCGGCCGTGCCGTGTAGGGCACGATACAGCCAGGCGCGTGCGAAGGCCCAGTGTTCGTATGCGGTGGATCGGGAGAGACCGGCGAGTTCACCGGCCTCCTCGACGGAAAGGCCGGCGAAGTAACGGAGTTGGACGAGTCGGCCGGCGACCGGGTCTTCCGTGACAAGTTTCTGGATCGCCTCGTCGATGATCAGCATCTCATCCGGGCCGGCCAGGGTGACCAGGTCGCCGCTATCGAGATCGACGCGTTGCAGGCTTCCGCCACGTTTCTGGCGGCTCTTGTGGCGGGCCATGTCGATGAGAATCCGCCGCATGGCTTCCGCGGCGGCGGCATAGAAGTGCCCGCAGCCCTCGAACTGCTGGTTCCCGACCAAACGCAGGTAAGCCTCATGGACGAGGCCGGTGGCATCGAGCGTGTGGCCGGAAGATTCGGCGGCCATCTTCGCGGCCGCGAGCTTCCGGAGTTCGTCGTACACGAGCGGGAGCAAGCGATTCGCGGCTTGCTCGTCGCCCGCTTGCGCGGCTTCGAGAAGACGGGTCACATCGGACATGGGGTCAAATTTACCCGGCCCGGGCAATGAATACTTGGGAAAAGGGGGGGAATGCAGCTCCCTCTGTTACCGGCAGAGACACTTGTCAGAAGTGCTCTGGTCCGCCCCACCGACAGGTTCAATTTGGCTTGGCCAAGTGAAAACTGGCTTACTTTGGCATAGTCGGCTCTCGCTAGGTCCTGAGTCGGAAGTCGGTTTACAAACTCTCTTGATGCGGTCGAGGATCGAATCGGCGTCGGCGACCCAGGTGAACGGCTTGGGATTCTTGTTGTGTTCGGCGAGGTATTCGGCGATGGCGAGTTCGAGGGCCGGGACGCTCCGGAACACCCCCCGGCGGATTCATTTTTCCGTGATCGCGGCGAAGAACCGTTCGACTTGGTTGAGCCACGACAAACTCGTCGGGATGAAGTGGCGGTGGTATTCGGGGGTGGCGGGTCCGGCTTCAGGCCGAACGCCCGCCAGATGCGGCTGACGGACGACTGCGGCAGCCGCGCCCCCGACTCTGGCCCGGCGCCGGCGGCTCGGTGCATCTCATCCACACCCAGGCCGAGACACTCGACCAGCCGCCAGCCGGCGGGGCGATTTGCCCCACCGGGGTAAGCAATCAGTTACTTCTTCCCCACCGCCAAAGTCACCGGCCGACTTTTGAAGAGTAGCTTCGACCTCAGTTCGAATCCTCCGTCCGCCATCTTGTACGCGAACGGGCCGTCGCCGAACGGGTCCCGGATGTCTGCCAACTTGTCCGGCCCGCCCCGCACTACCGCAACTGCGGCCTTGAACAGGGCGAACCGGGCATCCGCCCGCCTCTTGGCCGCGACCATGTGGTCCATCGCCGGAAGGAGGGCGACGGCTGACGGATTCGCCGTCTGCGCCTTTTTGATGAATGCCGTGTACCCGGCATCGAACTCCGTCCACGGCAACTTCGTCAGACGTTCCAGCTCGTCATACAGGGGCGCGAGGCCTTCCAGCATCTTCACCGCCTCATCGAGCGTGGCAACTGGCGGCATTTTCGGGGCCGGGCCGCCCCCTTCGCCGGCCGGGAACAACGACTTCCAGTGCGCCCGCCAGGATCCCGGCTCGTTCTTGTCGGCAGCCTTAAGCTCTCCGATCAGCCAGTCCGAACAAGTCCGCCTCTCGATCTGCAACATCTTGTCGAACGTCGCACCGGACGGGAGCCGGTCCAGAACGGTGGTCACGGTTGCCAATTCCGCTTTCGAGTCCGGCAGGTATGGGGCAGCGGCCTGGATCGCCATCCCCTCGATCGCGTACCCGATCAACTGGTCGATCATAAGCGGGTCGGTCTCGACGTGGCGAGCCAGTGCGAAAAGGGCGGTCACGTCGGCCCACCCGGCCTTCAGATCTCCTCGCCCGAATTCTTGGCGGGCCCGTAACGCAGCCAAGGCACCCAGCGCCCGCGCCTTCGGGGCGTGCGGAAGGAGTAGGCCGATGCCGTCCTCGTAATCCAAACCCCAGTCGCACCGCGGCAACTCGGCCCCGCGGTGCAGGTACTGCAAGCTGCTCTTGGATTGCTCGATCAGTTTCGCGGCCGCCGCGTCGAGCGGGGTTTTGGCCCACTCGCGGAGGATCTTCTCTTGGTCCTTGTCCAAGGCCGGAAGCAGTCCGAACGCCTGCCAATATTGGATCGCCGCATTGGCCGCGGGGTTCGGTGGGGCAGGCGGCTGCGCGGCCGCAGGGTCACCCCCGGCCCAGCCCAGGAGTATTGCAGGGAGGAAGCAGGATCGCATCAGTCGTCTCCGAAGAGTGAGAGGGTCGTGGTGGATCGGGAGTACGTCCCGACCGGCATCTGAGCGGATTCGGTATTCCAGCCCGAGGTAGCGGATCGGTCGAGCAGGGCGTCCAAGGCCTCGGGCGACTGGGCCAGGGCCCTCCGGTAAGCAGCGAGGGAGGGAACCGCGTCGTCAGGTTCAACGGCCGCGGGCGAGTCGGGGACGATCGGGGAACTCGGCGCGGCCGGGTCCGGCCACCAAAGGGCCGCGAAAACTCCGGCTCCGGCCAACATTCCGACAAGGACAACCGCCCAAACCCACCGAGGGGCCGCTGGACGGCCTAAGCGGCCGGCGACGCGGCGGCGGAGACCCGGCGAAGGGCCGAGCGGGCAAATAGCCGCCAATTCCGCCTCGAACGGGTCGGATCCCGCGCTCATGGGTAGGCCTCCTCGGTCAGGAATTCGCGGAGTTTGTCCAGTGCGTACCGGCACCGGGACGCGGCCGTGTCGGTGGGGATCGCTAACGCGGCGGCGATTTGGGGGAACGTCAGCCCGCCCCAGACTCGCAGGACGAGGACCTCCCGCTGTGCCTCGGGGAGGGCCTCCAGAGCGACCGCGATGGCGGCCCGGCGCTCGGCCTGTTCGGCCGGCCCGTCGAACAGCGACTCACACTCGGGCCGTGCCGCGATCGCCTCCCGGCGAACCCGCCGGCCCCTTGACCTGACCCAGTCCAGGGCAGAACGCTTGACACAGCCAAACAAATAGGCGGTCTGGTCGGCGGCTCGCGTGCGGGATGGCCAGAAGTGGACGAAGGCGTCCTGGACCACGTCTTCGGCGTCCGCACGACTTGGCACCCAGGACCGGGCGAGAAGGATCATGGCCGCGCCGTGACGGTCGAACCAAGTCTCCCATTCGTCGCGGGCGTCGGCCATTTGGTCTCCGGGACCGGCGGTACCTACCACCAAGACGCCGCCGAGTAGCGGTTCCGTCTACACAACCTGCTGAAGTCGCTCAAAACCTGACCGACCGACCAGGCGGATCGACCGGGATTTGCGGCGTCCGTTCGGGTCGACGGTCCGAACGATTCAACCTGGAGCGAGACTAGGGCCGCGGCCCGGATCAGCTCCCGCACGGTTACGGGGAAAGGGAATGATCGAGGGACGAGGAGCCGTGCTCCAGGGCGACCCGACTGCGGGCGATGACGTGAAAGAGACCGCCGACCCGGGCGTGGTGCGGATGACTTACAAGGTGAAGGTGAATTTCGTCGGTACCGGAAACAAACGGACTGCGGAGAAGTACGACGGCTGGCGAGTGTTCGCGTACCTGTTGCCGTTCCAGGTAACGGACGTGAAAGTGGAATCGACCGATTTCGCCAAGGTCGTGGTGCCCGGCGAAACCATCATCTGGGACGCTGGGAAAGGGCTAAAAGTCGGCGACGTGCGGACGGTGACCCTGACGGCGAAGCGGGTGAAGGATTAATGTTAACCGGACGCGGTCATTGTTAGCCCGACGCGCGAGCGAGGATGGGGCACTCCCGCGTCGGGCCAACAGTTTTTGATCTCCTACCGCAGTGGCGGGGCGGCGTCTTTGATGGCGGCGCCGTGGGTGTCGCTTAGGACCAGGACGGAATAACGGACCGGGGGGCTCGTTTCGGGGGTGCTGACGGTCGCGTAGTCGAACCGGCCGCGGACGTCGGTGTAGCCGTCGCGGTGGAACTTCACCCGGCCGTCGGCGGTGCGGACGTAACACTTGACGTAGACCTTCGACAGCGGCTTACCCGCCGGGTCGGTCACCTTCACCTGGCCGAAGTTCTCCGTCAGCTTCACGTCCATCGCCGTCGCGTAGTACGGCAACGCCCGGCTCTTGCCGTCGGCCGTCACTTCGACCAGCACGTTCCGCTTCGCCAGATCGTCGGGCAACGGAAGGGCCAGCTTCGACTGCCCGGCCGGGAGCTTCACCACCTGCGTCCGGTTCGGCTTGATCGTCGCGAACTGCCCGCCGGTCGCCTGCACGAACGGGTGCCGGCTGAACAGCAACTCC
>DASXPC010000320.1:0-8812 GCA_036493815.1 Fimbriiglobus sp. | reverse complement strand
CCCTCAAACGCGTCCAGGCCGTCCGCCATCCGTACCTGCTCTCCCTCGACCGGTACGACATCATCGAAGGCCGGCTCATGATCACCATGGAGCTGGCCGATTGCAACCTGTGGGACCGTTTCCGCGTCTGGCGTAACCAGGGATACGTCGGTATTCCACGGGACGAACTGCTCCGGTTCATCATCGAGTCGGCCGAAGTGCTCGATCTGATGAACGACCAATTCGGCCTCCAACACCTGGACATCAAACCCCAAAACCTGTTCCTGCTGCACAGCCACGTCAAAGTGGCAGACTTCGGTCAGGTCAAGGACCTGCAAGGCGTCGCGGCCCAAGTCACCGGTGGAATCACTCCGGTCTATGCCGCCCCGGAAACCTTTGACGGGTTCGTCTCCCGGTTCTGCGACCAGTACAGCTTGGCGTGCGTGTATCAGGAATTGCTCACCGGTCAGCGGCCGTTCGACGGAACGACCATGCAACAACTGTTGATGCAGCATTTGAACCAGCCGCCGAATCTCGGTCCCGTCCCCGGAACCGACCGCCCCGCCCTGACCAAAGCCCTGGCCAAAAAGTCGGACGACCGATTCCCTAGCGTGATGGCCTTTGCCCGGGCATTGGTCGAATCCGGTCTTTCCGTTGCCGTGCCTCGTACCGTCACTCCGGTCGCCATTTCGAGTCCGGCATTAGCCGCCGTGGCCGAAACGTCCGCCCGGATCGAAGTCTCCCTGGCCGATTCTGACGTCGCGTCAAATATTCTGGCAATGACGCTCACGGGTCGGCCGGCCGGGGGATCATCCGTCGTATCCGGCTTCCCTTCGGGCGTCCCATCCGGGAACGGGGATACGCCCCTCCCGAGCGGTTTTCCGGAATCGCAACCACCTCTGATCAGTGTCGCTCCGCCCGAAGAAACAGGGACCGGCCCACTCCGTCCCGCCCTCGTCATCGGCCTTGGTGGAGTGGGCCAGCAAGTTCTCCGCGCGTTCCGCAAGCAGATCTTCAACCGGTTCGGGAATCCGGACCGGTTAGCGCTCGTCCGAACCTTGTACGTGGATACCGATGCGGCCGCGATCGAGTCCGCGACGAAGGCCCGCGCCTCGGTCGACCGACTACCGCTATCGGTCGAAGCGACGTTTCACGCCAAATTGAACCGGGCCGGACACTACCTGAAACCGCGGTTGTCCGGCCGGTCCCTGATCGAAGGCTGGTTCGACCCAACTCTGCTTTACCGCCTGCCGCGAACCCCCGTGACGATGGGCCATCGGGTGTTCGGCAGGCTCGCCTACTGCGATCACTACCGTGCCATCGGCCAGAAAATGTTAACCGACCTCGCGATCGCGTTGTCGCCGGAAGTCCTGGCCGAAGCTTGCATGCATACCGGACTCGACTTGCGAACGAACCGGCCGCGTGTCTATGTCGTGGCGGGCCTTGCCGGCGGTACCGGCAGCGGCATGTTTCTCGACGTCGCCTATACGGTGCGGACCAAACTCAAACAAATCGGATATGCCAACCCCGACGTGGTTGGCGTAATCCTGCTCCCCCCCGACGGCCCGACCGGGGAAGTGAGTCCCCAGGTCCAGGCCAACGTCTACGCCGCGCTCACCGAGATCAACCACTACGCGAACGAAGAAACGGTTTTCCGGGCGAATTTCGACGACCGCCACGGTGCCATTGCCGACCCCGGCCCCCCGTTTTCTCAAATGATTTTCCTCCCCGGCCCTGCCGTGCCCACGCCCGGAGGTCCAAAATCGGCTTCCGGAATTACTCGTGAGTTCACACGGACAGCCCCGGGTCTGTCCGACATTCTTCCCCAGAATTTGAACCGCGCCACACCCGCCTTGAAAGCCAGCGGCTGGTCCTCACTCAGCCGATCCGGATTGAGCACGATCGATACGCCGGGAGGACCCGAACCGAAGACTGACGACCTGTCGACTGCTGCTGGCAAATTGTTGTGGTACGACCTGTTTACGCCACTGGGTCTTGCCGCCGACGAAGCCCGGGCGAAATCGCCACCTCCGGCCGGCACAATTTTCCGCACGGTCGGAACGGTTCGGTTCGGTTGGCCGCGTGGGGACGTTCTGGCACGGGCCAGTCACACCGTCGCTCTCGTCCTTTTCGACGGCTGGGTCAGCCCGGACCTGAAACGCGCCAAGGGAATCGTCCCGGAATGGGCACAGGAACAATGGACACGGTTGGGCCTGGAGATCGAGCAGTTGACAGAAAATCTCCGGGAGGTCGCCGACCGGGTATCCAACGGGCGGATCGACGACCTGTTCGAAGCGGTGGCCGAACCACTCGTGCCGAAAGGCTGGTTGGCCCGCCTTCCAGACGCGAATCAAATCACGGAAGCCATCGCCCGCGTGGCGTACCTCATTGGGCATCCGGTTTCCGGGGCGACTACGGCGACCTCACCCGTTCAGCAGGCGTTTCAGGAAGCTGCGGCGGGATGGCAGAAGTACTTCACCACCGATTTGACCACATTATTGCCCGGCCTAGTAGACGACCCTAAATTCCGACTCGCCGGGTCGGAGGAAGCCATTCGAGCTTTCCTGGGATTGGTGGAACGCAACACCGCAAAAGCAGCCCAACAACACGCGGAAGCGGAAAAGAGTGCCCGGTCCGGATACGACCTGCTCATGCAGCAAGTCCACTACCAGAAAGGAATGCGCAAAGCGACCGCAGTCGAGTTTACGGCCGCAATCAAGACTTATCCCCCGGCACGTTACCGAACGATCGTGCTCCGGCAAATCCTTGACGTGTACTCCCATGTCAAAGGAACGTTGACGCAACTGCTCGCCGACCTGTCCGGTTTACGGCACAAACTGGAAGCCGTTCGCACTCAACTCGCCACCGAAAAACTCCCCGCCCCGCCACCGGTCGGCCCGCGGGAACTCCTGCCAGTCGGGTGTGAATCGGTGAAAGAAACGGTCAAACGCTTCATCGCGACGCTTACCGATCAAGACCTTCTGCAAATCGAAAACCGGGTGCAGGCGGCGGTCGAAGCGGAAACGGGAGGCGTGTACCAGACGTGCCTCAACTCGTCCGCCGGGGCGGGAGGGTTGATCAAACACCTTCAGCAGCAGACCCGGGAATACCTCGACGGTCGACTCGGCGAAGTGGATCTGGCCGGGATGTTCGCCCACCGGTTTCCGAGTCCCCCCGCTGCCACGCACGCGATGATATCGGCGTACCAGGAAGCCACTCCCCGGTTGGTGGACCCCGGTCCCTGGAGCAAAAAAGAAATCGCGGTCGTGGCCTGCCCACCCGGCGCCGCCGGGGATTCGCTCAGGGACGTGGCCGCCCACTCCCTCCCCCCCGACGAACCGGTCCAGACCACCGACTTGGCAGACGAGGTTGCGTTTTACCGCGAATACCCCGCCGTACCGCTCACCGCCCTTCCCCAACTCGGCACGGCTTGGGAAGCCGCGTACAAAGTCTATCCGGAGGCCACGCAATTTACGCCGCACACCCGATTCGACGTCATGAAATGGATCGACGTGAATTCGGGGTGAGTTCCGGAACGCAGCGTACAATCCCCGCATGTCCTACCAGGTCGCACTCGACTCTTTCCACGGACCACTCGACTTACTGCTCTACCTCGTTCGGAAGAACGAAGTCGACGTTCTCGATATACCCGTCGCCAAAATTGCCGATCAGTTCCTCGACACCTTGCAACTGATGCAGGAACTCGACGTCGAACTCGCCGGGGATTTTCTGGTCATGGCGGCGACGCTCATGGAAGTCAAGAGCCGGATGCTGGTACCGGCGGAACCGGAGGACGGTGAAGAAGAAGGGCCGGACCCCCGAAAGGAACTGGTCAAACAGTTACTCGAATACCGGAAATTCAAGGACGCGGCGGCGGCACTCGAAGAGCGTGCCGAAAAGCACCACACGCGGTTGGCGCGCGTCGCCCCGGCCGAACCAGTCGCCCCGGGGCACACCCCGGTTCGGGCGGTGGAACTTTGGGACTTGGTCAGTGCGTTCGCCCGGCTCATGCGCGAAACGCAGGCCCTTCAGCCGCAGACCATTGCGATCGACGACACGCCGCAACACGTGTATGAGGAATTGATTCGCGATCGAGTCCGTACCGCCGGCCGCTTGCCATTTCGCGATTTGTTTTGTCCGCCCTATTTCCGCGCGCGATTGATCGGTCTGTTTCTCGCCGTCCTAGAACTCATCAAAAATCGGGAAATCGGACTCGATCAACCGGAAGTATTCGGGGAGATTTGGGTCCGGAAGCCTGACGATCCGGGGCCGTGATGCGCGTGTTCGGGTGTCAGTCGGAATCGATTTGGGCGAGATGTGTGAGTGACTACGAACTGAGAAATTGGCCGAAATGTTAACGGAGCCGGCCGAGCAATCACTTCTGCAATAGGAGCTTATTCCTCTTCGTGATCCGCAGGCGATAACGAGTGCCGTCGTGCTCGATCCAGACCTCACGGTCTTTGCCGAAAAGTGCGGTCGACGGTAGCACGCGGCTAAGGTTCGTTGACGTGGCATCCGGGCCGTTTGGGTCGCAATTTTCGGGTTCCGAATGGGTGTCAGCCATAAAGAAAACCAGTTCAGTGTGATTTTTCTTGCAGAAAGTACTTGCCGAAAGCAGCTTAGAAAATAACCTATTGCCATCGAATTGAGAATCAATCTCATTCTCAATAAGATCGGGACTTTTTTAGTCCTGTTTTTGAGTACGCTTCGCTCCGCCCGGGTAATTCTCAAACCCGTCGTCGCAATGCGGCTCCCACCGAACGGTCTCCGTTCCATCCCGGGAGGTGCCGCAAATGCGTGCCCCAAATCGTCGAGCGTTTACCCTGATCGAGTTGCTGGTCGTGATCGCGATCATCGCGGTCCTCATTGGCCTTTTGCTCCCCGCAGTCCAAAAGGTCCGGGCAGCCGCGGACCGGATCAAGTGTGCGAACAACTTAAAACAGATCGTCCTGGCGACGCACAACTACCACGACGCGTATCAGAAGTTTCCGTACGCCACGCTGGACCGCCAAGCCGGGGAAACGGTGGCCTCTTACGTGAGCGGGATGATTCTGATTTTGCCCTTTCTGGAACAGGATGCGGTCGCCCAGCGGTGGGACCCGAAGAAGCCGCGAAATGATTCGAGCACCGAGGCGACGCTCGGCTATTCGAACGCGAGCCTCCAGAAAGTGTTGATTCCGACCTACGTCTGCCCGTCGATGTCGCCGCCCAGCGGGCCCCTGGCCGAGGACCGGGCCTATTGCAGCTATCTTTTTTCCAGCGGAACACAGGACGTCCAGCTCTTCACGTACGCCTCGTACTACGGCGTGCCCGAGCCGGCCTATGACGGCACGATCGTTCCGATCAAGAATCCCTCTTACTCCGCCAATGCCGGAAGCCCGAACCGGCAGCCCACATCGATCGGGTCGGTCACGGACGGCACGTCGAACACGTTTCTCGTCGGCGAAACGGATTTCAAACCGCAGGGCGTGCCGTCTACGAACATGGGCGGAGTCTGGGCCTACGGCTACATTGGATACAACTGGGGCACGACGTTTCATCCGTTCAACAAACATGACTTCGCGGACGTGAGTACCGTTTTCGGAGCGTTCCGGAGCGAGCACGCCGGGGGAGCGAACTTCGGCATGACAGACGGCTCGGTCCGGTTCATTCGGGACGGCATCGACGCCGCCACTTACAACGCGCTGGCCACCCGGGCCGGGGGTGAAATCATTCCCGGCGACACCAACTAACGTCCACGGCTCCAGGAGACTTCATTGTGCTGCGATATCTAGTAACAGCGGTCGCGGTCGTCGCCTTTGCCGCATCGGCGACGGCACACTTTGTCTTCGTCTTGCCGGCAAAAAATAATGCGACGGTTTCCGTCGTCCTCAGCGAGGAACTCGCAATCGACGAGGACGTGGGGGTGGAAAAAGTTGCCGGGCTGAAGTTGACATGCCGCGACGCTGTCGGGAAAGAAACACCGGTCGAACTCAAATCCGGAAAGCACGCGCTCACGGGTCCGCTGCCGGGATCCGGTCCCCGGTTGCTCTATGGCACCGTGCCATACGGCGTGATGCCCGGGAAAGACGGAAAAGCGTATCTGATCACGTATCATCCGAAGACGATCGTCGGGCCCGTAGCCGCGGATAAACTTGCGGTTGGCGCCAAACTGCCGGTGGAATTGACGCCGAACGTTGCAGGAGGCGAGGTGGCATTCGTCTTCTCGGCCGGGGACAAACCGCTCGCCGGCGAGGAAGTCACGGTCATCAAACCGAATGGCGAAAAGGCGAAAGTCAAGACGGATAAGGCGGGCAAGACAATCGGATTCCCCGCGGCCGGGCGGTACGGCGCCTGGGCCAAACACGTCGACACCGCCAGCGGCGAACTCTGCGGCAAGAAATACGGCGAAACTCGCCATTACGCCACGCTGGTCGTGACGTACGAAGACTCCCAATAGCTCCCACCACCACGCGAGACATGTTATGCGAACGCTTGGTTCGATCCTGATTCTCCTGGCCGTGACGCTCTCCGCCGCGGCCGCGGAAAAATCGTTCCCCCCACTGCCCGAAGCCATCACCAGCTTCGGGGCCACAACTTGCGATGGATACGTTTACGTTTACGGCGGCCATGCCGGGAAAACCCATTCCTACGCGATCGAAACGACCCTCGACAAGTTCCGACGGATTAAGATAGATGCCCCGTCATCCACCTGGGAGGAACTTCCCGGCGGCCCGCACCTGCAAGGCCTGGCCCTGGTTACGTACAAGGGCACGGTCATCCGCATCGGCGGCATGTCTCCCCGAAACAAGACCGACGAACCGTCGGACTCCGTCAGCGTGGCCGCTGTTGAACGCTTCGATCCCAAAGTCGGAAAGTGGGCGAATCTGCCCAGCCTGCCGGCCCCGCGGTCGAGCCACGATGCGGTCGTTGCGGGCGACACCCTGTACGTATTCGGTGGCTGGCAGATGAACGGTAAGGACAAGAAAACGGTGTGGTACGACCACGGTCTGAAACTCGACCTCGCCTCGGCCGGAGCCAAGTGGGAAACGGTGAAGCAGCCCTTCATCCGGCGTGCCTTAACCGTTGCGGAACTGACCGGCAACGTCTTCGTCATTGGCGGCCTCGACAACGGAGCGGGGATGAGCACCGTTTCCAGCGTCAACGTATTCGACACGAAGACACAATCCTGGAGCAAAGGCCCGGACCTTCCGGGTGACGAAATGAACGGATTCGCGCCGGCCTCCGTCGTGACAGATGGTAATCTCTATCTCAGCCCGGCCGACGGAAAAGTCTACCGACTCGCCGGCAAAGCCTGGACCGAAGTCAGATCGCTCGCGAAAGGCCGGTGGGTCCACCGGGCCGTGTCCATCGGCGACGGCAAAACCCTCATTCTCGGCGGTGCTTCGAAGGGCGGATACGTCGCGGCATGTGAGGTCGTTTCGCTCGCGAAGTAACCCCGGTTGTTTCCGCACGGGCGGGTCGTCTGGTAAGATACGGATACCTTACCGGAGGCCCACCCGTGGTTCGCACACTCCTATCACTTCTCGGCTTCGCCCTCGCCGCCGGTCCTCTCGCCGCGGGAGAGAAGCACGTGACACTCCGCTGGTTCGGGCAGTCGTTCTTCCAGCTCGAAACCTCGGCCGGTAAGAGTGTGGTATTCGACCCGCATGCCATTTCCGAATTCGGCCGGACCAACGTCCGGGGCGATGTCATATGCATCTCGCACCTGCACAACGATCACAACAAGGTCGAAGTCGTGGTCGGCCACGAATCGGCGCGGGTGTTTAACGGGTTGAAGGAGCGGGCAAACGGCCGGACACAAGACTGGAACAAAATTGACGAAAAGGTCGGGGCGATCCGGATTCGCACCGTCGGAACGTACCACGACGCGACCAACGGAATGACCCGCGGGAAGAATGCCGTATTCATCGTCGAGGCCGACGGCCTGACGTTCTGCCACCTCGGCGACCTCGGCCACGAACTCGACCCGGCCACGATCAAACTCATCGGCCCCGTAGACGTGCTCATGGTGCCGGTCGGCGGGGTGTATACGATCAACGGGGAGCAGGCCCGGGCCGTGACCGCGGCGATCAACCCGCGACTCTACGCCGTGCCCATGCACTACGGTGTCAAGGGGTACGACGACCTTCTGCCGCCGGACGAATTTTTGGACGGCCTGAAAAATGTCAAGAAATTTCCCCGTACGAACGAACTGGTTATCCCGGTCGACATGAAGGCTGACGGCTACACGGTGGCGGTGCTGAATTACAAGAAGGAAGAGAAATAGACGGACCAATTCTGCCGGCGTCGAAAGGTTTCTGCCGGAAGGAAAATCCCCAACACAAGCTTTTCGCGCAAGGGTTCGGAACGCGCCCTAGACTTCTGTGCCCGGTCCCTCGCGGCCGGTTCGCAGGAGTTGAGCAAGCATGATCGGGCGCGTCTTCCTGGGCCGGTATGAAGCCCAACGGGTGCTCGGGGAAGGCGGTATGGGTCGGGTCTACCTGGCCCGCCAGACCGACCTCGGCCGTCTCGTCGTCGTCAAGGTGATGCACGACCACATAGCCGCCGACCCCAAATTTCGAGACCGGTTCCAGCGGGAAACGCTGGTAATGGCCCGGTTCCACCACCCGAACGCGGTGACCCTTTACGATGCGTCGTTGAACGACCCGAACGGGCCGTGCATCGTGATGGAATACGTCAAAGGGGTGAATCTGGAGAGCCTGCTCGCGAAGAACGGCCGGCTCGCCCCGGCCCGGGTCGGGCGTGTGGTCACCCAATTGTGCGACGTCCTCCAGGCCGCCCACGACGAAGGCATCATCCATCGCGACCTGAAACCCGCCAACCTGATGAT
>DASXPC010000319.1:0-17045 GCA_036493815.1 Fimbriiglobus sp. | reverse complement strand
AGTCGTCGGCGGGTGCGTAACGTTCCTACGAATACCATCGATTTTGCCCCTTATTAACTTGGTCGATTCGGTGGTGATGGGGCTCGATACCGCTATGCAGACCCCGTCCCGGGCGGACGGATTTTCGGCTCGAACCGAGCCGGAGATCGCAAAGCATAATACTGCCCAAACCGCCCCGGTGGCGGGGGGAAATCCACGGTGAGACATCGGGAATCCTTCGGGCAGGGCGGCGGTACCGTTGGCGGGCCAACCGCTTCCACCACGGCATTATAAACCGTCCGGAGAGTTCGGGCAAAACCTTCCTGCAATAACGGCTCCGCAACCGATTTTTTTACCGAACCGGTCGGGGGATGGGACCGATCTGATTCGGGTTATTCGTCCGGGTCGATGGAAGATTGACTACCCCGTCTTCCAGGACCGTTCGCGCCTGACGTACCGGGCGTAACGGGCCACTTTGGACAATGTCGGTGAGAACCACTTCTTGTCGATTGCAGAACAGTTGTTAACAAGGTAAAAATGAATAGATCGGTCAGGTTGGGTGTTTTGCGGTATATTTTGCGCCAAAATCCTTAGCAACACCCGACTTCGGTCGGCGGATCGGACGAAAAACCATTGAACGCGGCCCGACCCCGAAGGAGGCGGGGAGGCCGGGATGGGTAGGTCATGCGAAGGGTCGCGATTACCGGAATTGGCGTCGTCGCCCCGAACGGGGTCGGGAAGGACGATTTCTGGTCGGCTTGCGTCGCGGGGAGAAGCGGTGTGGGCCCGATTCGTTCGTTCGACGCACGGAATTCCCCAGTGACCGTAGCCGGCGAAGTTCACGATTTCGACCCGTCGCTTTATTTCCCGTCCACGCACAAGAAATCGTTGAAAGTGATGGGCAGGGCCGCCAAGTTTGGGGTCGGGGCGGCCGGTCTGGCCGTGAAAGATTCGGGTCTTAACCTCGATTTCGAAAACCCCGAGCGCGTCGGCGTCGTCATGGGAGCCGGCGTCGTTCCCGTGGACCTCGGCGAACTCGCCCCACTCCTCGCCCGCGCCTGCCAGTCCGATGGGTCGTTTGACGAAACGCAACTCAACGGCGATCGGCCCGGTGAATCGCCCCTGTTCCCACTCTGGCTATTGAAATACTTGCCCAACATGGCGGCGGCGCACATCAGCATGGCGTTTAACTGCCAGGGGCCCAATAATACCGTCGTGACGGCTTGCGTGGCCGGGACGCAGGCCGTGGGTGAAGCGTTCCGCCTCGTCCGAAGCGGCGACGTCGATGTCATGCTTGCCGGCGGAGCCGACAGTCGAGTCGATCCACTCATGCTCCTCGCCTATTCCGCGCTCGGGACGCTCAGCAAGGCCGACCGGAGTCCGGAAGAACGGTCCCGTCCTTTCGACCGGATGCGGGACGGATTCGTGATCAGTGAAGGGGCGGCCGTACTCGTTCTCGAAGAGTACGAGCGGGCCAAGGCGAGGAACGCGAACATCTATGCCGAAGTGCTCGGGTTCGGCTCCACTTTCGATGCCTACTCCGTAACCAAGCCGGATCCCGAAGGGCGCGGCGGGGCCCGGGCCATTCATGCGGCACTATCCGAAGCCCAGGTCGATCACCGGGACGTGACGTACATCAACGCCCACGGGACGAGCACGAAGCTTAACGACCTGATGGAAACGGCCGCGGTCAAAAGGGTCTGGGGTGAAGCGGCCAAGAAAGTGCAATTATCGTCGATCAAGTCGATGATCGGCCATTCGATCGGTGCGGCCGGGGCCATCGAAGCCGCGGCACTTGCACTAACCTTAAACGGGCACGTCGTGCCGCCCACCATCAATCTCACTTCGCCCGATCCAGCCTGCGACCTCGATTACGTTCCTAACACGGCTCGGGAAAAGAAGGCCCGATACGGCTTGTCGACCAGCTTCGGCTTCGGTGGCCAGAACGGTGCCCTAATCATGGGCGCGGCGTAGAAACCGGCCCCACCAGGTCCCACCGGTTCCCGTACAGGTCCTCGAACACGACAACCTTGCCGTATTCTTCCTTCCGCAGCTCCTCCACGAACTGGACCCCCTTCGCCTTCATATTCCCATAGTCTCGGTCGAAGTCGTCGGTTTGGAGGAAGAGGAACACCCGACCACCGGTCTGATCGCCGACCCGGTCGATTTGTCGCGGGGTTGCCGCCTTCGCAAGAAGGAGTGCCGCACCACTTCCACCGCGCGGGGCCACGACCACCCACCGCTTTCCTCGGCCGAGTGGTGTGTCCTCAACCAACTCGAACCCGAGGCAGTTCGTGAAGTAAGCGATTGCCTCGTCGTAATCGCGGACGACGAGGGCGACACGGGTGAGTGATTGTGACATGATGCACGGGTCGTCAGGAAAGCAGCAACTCCAGGTCTTCCTTTTTCAGCGACCGGATCAGGCTGTTGTCCGCGTTGATGATTGAATCGGCGAGCGCCTTCTTGCTCTCTTGCAGGGCCAGCACTTTTTCTTCGACCGTGTCCTTGGCGATGTAACGATACGCGAAAACCGGTTTCGTCTGGCCGATGCGGTGCGCCCGGTCAACCGCCTGCGCTTCCACCGCGGGGTTCCACCACGGGTCGAGGAGGAAGACGTACTCGGCGGCCGTCAGGTTCAGACCGACGCCGCCCGCTTTCAGGCTGATGAGGAACAGCTTGCAGTCGGGGTCGGTTTGGAACCGATCGACTTTCGCCTGGCGGTTGCGGGTTTTGCCGTCGAGGTACTCGTAAGGGATGCCGTCGGCGTCGAGGCGCTGCTTCACGATGGCGAGGAAGCTGGTGAATTGCGAGAAGACGAGGGCTTTGTGCCCCTCTTCGAAGACTTCGCCGAGTTGCGGGAGCAGGGCATCGAGTTTGGCACTGGTTTCGCCCGAATTCGTTTTGTCGAGTAAACCCGGATGACACGCCGCCTGGCGTAGGCGGAGCAGGGCTTCGAGGATTTGAATCTTCGCCTTGGCCAGGCCGACAGTTTCGACGGCACCCAGGATCGCCTTGCGATAGTATTCTTTCAGGTCGTTATAGACTTTTCGCTGGGCCGGCTCGAGTTCGCACAGAACCGTCTGTTCCGTCTTTCGTGGGAGGTCTTTGGCGACCTGATCTTTGGTTCGGCGAAGGATGTACGGCCGCAAAGCGTGGGCCAGCACGGCACGGCTTTCCTCATCGGCTCCGCGGCCCGACCCGCCGATCAACTGGAACGCCGTGGCCCGCCCCAACATGCCCGGGTTCAGGAAGTCGAACAAGCTCCAGAGTTCCCCCAGGTGGTTTTCAATCGGCGTGCCGCTCATGGCGAGCGGGTTGCGGACGTTCAGAAGTCGGCACGCCTTGGCCGATTCGGTGCCGGCATTCTTGATCGCCTGGGATTCGTCGAGAATGCCGTAGTCGAACGGGATGTCTTTTAGAAGGGGGGCGTCGTTCCGTAACGTACCGTACGTGGTTAGTACGACGTCGTACTCCCCGAGTGCGGACGGGTTCTTTTTGCGCTCGGTGCCCGTGTAATCGAGCACTTTCAGGGAAGGGGCGAACCGGGCGGCTTCGGCTTTCCAATTAAAGACGAGCGATTTGGGCACGACCACGAGGCTCGGTCGGGGAATGCCGGCCGGCCGTGCCTCGGCCCGGTCGACTAATAGGGCCAGCACCTGAACAGTCTTGCCGAGACCCATGTCGTCCGCGAGGCATCCGCCGAACCGGAAATCGCGGAGAAATTTGAGCCAACCGAGTCCTTCCGCCTGATAAGGCCGCAGTTCGCCGGTGAACGACCGGGGCGGTTTGGCCGCCTCGACTCCTTTGAAGGACCGGAACAGGTCCCGGGCGGCGCGGAACTTGTCGTCCAGATCGACTTCCGGTTGGGCGGCCAGAAGTGCGTCGAGCAACCCGACCTGATTCTGTCCGAATCGCACGTGGTCTTTCTTCTTCTCCCCCGCTCCGGCGAGCAGTGCGTATTTTTTCAACCACTCTTCGGGCAACAGGCCCATCTCCCCGTCGCCCAGGTCTACCATCGTCTGACGGTTTCGGATGGCTTCCAGGATTTGCGGCAGGGCAACGACTTTCCCGTTGAAATCGACCTGCCCCCGGAGTTCGAACCAATCGATTCCGGTGGCCACGCCCAGTTCGAATTTGCCGGCGGTGCGGTAGAGTTTGCCCTCGGCTTCGACCTGCCACCCTTCGGCGATCAGTGTCCGGACGATTTCGGGCAATCGCTTGCTCGGCACCGTATGGAAATGGTCGTAATACGTCGGCGGTTTCATCCCGAGCGTGTGCAGGCGAACCTCGGCCGCGCGCTCTGCCGAATGATCGCGGAGGACGATCGCTCGGGTCGACTTGTCGAACGTCACGGCCCGGCCGTTGTCCGTGGCGAACCCGGTCTCACCGTATCGAAAAATCAAATCGGCCCGGAGCAGGTCGGAGCGATAAGTGTAAGCCGGCTTCTTGACGATCAGCTTCGGCCGCATCGTCTCCTCGCGAACCGCAATCCCCGCTTCGGCAGGGATGCGAAGGGGAGGCGGCTCACCCTTGGCGAAAGCTTCCGCGAGAAAATCGTCGAGTTGGGAACCCGGGACGGTCAGTTCCTTCCCGCCGAAAAATACGCGAACCCAGGCAAACGCCCCGCGGAAGTCGGCGAGCGCGAGATTATTCTGTCGGAGCACGACGCCGACCGGCCAGAGGACGTCGAACTGCCCAAGGGCCAGCCGTTCCTGCCCACGGACCAATCGGCCGACGATCCGCCAATCCTTCCCTCCGTCCGTCTTTTCCGGCGCAACTTCAAACACCCACGGATCGCCGTTCTCGTAGGCGAGAGGAACGAGATCGGGATTCGCGGAGTCTTTCGAGTAGAACTTTCCGGTCGCCGCGAGCCGGGGAAGCAGTAGTCGGCAATGTTCCTGGTTAAGCGTGTATTGCGACGTGGACGAATACCCGTAGCCGAAACCCTGGGTCTCGGCCCCGAACAACGGAACCAGAACGTCGCGGTCGGCCGATGGCATTTCGGCCAAATCGTGCCGCGACGGAGACCCGTTTCGCGGCTTCCCCCAGGTCCCGTCCTTTTTCATCTCGCGGGAGAGGAGTTGGAGTTTCAGGCCGGTCGCGTTTTGATCTTGCCTGTCGATGACGTAGACCACATCCCGCCGGGTGCCCCACCCGCCGCGGTCCGGTTGATGGGAATGCGGGTCGTAAGGGGCTACGGTTCGGAGGGCCGATTTCCAGGCCGGTTCGCGAGGGGGTTGCGGGGCCGGTCGGCGGCCCCGAATACGGCCGCGGATGTATTGGACGATTGGTTGTTGCTTGCCCGGTAACTCCTGCAGAAAATCGTTCATGTATTCGTCGTCATCGGCATCGTCTTCGAAATCCTCGGTATTGAGCAAAAGTCGTTTCACCGCGGTACCGGGATATCCGGTGAGAAGGCCTCTTTCGTCCGCGGCCAGGAGGAAGGCCCAGATGTGCTTGCAAGGTAAGCCTTCACGGGTGGCGTAGGGGCAATCGCAGGAGCAGGAAAGATATGACGGGTTGTCTTCCTGCACGGAACCAAAGACTTCGTAATTTCCCGAATCGCCCCGAACTTCGGCCGAGGCGTTAACCGCTCCCCCGCCGAGCCCGATCACCCGCCTCCTTGCAAAATAAGTCGCCCCTTTTTCCCGAACCCTTGAGGAGAAGTATTTCGCGAGTCCGCGAGAGGTCGTGGCGATCCCCATCCGTGGCACCTCGATAATCCGAAGGTTGGAATAAATGTAAATAACTTCTCGAAGACTTGCCAGCTTAGCTCCGGAACTATTGTCCGACCGAGAGCGAGGCCGCAAGAGCTAGGAGTCGCTTCTCCCAAATGGACCGTTGGAACAACGGGCAGCTCAATTCGACAGCGACCACTTTTTCGCCGAGTTTGATGCCGGCAACGACGAGCAGTTTGGCCGAGCTAGGACTATTCGGCCGGGTCAGTTTCAGCCGGATCGATTTTGTCTCCCCGAATTGTTCCCCGGGTGGCGATTCGCCCTGGGGGGCGTCGGTCAATTCTTCAATGGTGGTGGGGCCGAAGGTTTCCGGGTTGCGGTTGTATCGGGCAACGACATACTTCCGTGCGGTGGTAAGCGGGTCGGAGTTCGCATCGAGGAGGAACACGACGAGACGGGCGGTCGGATGGGAGTCGGATCGCGGACCTTTCGCGGGATCGACGGCTTGAGCCAGGAGGTCTGCCTTCGGATCTTCATCTTTAGGCTCCTCAAGAGGTGGTTTGGTCCAAATGCCCTCACGATCGGTGAGGGTGTACCCACCAATTCCTGTAAGGACGGTTTTCGTAGGAGTCGCTTCCTTCCAATTCTCCCGGCCGGGCAGAATGGTGAGCCGTTCGCGGATCGGTTCGAATTCCTCGTGGATGCTGGAAATATCGTGCTGGGAGGCCCAGGCGAAAAACCAGTAAGCGATTCCCTTGCAAGTGAGGGCGTAGCATTCGCCGATCATGACGGCATCGGTTCCCTTTGCCGTCGCCCGGAATTCGTATCGGAGGGCCGGCCTGCCGGTCCAGGTTGCCTCCTGTTTCTCCTCCATATTCAGATTGTCAAAGATCCGCCGGAGTCGGGATTCGAGATAGTTTTCGAGCTCCCGATGCACCGGCGTTCGACTGCCGAAATCCTTTGCGGCTAACGCCACCCATGCGGCCGGACCGCTACGCTCATACACGGCCACATTGACACCCATGCGATTCGATTTCATTTCTTCATCCGTTTTCCAGGGTTCTCCGGGTGGGGTGAATGAAAAATTCAGGGCTTCGCTGTGGATGTCGTTCGTTCGAGCGCTCGATTTCTTCCCTCCCATCCATATCACGGCGAAAAGAATTCCCCCAACGACGAACATCGCACCAAGTGTTGGAATCGCGTACGAAATAATTCCCCGAACTTTTCGCGGTTTCTCTTGTACCGCCCCCGGATCCGGCCCGAGCACGGGCGGGGCCGCCGAGTCTCCGAGAGCGAATCGCGTTCCACACCGTGGACAGGCCAACACCGCGCCGACCGGCACTTTCGACGGGTCGAAGAGGAACGTACACGAAGCATTCGGACATTTGAGTGGGGGCATTGGGCCCTCCCGGCCGCGATTCACTTTTCGGTCGGCGGCTCGACCCGGATGGGATACTTCGACCGCGGATCGGCGACTCTTAGTGCTCGTTCGCCGTCGAGTACGGCGGCGAGTTCGGGTAATGCCGAGCCGGCCCGCCAACCGTGGGCGAGAGGAAAATCTGCGGGCAGTGCCCCTTTCTTCTGACGGGATCTCGCCAAGGTGCGAAGGTCGCTGGTCGTCGCCACCATGTTCGGGGCGATTTGCTCCCGGGCGGCGAATTCGGCAAGCACCACGCCAAGAAGTTGGGCGAGTAATGCGACGTGCGGCGGGTCGTGATCCCGCTCTTCTTTCTCGGGCCACTCGTCCGGTGCCGAGGTTACGGCTCGGCGAACCGAGTTCAATATCGCCTCGGCCTCACCCCGGGGCAGACCGCGAAGGGGAGTGAGGTCGTCGATTTTCGTCGGGAGTCGCCTTGCGATGTCGGCGATCAGGTCATCCCGAAGGAGGTATCGTGCGGGGCGATTGACCCGGTCGGCGAAATCCTCGCGCCATTGAAAAAGGGATCGGGCGATGGCGAGCCCGCGGCGGTCGAGTCCGCCTAGGCCTTTGACTTTACGCCAGCGTTCGGTCCCCGGGTCTCCGCCCAGCGCCCGCCGAACCGCGACGGCGAACTCTTCCGCGGCCCAATCCACCCGGCCCCGTTTTTTCAGTTTGTCCGACAGCCGTTTCCAGATCGGCAAGAGGTAGCGAACGTCGTCGTACGCGTAGCGTTCCTGGGCCGGCGTGAGGGGCCGGCGTCGCCAGTCGGTCAACGTTTCCCCTTTATTCGTGCGGATGCCAAGGACGTCGTTGACCAGGTTGCCGTAGCCGATGGGATAAGCGTAGCCGACAAGCCCGGCGGCGATCTGGACGTCGAATACATTGGCCGGCGGACGACCGACGCCGTACCGGCACATCCGAATCTCTTCCCGCCCCGCGTGCACGATTACCAGCCGATTCGGATCGGTCAAAAGGTTCCAAAACCCGTCGAGCGGGCCGGTTGCGTACGGGTCGATCAGAAATAATTTCTCGGCCGTCGCAACCTGAACCAGACACAATTCGGGCCGATAAGTATCTTCCCCGACAAACTCCGTATCGAATGCGATCTGAGATTGCCCGGCTAAATGGTCCAGACAAACGGTCAAATCGGCCGAAGATGCGACGACGTGCTCGGGCAGGGGAGGGATGCGGACGGGGGTACTTCGCGGCATGTCATGCGGGTTGAATTAGGTTGGGTCCATCTTACCTGACGGCACTCCGGTTGTCACGGCGACGGCAATTTTCGTAGTTCCCAAACATAATAGTTCGACAACCATTCTCCGCGAACTATCAGCGGTGTCTGGAAGATCAATTCCGGCAGGGCGAACCCGTACGTGATCGCCGCAGGTAACGGTCCTTCCGAGAAAACAAATACATGGTCGTGATCCTGGGTTCGTTCGGAGGGTCGAGTGAAATGGCTGGGCCGGGAAATCCCATCGATCTGCCGTGCGTCGACCCCGAAAAACCGTAATACGGCCACGTCCTGATACACCGATGCATAAACCGGGATCGATTCATCACGGGCATGAATCGCATCCGCGGCTTTCCGGAATGCGGCAATGCGGTCGAATTGTCGCGTGACCCGGTCAGGCCGGGGCGGGACGAACGGCCAGGGATAAATCAGGTGGACGGCCAGAAAAAACACGCAGAGAGCGGGCGGAGCCGATGCTGCAATAGCGAGTCGCTGGCCCCACTTCCATCCCCGAATCGAGTCGAACCATACCGCGGCCACGGGCCAAAAACCGATGTAGGCGACGATGGCCCAGTTTCCTTCGAGCGGACCTCTTATTGACTTGTAAACGAAGATTACGAACGGCACAACGTACAGGAACAGGCAAACGCGGAGGGTCGAGTTCGCCGCCAACTGCCTGTAGTGTCGAATCGCCCATGGGAGCAGTACGAATGGCAAAAGGCCGAAACCCAGAATCTGCACCCCCACGAACTCCCCGAACGATTTGAGCCCCGAGTTGCCCGTCGCGGTTGCGTGCTCCCATTGATATCGCAGGGGAACGAAGTCCTGTTGAATGTTGAATATCAGGATCGGCGAAGCGACGACGAACGAAACGACACCGTGCCACACAAAGCCGGGAATCCAACGCGACCACGGGCGGACGAACAGGAGCGAAACGGCCCCGGCCGGCACGGCCAAGGCCATCGTATACTTCCCGAGAACGCCGCAACCGAGCAAAACTCCCCCGAGCGTCCAATAACCCCACGAGACGCGCGGGGGTTCGATACCAGTGGAGAGGGCCAATCGATCATGCAGTTTCGTCAGCCATAAGAGGTATAAGGACCAGAAGAGAAGGAGGGGCGTATCCGGAGTAACCAGAATCGCGCCGAAGGTGAAAAGCGGGGTCAGCAGCACGGTGATAAGAAAGCGGCGCCAGCGCGTCAGGTAGGCGACGATGCCGAACGCGACGACGGAAGCGAGGACCGCGGGAAGCCGGAGGGCGAAGACGGTATCGCCAAAAATGGCGGTGGTCATCCGGATCAGATACGCCACCATCGGCGGATGGTCGTAGTAACTCAATTGAAGATTTCGGGACCAGCACCAGTAATAAAGCTCGTCGTCCACGGGCGGCAGGATTGCCGCGAGCCCCGCAAAAAAGAGAAATAAGCCGACGAGCGCCCCGACCCGAATTGCAACGGTCGGCCGGGCTACGACCTTCGTCAGTCGGGTGAATGGGATGAGGTGAGCGACACCCAACGGTTTCCTCCGGATTGTATGCACGATGAAGTGGATGGTTATAACGAGATTTGGCTATGGGGCGAAAGGCCGGTTTCGGACTAGAATCTATCCCGATCGAAGAGCTGTACGGGACCGAGCTATGCTCGATGAATATCTGAATCAGAAGGTCGTGGTCGATCTGAAGGCCGAATTCGTCTGCCTCGGCACGTTGAAAACATTCGACGATACCTTTCTGGAATTGAAGAATGCCGACTTTCACGATTTGCGGGATACCGACACGAGCCGGGAAAACTACGTGGCTGAAAGTGTGGCAACCGGCATTAAACGAAATCGAAAACGCGTTTTAATTTGGCGGGACGAAGTGGTGGCGTTGGCCAAATTCGACGACGTCGTCGATGAATAAATTTCACTCGTTCGTCCGGTTGGGATTTCCCACGGCATTTCGGACGAGCCGGTGGCGAATTGAGCTAATTCTTTTCCTGCCGCACGATGGCCAGCACTTTCTCAAAGCCGGCGTCCGAACGGACGGGTATCAATTCCGGGAAGCAATAACAATTGGACACCCAAACCGGATTTTTTTTCGCCAGTTCCGTCATGGATTGGACTGCCGTTGCGAGCCATTTCTTGCGGTAGGTTTCATCAGTCGTTTCGCCTGCACAATACGAATGCAAGAGGGCATGGTAAACGAGGACGTCGAAGTCGGAAGGGAATGTAGTCCGGGCGGCTTCGATTGAAGCAATGGCGTCTGCGAAATCTCCCTTCCTGGCAAGGGCGTAAGCCCGAACGCAACACAGACGCGGTGCCAATTCCGCCTTCTGCTTTCGAGCAAACGTCGGGTCGGCAATGGCTTTCGGTGCAAGGTCATAGACCTGTTTCCAGTTGGTAAGGTTGGCAATGGTCGCGGCAGTAGACGGGTCGGGCACATCGGGGTGAAGGGCGCGAACGATGTCGATGGCATGTTCGCACCAATGGGCCGCATCTGCGAATTTACCTCGGCGTTCGGCCGTATAAATGACAAGGCCGACAATGATAGGGATGTCCGCGGCGACCAATGCCGAACCGGGAGATTGCCGCAGGATCGACTCCCGGATGGCGAGTGACGACTCCAGCGATTTCGCTCCCAAGTCCAATTTGTTTTGTCCTACGAGGGCGATTCCCAGGAGGCCGAAACCGACGGCGAGATCACGTTGGGTTAAGGCATTTCCTGTATCAGCACGGGCAACCGGTTCGAGGTTTTTTAGAGCGTCGCGGCTGGCCTTCTCGGCGCCGACAAAATCGCCGGTATGTGCGAGCGCGTCCGCCCGATCTAGGAGCGAGATAAGCCAGTCACGTTTCACGGCCGGGTTTGACGGGTCCAGATTGAGCGCTTTTGCTGCGGCCGCTTCGGCCGCTTGATAGTGCCGATCAGCGGCAGGGCAATCGAGAACCAATTCATATACGGCACCAAGACGGGCATGGGTATAGCGCAGGTCGCTTTGGTAAAGCACCCGATTGGGGTCGGCCGCGACCAGCGATTCCACTTTCACTAACGCCCGTTTGTAATCGTTGATTGCATTCCGATAGCGGCTACGTTCCAGGGAAAGATCGGCCCGGGCATTCAGGGCGACTTCAAACTCTCGTTCGGCCTCCTTGTCGTGGGGGGCCAAACTCTCGGCCGCTTCCAACGTGGCGACCGCGCGGCGGAGCCATTCGTCTGCCCGGCCGGGTTCGTTTAAACGGCGGTGAACGTAAGCGATCCGCACGCAGAGTCGAGCGAGATCGCGTTTCGGACTTGGGTCACTGGGTGATTCATTCGCCAGCGCCTCCGCTTGAGCCACGGCCGTTTCCCATTCCTTCACCGCCTCGCGGCTGCGGCCAAGCAGGTTGAGTGTATCCCCAAGTCGCTGGTGGGTGACCAACGACGTGCGGTCCGCACCGGGAATTCGGTTGCCCGTCGCGGCCAATTTCTGAAGGTCGGCCAGAGCGGCTTCGGCAAGCTGCTGTCGAAGCGGCAGCGTTCCGGGAGTAGTCCCGGCCAGTTGTTGGGCCTTGATGACCAATGTGTTGATCGTGCCGAGGGCGAGCACGGCCCGGTCCTCGGCTAATTTCGCCTTTTCGGTCGCCGATTCGCGGGCGGAAACGGCTTCTCCTTCGCGAATTCGAGCGAGGTCGGTCTGTTTGCCGGCCTGCCACCAACCCCAGGTCGAGGCGGCGAACCCGAGAACTGAGACGGCGACTACGGCCACGACGAGCGGATTGCGCCGCCCCCAAAGCAGGCTCCGTTCGATCGGGCCGGCCGGGCGGGCCGTGATCGGCCGACCGGACAGCCACCGCCGCAAATCGTCCCGTAACTCCCCCGCATTCGCGTAACGCCGGCCCGGGTCTTTCGCCATCGCTTTCGAACAAATCACTTCGAGGTCCGGCGATACTTCTCCGTTCAACCGGCGGACGGGCACGGGCGTGTCCGTTTGAACTTGGCGAAGTACAGCCAGTGGCGTTCCGCGGAACGGCGGACTGCCGG
This sequence comes from Fimbriiglobus sp., assembly GCA_036493815.1. GTDB lineage: Bacteria > Planctomycetota > Planctomycetia > Gemmatales > Gemmataceae > DASXPC01. The sequence goes on along the minus strand of DASXPC010000319.1, from coordinate 4,740 downwards.
TGAGTGTTTCGTACAGGGTCGCGCCGAGGCTGTAAACGTCGGCTCGGGCGTCGAGCGATTCGGACCCGCCGGCTGCTTGCTCGGGACTGAGGTAATGGGGCGTGCCGACGACGGATCCTTCCTGAGTCAGGCTCGAAGGCACGGCAGCGTCTCGGGCCAGGCCGAAGTCGGCGACTTTCACCCGACCCGTGGCGGGGTCGGTCAGAATGTTCGCCGGCTTGATGTCGCGGTGAATGAGTCCCGCGGCGTGGGCTGCGGCGACCCCGTCCGACGCCTGAGCGATCGCTTCGGCTGCCTCCCGCGACGGAAGGGGCTTCCCCCCGATACGTTCGCTCAGTGGAGGGGCGGTGAGCAATTCCATCGTAAAGTACGGCACGCCAGCCGGCGGGTTGAACACGCCGTAAACCGCCACGACGTGGTCGTTGTGCAGCCCGGCCGCGGCTCGGGCTTCCAGTACAAACCGCTCCCGAGCCTGCGGCAGATCGAGGTCCGGTCGCAGAACTTTCACCGCGACGGGACGATTCAACGCTTCGTCCCATCCGCGAAACACGACACCCATTCCTCCCCTTCCGACCACCGCTTCGATCCGGTTGGTGCCGAGGGAGCCCAGGTCGCCGGGCCTGCGCGGCGGGTCGAGCGGTAACGGGAATCCGCGAGCTGCTACGGTCGTCCCCGCAGCGGTTGTGGGGAAAAAGTCTTGCGTATTCGGCTTGCCGTCTCGCCAGTCCTGCAGTTTCGGATCGTCGGAAAGTACGTCGAGCAAGCGGAGGCATTCAGGGCAGTTTTGGATGTGAGTTTCGATTGTATCCGCCTCGGCCCGGGTGACGGCGGCCGACAAGAGGGCGCGAAGTTGGTCGGGCGGCGGGCAGGCGGTCACGAACATCTCCGATCAATCGGGCGGAAAGGCGTGAGGCATGTCCTCGGCCAGAAAGAGGAGTTCTTCGCGTATTCGCTGCAAGACGCGGGATTTGGCCACATAAACCGCGTGAATAGGCAACCCGAGTTCGTGCGCGACGGCGGGGGCCGGCGTGCGTTCGAGCCAAACACTTTCGAACGCCCGCCAGGTGTGGGGTTCGAAGTGGGGTTTGGCCCGGTCGCACGCGGCGGTCAACAGACCTGCCTGGTATCGGCTGGTCCACTCCGGATCGGCGGGACCGGCCACATCCAGTTCGGGTCGATCGTCCGCACCCGTCCCGTGCGGGGTCGACTGGTCGCGATTCTGGAACCGGCGGACGGCATTACGCACTACCGCTCCGAGCCAATCCCGGAATCGGCCGATGTCGGGACGGTACTCGAACGAACCGATCGACCGCACCACCCGAACCAGCACTTCCTGGCTAACGTCCGCCGCGTCCGCTTCTTGCAGCCCCTGATACTGGCAATACCCGCGGATCATGGGCCCGTATGCGGCCACGAACGTATTCCACGACGCCTTGTCGGTTGCGTCGCGAAGACGAAGCAGCAAGCTGGCCGACGTTTCCGGCGGGGCGGCCATTATTTCCTATCCGAATGCGTGGTTGATCTCTCACGATTATCTCTCCAATTTCCCAAACGGGCAACCCGGGAAGCCGAATCCCTTCGTTCGCTTCGGCTTGGCGCTCCAACGCAGTATGGAACGACTGTGGAAGTCGATACCGGCACGCTGCAAAACTCTGTCCGTTTGAAGGCCCTGCGGCCATAGTTATGGCTGTTGCTCCAGCCCCTGCACGGGTTCCCGACTTCACTAAGGTTTACACAGTTCCTACCTTTCACAAGAATCCCCTCACACACACGGGGATTCTCCATGAGCGCGACCGCCAACGCCTACAGCTACAGCCAATTTTCCTCCCCCCGCCAGTCCGACGGGGATCCACTCCACCGCCAGCGGGAGTTGCGGGACGCCTGGCTCACCCGGCACAAGATCACTCTCGATAACGCCCTCACGTTGACCGACGCGGGGGTCAATGCGTTTCGCGGAGGGCACCGGCAGAATCCGGACCGGCATGCCCTGCCCGCGTTCGTGCGCCTGGTTGACGGCGGGAAGGTGTCGAAGGGTAGTTACCTAATCGTCGAGGCGCTGTACCGGCTTTCCCGGGAGCACATTAGGCCGGCCCTCTCACTGTTGCTCCACTTAATCGAGAGCGGCATTCGGGTCGTGCAGCTACTCCCCTCGGAGGTCGTATATGACGAGTCCGTCGAACCGATGACGCTAATAATAGGCATCATGGAACTCAGCAGGAGCCACTCCGAATCGAAGATGAAATCGGAAAGAATCGGGGCCGCGTGGGCCAAGAAAAACAGGACGCGGCCGTAGGTAAGGTACTCACCCGCATGGTGCCCGTCTGGTTGCGGGTTGTTGATGCCCGGGGCGAGCCACTCCCCAAAGGATCGCGACTCCACGACCACCCCGGGGCGAAGTTCGCGATCGCCCAGGACGCGGCCCGAAAGGTCCGACGCATTTTCAAACTGTCTGCCGATGGCCACGGCATCGGCGCTATTTGTGCGAAGCTGAACGCCGAGGGGGTGCCGTCAATCGGCCGTTTGCCGAACTGGTGTCGGTCGTTCGTCTGCCGACTTCTCTCGTCCCGTGCCGTGTTGGGTGAATTCGTCCCGGGACGGATGCGACAGGGCGAGGGCGGACGCAAGCGGGCGCCAGACGGCGAACCGATCAAGGACTATTTCCCGCCCATCATCGACGAAAAGTTGTTCCTCTCGGCCCGTGGGTCGGTTGCGGGACGGAGGTCCACGGGCGGATGGCTGAGCCCGTTCCTGGCCCTGTTCAGCGGCCTCATCTACGATGCGTGCGACGGCGGGCCCATTCACCGCCGGCAGCAGGGACCGGCCTGCAGGTTTCGGCGCACGCTGGTCAGCTAGGCGTCTGCGTCCTTGGCGGTGGAAACGCGATGCCGGTGCGGCACCTTGATCGCCACCGGCCGCTGCAACTGCCCGTCCTGGGCCAGATAAACGACCCCGAACCCGCCCTGGCCCAGCACCTTCTCGATTCGATACCGGCCGATGTGCGCCGGCGGGGCGGACACGACGACGGACGAACCGGGCTCTCCCGGCTGGAACTCACCGGTCTGTTCGGAGTCGGTCATGGTAGAATTTGACCGTGGTGCCGCAGTCCCCGCCCGGGGCCATTCTAGCCGGCGGGATCGGAATTGGGGCAGGCTAACCATCATGGCCCAGGCCGCCGTCCGGCATCACGTCGAGCCCCGGTCGATCAGCTTCAAGGCCACTGTTCAGACCCTCGAAGCGTTCCAGCCCGCGACTGCGTGGCTCGGAGACCAGAACGCGACATTCCGCACGACGGTCTATCACACCCTGCTCGACGCGATCATCGTTCACCGGTTCGCGGATCGCCCCGACCGCGTCGAACCCCGACAATTGAAACGGAGGTCGAAATCCTACGACCGACTCATGAAGCCGAGGACCATCGCCAAACGTGACCTCCTGAAAGGGGTTCCGGAGAACTAAGTGCCATTCGTGGGGCGGACCGAAGTAGGTTTGCTGCTCCGGGGCAGCTACCTCCGCGAACCTTGTCCGTGGAATCACCGTCCCATCAATGCTCTGGGGTGCAATAGGATTCCTTGCTGCGGGCCGAACTTGATACCGGCTCGGGCGTACTTCGTATCTTGTTTTCAAACCCGCCAACTTCAGAAAGTACGTGTCCATCCACGCAGCCGCATCACACCGACAGTGCCACAACTTCTCTGCTCGTGCAACAACTTCCGCGATAACGGGTAGAAGGGTGGCGAAGCCGGTGCGAGGCACGGCACCCCTGCCGCACACGGACCGCAGGCATCGTCTAGAATTCCCTGAACGAACCGAACTGCATCGATCCAACGTTCCTCTTTCTGAGGAGGTAGACCGGAGGAACGACGTGCAACCGAGGATTGGTAGAAACGATTTGTGCTGGTGCGGCTCAGGCAAGAAGTTCAAGAAGTGCCACCTGAACCGCGAATCGGCACCGAGACAGACGATCCAGGAGGTCATCGAGACCGGCCAGACGGCCTACGCGCAGAAAATCTGCCTGCACCCCGACCCCTCGACCTGCAAGCGGGGCATCATCAAGGCGCACAGCGTCCAGCAGAGCAGCAGCCTCGACAAGATCGCCGTGAAGGGGAAGGTTTATGGTAGGGTACCGCCGGAGGTACCCGATGCCCCGGCTGAAACCCTTGACGGTGACCGAGGACGAGCAATCCAAACTCGACGCGTGGGCCCACCGCCCCAAGACGTCGCAACGACTCGCCCTGCGGTCCCGGATCATCTTGGCCACCGTCGCCGGCCACACCAACACCGCATCGCCGCCGAACTCTGCGTCACCCTGCCGACCGTCGGCAAGTGGCGGACGCGGTTCGCCGAGAAGCGACTCGACGGGCTGACCGACGAACCCCGCCCCGGTCCCCCGCGGACCATCTCCAACGCCCGGGTCGAACGGGTCGTCACCCGAACCCTCGAATCGAAACCGGCGAACGCCACCCACTGGAGCACCCGGGGCATGGCCAAGGCCGCCGGCCTGTCCCAGACAGCGGTCAGCCGCATCTGGCGGGCGTTCGGCCTCAAACCCCACCTCCACGAAACCTTCAAATTGTCCACCGACCCGCCCTTCGTCGAGAATCAGGACACTAGATCACAGGTACTTGTTTACCGCCCTTCCACTTGCGCGATTCGGTCTGAGTGGTTATAGCGGGGGGCATGGCGGACGCGGGCGCGAATCCGGGGTGTGCGAATTGCGAGGCGTTGCGTCGCGAGTTCGAC
>DASXPC010000318.1:0-24230 GCA_036493815.1 Fimbriiglobus sp. | reverse complement strand
CGGCCGTGTTACGGTTGCCGGGTACCGTCGAAATTCAGGAAGTCCGACTCGGCTCACGCATAGCCGGACGAGTGAATGGAATTCAAGTCCGTGAAAGCCAGGTCGTCGATGCGGGTCAGGTGCTGTTCACGCTCGAACCGTACGAATGGTCGGCGAAGCGGGAACAGGCCCGGCAGCGGGCGGTCAGTGCCAAGGCCGCCCTGGACAAAGCCAACGCCGGCCCACTGCCCGAAGAGATCGCCGAGGCCAAGGGGGCCATGGACGCGGCGAAAGCTCGGTACGACAAGGCCAAGGTGGGAAACCGGGAGGAGCAGAAGCGGCAGGCCAAGGCCGATTGGGAAGCGGCCCAGGCGGATCAATTGAAGACGGAAAAGGAACTGGAGCGACTGAATCTGGCACCCAAAGATTCCATTTCCAAACAGGAGATGGACGTCGCCGTCGCGGCACGGGACGCCGCCCGGGAGCGGGTGAAGTCCTTGAAGGCCATGTACGATCTGATGATGGCCGGCAGTCGGAAGGAAGACATCGAGGAAGCACGGGCCGGGTTCGCCCAGGCCTCGGCTCATTACGAATTCCTCCGCCGGGGCACCCGGGAGGAGGACAAGGCGATCGCTTACGCCGCCGCCAAGGAGGCCGAGGCTGCTTTGGCCGAAGCCGAAGTCAACTTCCGCGAAACCACGGTCTCCGCCCCCGAAAAATGCGTCATCGAAGTCTTATCGGTTCGGCCGGGTGACTTGGTCACCGCCGGGCAACCGGTCGTCCGTGTCCTCCGGGCCGACGACCTCTGGGTGAAAGTTTTCGTACCTGCCACCGAACTCGGAAAAATCCGCCTCGGGCAAAAAGTCGAAGCCACCGTCGATTCTTACCCGGGCCGGAAATTCGAGGGCGAAATCATCTTCATCGCATCGATCAGTGAGTTCACGCCGCGGAACGTGCAGTCGGTGGACGAGCGACGGCATCAGGTGTTTGCGGTCAAAGTGCGGGTGGCCGACAGCGAAGGGATCTTCAAGTCCGGCATGGCGGCCGAGGTGGTCGTTCCGATCGAGGGACAATGAGGTGGACGATGCCCTTACTGTCGAGCACGCAACCATCCAGTTCGGCCATGTCGTCGCCGTCGCCGACGTCTCGTTATCCGTGGCCCGCGGCGAGGTGTTCGGCCTCCTCGGCCCAAACGGGTCCGGGAAGACTACACTCATCCGCGCCCTGTGTGGCTTGATTTCACTAGCCAAAGGCGAGGCCACTGTACTCGGGCGGAACGTCGCGGACGATCCGGAAGAGATCCGGCAGAGTGTCGGGTACATGAGCCAGAAATTCTCGCTTTACGCCGACCTGACGGCCCGCGAAAACATGGCGTTTTACTCGGGCGTATACGGCCTGAACCGGGCCGAAGCCCGGTCCCGGGAAGCGGAACTCGTCCAGCTCACCGGTCTGGAACCGTACCTCGACCGTCGGTCCGCCCAGCTTTCGGGTGGTTGGAAACAACGGCTCGCCCTCGTGTGCGCCCTCCTGCATAAACCGCAACTCGTCTTCCTCGACGAACCGACCGCCGGCATCGACCCGGTCGCCCGCCGAGACCTGTGGGATCTGCTATTCCGACTCGCCGCGGAAGGCGTCACCCTGTTTGTTACGACGCACTACATGGACGAGGCGGAACGCTGCGGCCGCATCGGATATCTGTACCTCGGCAAACTCCTCGCCCTCGGCACGCCGTCCGAATTGAAACGCCGACCCGACGTCACTCCCCCCGGCACTCGGCGGCTGGAAATCCAAGCCGAAGACACCGCCGGAACCCTCGAACGCATCCGCCACCTCGCCCCCGTCCGCGATGCCACCATTTTCGGCCAGAATATCCACGCCCTCGTCGACGACCGCACAACGCCCGGCGACCTCGGACTACCCCCCGACCAGGTTCGGCAGACCGAGCCGAGCCTGGAAGATGTGTTCGTAATTCTATCCAAGTCCCAACGAGCCTAGCGAGGACCGCGTCATGCCCGCCAGCCTCCGCCGGACCGCGTCCGTCGCCCGGAAAGAGTTCCTGCACATGCTCCGGGACCCGGGCACGCTGTTCTTCGCTTTGGCCATTCCGGTGATGGAACTCTTTATGCTGGGGTACGCGATCGACACGAACGTCCGACACGTCCGCACGGTGCTATACGACGCCTGCCATACTCAGGAGAGTCGGTCGCTGATGCGGGCGTTCGAAAACTCCGACGACTTCGACGTTGTCGAAGAGGTCTACCGGGACGAGGAAATGACGGAGCGGATCGTTGCCGGCAAAGCCCATCTCGGGGTCAAGATTCCCGAAGACTTTTCCCGCCGACTTGAAGCGGGGCAAACCGCTCAGTTGCTCGTTCTGGTGGACGGGTCCGAATCGAGCGTCGCGGCTACGGGGTTGAACATCAGCAACGCGATCGCCCTTCAGGAATCGCTCAAAACGGTTCTGGGCGACCGACCTCTGCCAATCGATTCTCGCCCGCGTGTCCTCTTCAACCCGGACACCCGCTCCGCCAATTTCTTCATCCCGGGTCTAATGGTCTTCCTCTGCCAGATGCTCGCGTCGATGCTCACCGCCAACTCGATCGTCCGCGAAAAGGAATTCGGCACCTTGGAACAACTCTTCATGACCCCGGTCCGGCCGGTGGAACTCATGGTCGGCAAACTGGTCCCGTACCTCGTTCTCTCTTTCATCCAATTCGTAACAATTGCCACGCTGATGCGGCTGGCGTTCCACGTGCCGATCGCCGGCAGCATTCCCCTGCTATTGGCGATCAACTTTCCTTTCGTCGTCGCCGCACTCGGGGTCGGGTTGATGATTTCAGTTCGGGCGAACACGCGCGAGTCGGCTGGGCAGATGGTGATGGGAACGGTTCTGCCGGGGGTGTTCCTGTCCGGGTATATATTCCCCATCGAATCGATGCCGGGGTTGTTGAAAGTCATCGCGAACATGATCCCTATGACGTGGATGATTGACGCCGCCCGTGGAGTCATCATCCGTGGGGCCGGCTGGCACGAGTTATGGCCAAACGCGGCCGTATTGTCCGGCATGGCCCTGCTCGTAATCGGCCTTGCGGCCGTGCAGTTCAAGAAAAAGGTGTCCTGAACAGTTCAAGGAACAGAGCATTCGTTCGGGTGAGGAGGAATGACAAGCAGACTTTCGAGGGAGCGGATTGATATTGGTGGGAATATTCCTGTACAAATTTGATCCGTACTACAATCATGTACTATACCGTATTTCTTGTGTTAGAGTGTTCACTAACTACTTGACGAGTCTTGCAGCACCGATCACGTCCTTCTTTAGCTGCTCCACTAGCTTTTCCACCTCCGCGAACGGTTTCGTATTCCGCAACCGTTCCACGAACTCCACCTTCAATACGGAGCCATACAGGTCGCCATTGAAGTCGATCAGGTGCACCTCGATCTTCCGAGCGTCTTCGCCGAAGGTGGGGTTGGGGCCGACGTTGGCGGCGGCGGGCCAGCTTTTCTTTCCGACCCACGCCCGCACGGCGTAGACGCCGGTGCCGGGGACGAGGGTTTTCACGTTATCGAGATTGGCCGTTGGGAAACCAAGCGTCCGGCCCCGCTTCGCCCCGGTCACGACCGTGCCGGTTAGAGCGTAGGGCCGGCCGAGCAAGACCGCGGCGGTTTTCACATCCCCCACAGTCAAAGCCGTCCGCACCCGACTGCTCGACACCGCCTCGTTGTCGATTTCCCGCGGCCCCACCTCTTCGAATCCGATACCGGTCCGCACACAGAGTCGATGTAATAACGCATTATCCCCCATCCGACCCTGGCCGAAGCGAAAGTTGTATCCCTCGACCAGCACGCGCGTGTGGAACTGACGGACGATCACATCTTCAAAAAACACCTCCGGCGACAGGGCGAGCAACCCGGCATCAACCTGCATCGTAACGACGTGCGTCGCCCCAGCCGCGAGCAATAACGCGGCCCGGTCATCGACCGTTGTCAGTGGTGGTTTTGCGGCATCGGGATTGAGCAGATTGATTGGGGGTGGGTCGAACGTCACCGCTACTGCCGGGCCGCCAATGCGGCCGGCGCCGCGAATGGTCGCTTCGATCAAAGCCCTGTGTCCCAGGTGGACGCCGTCGAAATTCCCGATCGTCACCGCCCCGCCGGTGAATGCGACGGGCGGCGGGGAAGCCCAATTTAGGAGCACTGAGGGCATTACTGAATAATACGCCAGTTTGCGGTAACCGCCTTCATGCGGTTTGTGCCGACTCGCGGAAGCGGGACACTTCGAGTGTGAACCTTTCCCAACCCGTTCCGCTCCGATAGGTTAACAGAACGGTCGGTCGGTCGGCCGGACGGTCGCCGCCGGGGCAACTCGGGGGAGGAAAGTCCGGGCTCTTCAGGGCGCGGCGGTGGGTAACGCCCACCCCCGAAGCCGGTCCTTCGGGGTCGGCGGCGTGCGGGACAGTGCAACAGAAAGTACACCGCCGGGCGGAAGTTGCGACTGTTGCTTAGGCACCAGAAGGCTACCGTGCGGTAAGGGTGAAACGGTGCGGGGCTTCGGCCCTTAAAGTAAGAGCGCACCAGCGGCGGGGCGACCCGCCGGCTTGGCAAACCCCGCCGGGAGCAAGGCCAAATAGGGGGGCAGGGCCGGCCCGGCCCGTTACGACCCCCGGGTAGGCTGCTCGATCCCGCCGGTAACGGCGGGGCTAGAGAAATGACCGTCGCCGTGTCGTAAGACGCGGGACAGGACCCGGCTTACAGGCCGGCCGACGGACCGTGCTTTATTCTCGCTCCGCTCCGAAGACTTCGCGTCGCGGCTATTCGAATTGGGTGGTTTATGAAATCGCACCGGCTGGCACGCGTCTCCGAAGTTGTACGCGAGGTGGCCGCCAATACCATCCTGTTCGAGCTGAAAGACCCGCGGGTGAAATTCGTCACCGTAACCCGGGCGGAGGTTTCCGCGGACCTGCAGCACGCCAAAATTTACGTTTCGGTAATGGGGACGGAGAAGGAGCAGGCGCTGTGCATGCACGGGCTGAACAGTGCGGCCGGGTTCGTGCAAACGAAGGTGGCGAAGCAACTCACGACGCGGCACGTACCCCACGTTTCCTTCCACCAGGACCTCGGAATTAAGAAGGCGGCGGAGATCGCCCGGGTGCTGGCGGCGGAGAAAGCCGCGGCCGGGGCGGTTGACGCCGGCGGTTTGGCGGATACCGATGATACGGACGGGGACGGCGGGACTGCCTCTCCGTCCGCCTGAGGGGATACGCCCGCCGACGGACCGGCGGACTTGGACCCCATTTGGCGGTGCGCCCCGCGTCCGGTCCGAACTGCGAGTGCCCGCGCATGGCGGCGACCTTCAACAAGCAGCAAGTCCTGGCGCACCTGACGACTGCGGTCAAGAAGAAATTTCCAGTTCCACCGCCGGCAGAGACCAGGCCGGTGATGGAAGAGTTGGTCTATGCGTTGTGTCGGGAAGGCGTCTCACCGGCCAAAGCCAACATCACGTTCGCCAAATTGAAGAATGCCTTTTTCGACTGGAACGAAGTCCGCGTCAGTACCGTACAGGAAGTGGCCGACGCCTTGGAAGGGCTGCCCGATGCCGGCACTCGGGCCAAAAAGGTCATCGAGTTCCTCCAAGAACTCTTCGAAATGACGTATTCGTTCAGCCTCGAAGATCTGGAAAAGAAGGGGCTTAAACAGGCCGCCAAGCAACTCGCCCGATACCAGGCTGTGAGCGGCAACGACTTCGCAGTCGCCTGGGTGGTGCAGCGGTCGCTGGGCGGCCATGCGGTGCCGCTGGACGGCTTGGCCTTGCGCGTACTCCGTCGACTCGGAATCGTTGAGGAAGACACCGAAACCCTCGAAGCCGTTCGAGCGACGCTCGAACATTTCGTACCGAAAGCCAAAGGGCTCGAATTCACCGACGGCCTCGCCGAGTTCGCGACTGCGATCTGCACGGAAAAGAATCCGGCGTGCAAATCCTGCCCGATGAAGGACGAGTGCCCGAGCGCAGCCATCTTTCTCGCGCCGCCGAAGAAGGAAAAGCCGGTCGATAAGGACGTGAAGCCGAAGAAATCGCGGTAGCACTGCCCGTCGCTCTCACCTTCGCGCCGCATCCCGTTCGCGGTAAACTGTACTCCATATGATCGGGTTATTCTTCTTAACCCTGCTCGCCCCGCCGGACTGGGACCACCGGGACGCCCTGACCCGGTACGGCTCGGCCGTGCTCAAACTCTGCCGGAATGAACTCGTCTCCGCACAAAAGCAATTCGAAACCGCGGCGAAGGCGGACCCCCGGGCCGCGGCCCCGCGGAAAGCCCTGATACGCATTTACCTCGATCTGGGCCGAGACCCGGCCGCCGAACGGGCCGCCCGAGCGGTACTGGAACTCGACCCGAACGACGCGGAGACGGGCTTGGCTCTTGGCCGGATGCTCCTTACCGAAAAGAAGCCGAAAGAAGCCGCCACCGTATTGGCGAAAGCCGCTGCCAGCCCTCGCCGGGCAAAAGACCTCGCGACGGCAATCGACGTCGATCTCGAACTGGCCCGGGCCGCGGAGCAAGCGGGCAATCTACCGGATGCGGAGTCGGCCCTTAATAGACGGGTCGATCTCCTCATTACGAAGAAAACATCGGTCGCCCGCTCCACCGGTTATTCGCCGGAAGACGTGGACCATCTGACCGCGGAAACCTGGGAACGCCTCGGCACGGTTCGCATTGGCCTTCGGAATTGGGATGCAGCAGCCACCGCATTCCAGAATGCGTCTAAGTTGTTTGCCGACCGCAACGGGGCGAACGATTCGGCCGCCGCGGCCCGGGTGCATCGCAATCTGGCCCGAACCTTCGCGGCGAAGGAGGATTTTCCCGCGGCGGTGAAAGAACAGGCGGCGTACCTCGCGGCTAAGGCGCCGGGGCTTCCGCCCCTCGTCAATTATGCGGAATACCTCCGCCGGGCCGGACGGGATTCGGTTGCCGAGTTGGAGCGGTTGGCCGAGGCCAATCCACGGAGCGAACGATTGAAATGGGTGCTGGCGTCGGAACGTGGCAAAAAGAATACCGCCGCCGCAGACCAAGCCAAAACCGACCTTGAGAAGTTTGCCGCGGGTTCGACCGACCCGGAACTGTATGGGTTAGTCGCGGATTTCATTTCCTCGACCGGGCGGCCGGGGGACGCTCTCGATTGGGCCAGCACCGTCTTCCAGGCCGCGAAAGACGATCCCAATAGCTCTTTGAAACGGAAACGCATGGCGCTCGTCTCCGACGCCATCCTGTCGAATAAAACTTTGGCCATGGGAGTGGTGAACGAGGCGGCCATCGAGTTGCGTCGCCAGAAAAGCCGGTCGGAAGGAACGTGGGAGTTCGTCACTTGGCTCGGGGAACGGATCGGCCAGCCGGACGTCGCCGGCGACGCCGCCCTTGCGGCATTTCGGACCAACAACCGCAGCCCCGAAGTCATTCAACAAGCATTCCGCACGCTCGAACGACGCCGACAGTGGGACGAACTCATCGCAATTTGCGACCTCTATTTGCGAAGCCGAGGCGACGGCAAACAATATTTTCGCGCCATGGTAACCCGCGCCCATGCGCTGGCCGAATTAAACCGTGGCAACGAAGCAATGGCCGCCCTCGATAGCACTCAACGGATCGACTGGAATAACGACGGGAAGTTCAGTCTTCGGGTTTATCGCGTCGTGACGCTCACCGAACTCGGCCAGTACCGCCGAGCCATTTCGGAGGGCGAAACGCTTCTCGCCGAACAAACGCGACCCACCGATATGGCCCAAGTTCGGTACGTATTGGCCGACGCGTACCTCGGAGCAAAGCAGTTTGACAAGGCCGAAGCCGCATTGCGAGCCGTGCTCGAAGTCGATCCGGACGACATTGTCGCGCTCAACAACCTCGGGTATCACCTGGCGGAGCAGGGACAAAAATTGCCTGAGGCCGAAGATTTGATTCGCCGGGCAATCGCCCTCGACCGAGATAAGCGGGCCCGGGCCGGGAACCCAGTGATCGAATCCGGCGGCTACCTCGACAGCCTGGGATGGGCTTTGTTCCGGCAGGGAAAGCTTACGGATGCCAAACGCACGTTCGAAGCTGCTTTAAGTTTTCCGGAAGGAGCATCGGATCCGCTCGTGTGGGACCATTTCGGAGACGTGCTGTTCAAGCTCGGCGACCGGGAAAAAGCCAAAGAGGCCTGGAAAAAGGCAGAACCGGGCTACGAGACCGGCCATCAGGGACGGCAGGACGGACGAAAAGAAGAGTTGGAACGAAAACTCGATCTCTTTCGATGAACGACGCGGCCCGCACGACTATCTATACTCTAACAGTCGCGACCCATTTGCAACCGAGGACCGTCGGGCATGGCCGGGCATTCCCATTCCGCGAACATCGCCGTCCGCAAGGGCAAGCAGGACGCCCAACGGGCTCGCCTCTTCAGCAAGCTGAGCCGGTACATCATCATTGCCGCCCGCAACGGCGGCGGCGACCCGGACACGAACCTCCGGCTCCGATACGCCATCGACAAAGCCCGTGCCGTCTCCATGCCTAAGGACAACATCGAACGGGCGGTGAAGAAGGGCACCGGCGAACTCGACGGCATCGTGCTCGAAGAAATCACATACGAAGGGTACGGCCCGGGCGGCGTCGCCATCCTGGTGGAAGCGATGACCGACAACCGCAACCGCACCGGCGGCGAGGTTCGCTCCATATTCGAAAAGGGGGGCGGAAACATCGGCACGCCCGGGTGCGTGGCATACATGTTCGAACGGAAGGGTTTATTCCTCCTTGACGGGAAGAAATATCCCGACGAAGACGCGGTGATGACCGCGGCGATGGAAGCCGAGGCGGACGATTTTCAACGCGACGGCGATTACCACGAAATCGTCTGCGACCCCGGCAAATTCATGGCAGTGCGGCAGGCACTGGAAAAAGCCGGGTACGAATTCGTCGAGGCCGAGGTGAAAAACCTGCCCAAAACGTTCGCGGACGTCGACGTCGATATCGGGAAGAAAGTGATTCGGTTGATCGACAACCTGGATGCGAACGATGATGTGCAGACAGTCTACACGAACGCGAACCTGACGGCCGAGATGGCGGAGTGAATCCCGACGACACGATCATGGCCGTCGCCTCAGCCGCCGGCCCTGGAGAGCGGGCAATTATCCGGATCAGTGGGCTGGACGCTCGACGGATCGTTTCTTCGGTATTCGACCCTGCCCCCAAACCCGGTTTTCTCGTCCCCGGATCGCTCCGTCTCACCGGTGTACATTCTCCCCTTTCCGCCGACCTCTACTTCTGGCCCGGCCCGCGATCCTACACCGGGCAAGACCTGGCAGAACTTCACACGATCTCCTCCCCACCGCTTGTGGAACGACTGATCGCCGACTTGTTGCATTCCGGAGCACGAACGGCACGCCCCGGCGAGTTCACTCAACGGGCGTTTCTTTCGGGGAAAAAGGATCTCACCCGTTCCGAAGCGGTGCTGGCGGTCATCGAAGCGGGGACCGATGCGGACTTGAAGCCGGCTCTCGCCCAATTGGCCGGAGGCGTGGCGCGGCCGCTTGACCAACTCCGCGATGATCTGCTCAACCTTCTGGCCGACGTGGAAGCCGGGTTGGATTTCGCGGACGAGCCGCTCGAGTTCGTGAACAAGTCGGCAACGCTGACGCGGCTCTCGGCCGGACTCGCACATCTCAAGAACCTGCACCGCCAGCTCGACGACCGATCGGTGAGTGGCCGCGCGGTCCGCGTCGTGCTGGCCGGCCCACCGAACGCGGGGAAAAGTAGTCTTTTCAACGTCCTGGCCGGCGGCGAGAACGCCATCGTCTCCCCGACCGCGGGAACTACCCGCGACTATCTCATCGCCCGACTCGACCTCGGCGGCGTCCCCGTCGAACTGATTGACACGGCCGGGTGGCAGGACGCGGGAACCGAGATCGAATCACAGGCTCAAACGCTAGGGGGCGGGCAAACCGCCCGGGCCGATTTGGTGCTCTGGTGCTCCGAGTCGGAGTTCGAAGACGACGCCCGCATTCCCGCGGCTTCTTCACTGCAGGTCTGGACGAAAGCCGACCTGGGGGCCGACCCTCCCCACGGTTCGATTCCCTGTTCCGTGATCGAAGCGAACGGAACCGCGAAACTTGTTGCCGCGGTGACCGCCGCGGTTGCCGCAGCGGCCAAGCCGCCCCTGGCCCCAAGCCTGAGCCGGTGCCGACACCACGTCTCAGCCGCCACCACCGCTCTCCGCAAGGCCCATGAACACGCTCTCAACGACGACCCGCCTGAACTGCTCGCCCTGGAACTCCGGGCCGCTCTCAATCAAATCGGCGAAACCGCGGGAGCCGTCTACACGCCGGACTTGCTCGATCGTATTTTCAGTCGGTTCTGCATCGGAAAATGAATCACTTCACCGGCCCGACTTCACGGACAAGTTTGCCTGTAAACGTTTCGGCCCCGGCCGTCGTGGGGTGTTGGCCGTCGACGAACTGCTCGTCCGGTAGCCAGTACCGGGCGTCGATGACTCGGACGCCGAATTCGCGAACCAAGCCCCTTATCCAGGCATCGAATCGGGCCAACCCAGCCGGGTCGTATGCGGCGCGGAATTCGGTCGATTCCGGCGTGCGGACGAAGACGAGTTCGATCTTTCGATCGTGGCACAGTCCAATCAGGGCACGCGTGGCTCGATCCGATCCGGGATGCACCGTGGGTATTTGCAGAAAATCCCCCAGCCAGGCGATTTGGACGGCGGTTTTACGGCGGCGTTCGTCCGGAAAAGCGGGCTTCGGGTACGGGCCGCCGCCGAATGGACCGGGCGGGGCAACGAGATATGGCTCCCGCCCGCCAAGGCCGGCCCACAAATCCCGGAGCCCAGTAATCCGCCGCTTGACTGCCGCTGCGAGCCATTCACCGGGCGGCGCCGCCGACAGGCACGCCGCGGCATCCCGGTACGTCGTGAGGTGGGCGAGGTAATCGGCTTCCGCACGCACGCAAAACGCCGGCATCAACTCGACGACGACCAACGCGGGCGGCGGCCCGTCCCGGAGCAGTCGCCGGAGGATCACGTAGTTCATCCCCGGACCCGCCTCGTAATGCGACACATTAAACCAGAGGACCGGCCGGCCCGCGGCATCGACCTGCGATCCCAGCCGTTCCGGGGCAAACCCGCACTGCGTCCGAGACGAGCCGATCATCACGCATAGCCGGCTATCCGGGTGCGATGTGCGAACGGCCCGAAACGCCGAAAGTGTGTAGCAATAGGACGGGTCGAGAAAATTCGGACGGGCCGATTCCGCGGCAAACCAGAGGACCGGAAGGAGAAAAAGTAACGAAAGACCCGCTGCGATAACTGACTGCCGGGCGTAACGACGATCGATTTTCCGCCGAAGTGGAACCGACGGCTTGCGGGGACGAATCCGCCGCGGAACGCGGACGGGCAGGATCGGTGCGAGACGGATCACCCCGGGTTTATCGGCCATCCGGGGTGTAAAAGTTTAAGGATTATTCCGCTAATACCGGGTAATCGTTTCGTGGAGGTTGAGCACCACCCGGCAAACTTCGGCCCACGCGGCCAAATCGGCGGAGTCGATCCCCTCGGGAACCGGGGCAATTCCCACCTTGAGCCGTTTGATCGCGTCCTCGCGGTGTGCCGTGAAATACGCACGCTGGGCTTTCAGGAACCCGAGTAGCGATTGCTTCTCTTTCTCCTTCGCCGGTCGGGCGAGAACGCGCGTGTAGATGGCGTCGAGCCGATCGCCATCGTCTTTGACTCCCCGGGTCTTCGCCGCCAGCACGCGGGCGGCTTCGACGAACGTCGGATCGTTGAGCAGCGTCAAGGCCTGTTGCGGCGTGTTCGCGTTCGGCCGGTTGGCTGTGCATTCCTCCCGGCTCGGGGCGTCGAAATTCGCCAGCATCGGGTGCAGAAACGTCCGCTGCCAGTGCATATAGAGTCCGCGGCGATATTGCCGGTCGTCGGTATCCGCCAGGTATTTTCGGTCCGGGAATTGAATGTTCGCGTAGTATCCGGCCGGCTGATACGGGAACGTACTCGGTCCGCCGATGTTGGTATTCAGCAACCCCGCCGCGGCCAGGGCGTTGTCCCGTACGAACTCGGCTTCCAGCCGCCGGGGCGTAAGGAACGATACCAGCCGGTTGCCCGGGTCGAGGTCTTTCAGTTCGGGGCGGGCCTTGGAATCCTGACGGTACGTTGCGGAAAGAACAAGCAGGCGAACGACCCGCTTCACGTCCCAGGCTCTCATCGCCCCGGGATCGAACGGATATTCGAGTGCGTCTTTCTTCCACACCGTATCCGGTTGGCGGTAGGTCGGGGCCAGGAATTCGCTGGCGATCCAGTCGAGCAGTTCCGGGTGGGAGGGGGGTTCGCCCTGGGCGCCGACATCTTCCATTACGGCACTCAGGCCGGTTCCGAACAACTGTTTCCAGAGCCGATTGACGAAAACGCGGGCGGTGAGGGGATTGTCTTTCGCCGCTATCCAGTTGGCGAGGTCGAGCCGGGTGAGTCGCCGCCCGTCGTTGTTTGCCGCGTGAGGCAGGAACTCCGGCACCGCGGGTTGCAGAACGGCACCCGTCTCGTCCATCCAGTTTCCGCGGTGCAGAAGGCGGGTCGTGATCGGGGTCGTGGCGACAGTGACCTGGGTCCAGGCTTTGCCGTCATTTAGAGCGAGAATTTCTTTGCGAATGGCTTTGACCTGGGAAAACGCGGCCGGGTCGTACCCCGTGCCGAGGAGGTATTGCGTTTGGAGCATATCCATTCGGGTCTGGTCGAGATTGGGATCGTTGAACGTGGGTGTTTCGTTGTCGCGGAACACGGGGCCGGGGTTCAGAGTACCGAACGGAGACGTCGAGAGACGGACGCAGCCGAGGTTGTCACTTTTCAGTGTCACGACCAATTGTTCGCCGTCGGCCGACCGGATCGGCTGCTCGAGGAGCCAGACCGCGGTCTGAGGTTTGTCGGCGGCCTTGCGGGACGTCTGCCACCCGTTCAGCAGGCCGAGGACCGGTTCGGTACTCACATAGCGGATGACTTCGTACCGGTCGGCTTTGCCGAATAGAAGCTTCAGTTTCGTTTCCTTGCCGTCTTTCGCCTTGCGGGACAGGGCGAGTTGCACGGTCGTGCTCGGAGCCCCGTTCCGTGTAATCTTGCCGCCATGTGAGGCGTGCGGTAGGAGTTCCAATTTCACCGCCGCGACCCAGCCGGTTTGAACGGGAAGAGAAATTTTCTGTTCCTGTCCCTTCACGGCCTTGCCCGAAAACACAACCACTCCCCCGTCTTCCACCTTGGCATTCGCACCCACGACCGGACGCGGCGTTGCCCATCCGGTGGGATGCTGCATCAGAAATATGTTCATCGACTCCCGCCAGGCGAAAAATTCATCGCGTGCCGGTTTTTTCGTCTTCCAAATCTCCTTGTGTTTGGCTTCGGCAATGCCGTCGATTTGCTTCCAAAATTGCGCGATCCGACGTTCTAGATAATCACTGCCCACTTCAATTTCCGGTGGGAACGGGTGGTCGTTGGTCCATCCCTTCAGGTCCGGATTGGGGGTGTAGCCGTAGTCGCTGTAAACGCCCCATTGTTTGACGTCCGCGAAGAACGCTTCCATGGAATAGAAATCTTTCGACTTGAACGGATCGAATTTATGGTCGTGGCACTCGCAGCAGCCCATAGTGCTGCCGAGCCAGGTCATGCTGAGCGTTCGCACGCGGTCGGCCTGGTATTTGGCGATGTACTCCTTCGGCTGGGCGCCCCCTTCGCGGGTCATCATGTTAAGGCGGTTGTAGCCGGTGGCGACGAGTTGCTCCGTCGTGGGGTTCGGCAATAAGTCTCCGGCGAGTTGCTCGCGGGTGAAAACGTCGAACGGTTTGTTCGCGTTGAACGATTCGATCACGTAGTCGCGATAAGGGAAGATCCGCTGGTTCTGGTCGCCGTGGTAGCCGACGGTGTCGGCGAAGCGGACGAGGTCGAGCCAGGGGGTGGCCATGCGCTCGCCGTAGTGGGGGGAACCGAGGAGGCGGTCGACCACTTTCTCATAGGCATTCGGTGAATGGTCCTTCAGGAAGTCGTCCACCTCCTCGGGCGTCGGAGGCAGACCGATCAGGTCGAGCGTGACCCGGCGAATCAGCGTCCGCTTGTCGGCTTCCGGAGATGGTCGAATTCCCCGCTTTTCCAATTCGGCGAACACGAAGTTGTCGACAGGGTTCCGAACGGCGTATTTGGTAACGGGTACGGGAAACCGCTTAATGGGCATGTACGCCCAGTGCGGCTGGTACTCCGCCCCCTGACTGATCCACTTCTTCAGCGTCTCCTTCTGCTTGTCGCTTAACGTTTTATGCGACGCCGTCGGGGGCATCATTTCATCGGGGTCATGCGAGAAGATCCGGCGGACCAGTTCGCTCTCGGCCGGCTTGCCGGGGACGATTGCTCCGATTTTGACGGCCACCGCCCGGTCGTCGAGCCGGAGCTCGGCCTTCCGCTTGTTCTTGTCCGGCCCGTGACAGGCGTAGCAGTTCTCGGAAATGACGGACCGGATGTCCCGGTTGAACTCGACCTTGTCCTGAGCCGGAAGGGATTCCGCGAGCGTGAAAAGGGCCGGTAGAGTCAGAAGGAGGGGAATTCGCATGGAGAAGTCCTGCCAAAGCGAGCGGAGGGAGGCTTTCGATATCTTACCGGAAAAGAAGCCGTTTGCCCCGCCGCCAGGAGCGTTCTAGGGTTGGGATGGTTCCATCCGTCGCCCGCGGAGCACGCCATGAACGTCGGATTACTCGAACGCCTGTTGGGCGGCGACCGGGTTTGGTCCGGCCCGTGCGCCGTGGTACTGGACGCGGACGCGATGTTGATTTCGTCGGGGCCGGATACGATCCTCGGGGGCGGGATCAAAAGTTACGCCCCGCGGTACAGCACCGGCCGACTGGAAGCGGACACGTGCTGCCTGTTGAAAACCGAGGGGGCGATGCTGATCGCCCGACAAACGTCCCACAAAGACGGCACCGGGGCGGAACACCTCCGGCAGACGGTCACCGTCGCCGACATCGACCATGTGGTTGCGGTCGAATTCGCCGGCACCGACATCACCCAATCCGTCGGCCTCCCCGCCCCGCCCGTTTCCAAGCGCACTGAGTATCGGCCGGGCATGCTCGTCGGGTAAAAACAGCGACGGGTTGCCCTTATAAGCCAGAAGACGGTATTTCCTGCGGCTTCCGAGCGGTAAATGCAGCCTTTCATTGCGAACGGGGGCCGTTCACGGCTTGCTCATCCCCACAAAACTTCCGTCGTTATCCCGCGCCAGCGCCCACAGGAATGCCCCGACTTCCGGGCTTTCGTAAAAGAACCCGACGCAATTGATCCGCACTCTTTTCGCCGTCTTCGGGTTCCAACTCGTGTCGAGCGTCTGACGAATGTATTTGGAGAGAATGTCGGTCTGGGCGGAGTCGGGCAGTTTCTGTTGGTCCGGCGTGAGGCCCTGACCACTCGTAGGCAGGCCGTCCGAGAAGAGATAGATGGTGTCGAGGCCGAGCGACTTGAGCCGGAATGCCAGGTCGAACGCGGCGTACATGTTCGTATCGCCCACCGGTTCGACGGCCCGCAACGCGTCGCCGACTTTTTTGATCGACGCCTCCCCTTTGTACGCCTGCCATTCGCCGGTGCCGAAAAGGTACTCCGCCCGTCTGGAAAATATCACGACTTGATACTGTTCGAGGTTCGGCAGGCTACGCATGACTTTGGCGACGGTCTCGCAAACCGTCGGCCACTTCGCCGGGGCGTGGGTCTTTTCGTCGACTAGCTTCATGCTCCCGGAAATGTCCACCAGGAAAACGACCCGCTTTCCCGTCATGGCGATGCCGGCGAATTTGCTTTCGGAATCGATCCGCAGTTTGTCGAACTTGTCCGCCAGCTTTTTCTTATCCCCTTGCAGGTCGATGATCTGGGCGTTCGAATCGTCGAGCTTTTGTTGGAGGTCGCGAATCGTTTTCTGTGCCGAGGTTAGTTCGTTCCCGGTTTTTTTCATCGCGGCCAGGTCGTTCGAGGCCGCGTCGACCTCCTTGCGGGCGGAGCGGAGTTTCGCGTCGGCGTCGTTCAACTGGTCTTTGAGTTTGGCCGACTTGGCCAGGACTTCGTCCCGTTCCCGCTCGCGTTGCCGGAGGAGCTTGGCCAGTTCGTCGGCGGACGTGGCCGTGGCGAGAAGCTTGGCCGACAAATCTTTCACGTCCTTTTGCTTCTTCGCAAGTTGGTCGTCCAAATCCCGGGAAACGGTGAGCGCCGTGGCCAGTTTCGCCGTGAGTTCGGTCACGTCGGATTTGGCTAGGGCCAGCGTTTTGGCAGTCTCGTCCCGCTCGGCGACCGTGGCCGCGAGTTTCCCGGCCAAATGTTCGATTTCGGCCAGCAGAACTTTCTTCGTTTTGTCGTACTCCTCCAGCGTGGACGTCAGGATACTTTTCGTGCTCGCCAGATCGGTCAGGGCCGTCGAGGCCCTGGCTGCTTCCAGTTTCGCCTCGCGAATGTTCATCAACCAGAGGAGTGTCACGCACCCGAGGGCGCAACAGAACACGTCCAGCATCCACATGCTGACGAGGGTCGGGGATTTGTGACGCGTTTTCATGGGGTCGATGTCATATGATATAGGTTAGAAGTAATAACAAATGATCACATGCTAACGGCGTCTCGTCGGAGCCAGGGCTTTGGCGTCTGACATATATCCTTTGACATATGATACGTTCGACAACGGGATGACTGCGTCCAAGTGCGTACGGGGAAGTTCGCCGCTGGCCCACCTGGTAACGAGTGTGGCCGCGGCACGCGACGCCGCGTCTTTGTTCAGGACGGCCACGTCGGTTCGTTCGGGGCTATTGGCGTAAATTCCGGCCGCGAGACCGGGCAGCGTGCCCGCGGCCGGCGTCAGCCAGACGGCCCGCGGCGGTTCTGGCAGGCCGCAAGACCGCGCCAACCCCACGATCCCGGCAATGCCGGGCTTCGCGAATCCGGCACACGCCGCGTCGAAGTCCGTCGGCTGAACCACCAAGTCCTGGTACCAGTGGGCCGCCCGCACGCCGAAGCTCACTGGTTGGCCGTAACGGACGCGGTCCAGGGCCGCGTCAAGTTGGTCGTACAAACGCTGTTCCGCTTCGGCCGAATCCCGGGGGTCGCGCCGACACAGGCGGACGCACCGGTCCGCCAGGGCGTCGAGCAGTCGATCCTTCCACGCCTTTCGCGATAACTTGGTCCATAGGGCGGTCGAAAGGAGGCGGACTTCCCCCGGTTCCACCGCGATCACCGTAGCCGAAAGGCCGTGATCGTCGGCGTCAACCACCATCACTGCGCCCGGCCCACCGTCGAGCGTGGGGCGGAGGGGCACCACCCAGTCTGGCCTCGCGGCGTCCGGTTCGCCCACCACTACCGGCGCGTCATCGAGCAAGGCCACGGCCCGGTCGGCCACCACAGCCAACGCCGATACCGCCGTCCCCTTAACCGGTAGCTTGGCCCTCACCGCGATTTCCGCCAGACGAAACGCCTGGGGCGGCGTGATGTACGCCGGCAGGGCCAGCCCGATCGCATCGGATTCCTCGGCCACGATCGGACGAATGACATCGAAGGCGAGACCCAGAGCCGCTTCGGGAGAAATCGCCGCCCGCCCGGCTCGCCATTCCTTGGGCTGGCCGACGTGTGGCAAGACGTTCACGGCCGTTGCATGTGGGGTCGTGCGGACTAGCGCCGCGGCGGCCCGACCGACCACCGCCGGCTTCCGGTCGAACGTCACGGCAAGAGCCAATTCCTCGGACGGGTCGTCGAGTAATAGCGCCCGGGGTGCGTCGCCGGTCACCGTGGCTCGGATTCGAGCCGACGTTACGTCCAGCCCCACCGCCCGGGACTTGTCGTGAACGGGTACGAGTTTCTTCGTCCAGGAGAACATGCGGAAGGCTCGTGAGATGTTCGAATCGACTCAAGTTGACATCATTTCGTCGCCGGTAAACTCGTTCGCAGGCTTTGGGTCATACAGGCGAAGGAGCAAATGCTCCTGGCAGTAGTCCTGACAATCGATGACGAGCATTTCCTCGGCACGCTGCACGGCGTGGAGAAAATACATCAGCACGAGGCTGAGGGCGAGGGCAACGAACGTGCAGTCGAACGCGATTCCGAGTTGATCCGTCGCCTGTTTCACGAACGCGCCGAGTTCGGTGTCGGTGGACCCGGCGAGGCTCATCCCGCCGGCCAGGCCGCGAACGGTGCCGAGGAAACCGATGGCCGGGATGGCCCACACGAGATAATTCACGGTTCCCATCGTGGCGACGAACCGGCTCTGCTCCACCTCGGCCTGTGTCCGCACCACTTCTCCGGCATCCGGTGCGGCCTTCGAGATGGCGTACTTGTTCAGGCCGACGCGGATCATGTTCGCCAGCACGTACGGTCCCCACCGACCGGCGACCTGATCCACCTTCCGCACGTACGGCCGGGCGTCCTCGGGAAGAATGCGCGCCCCTTCCTCCGTCGGCAGGAGGTCGAGCTTGAAAGCCCCACGTTGCCGGCGGACTTCGCGGTATCGGCTGAATAAGATGAGACTCGCCCACGTGAAACAGGCGTAGCAAGTGATCTGTTCGGGGCCGAGGAGAAGTTTGCCGAGACGGGCCGGGGTCCACCGGGCTATAAACGCGGCCCGGGTTTCGGCGGTGCCGGCGAACTGCCAGAGTGGAACGACGACGGCCCCGACCGCGACGAGAGCGATGCCGAGGAGCAACCACTCGCGGGTCGGCCGGGACGACTGCGGGACGGCCATCGGTATCCTTTCACGGTCCGGTGTCGGCGGGTACAGTGTGTTCGCCCGCCCCGGCCGTCTATTGTCTGCCGGAAGGGTTCGCCGGGTCAAGCGCCCCGTCCGACCGCCACAAGGACAAGTTCCCGCCGGACGCGAACCCCTACCGGTCGGGCAATTGGGGCACGCCTAAAAGTTTAGGTGAAGGAGTCG
Organism: Fimbriiglobus sp.; assembly: GCA_036493815.1. Taxonomy (GTDB): domain Bacteria; phylum Planctomycetota; class Planctomycetia; order Gemmatales; family Gemmataceae; genus DASXPC01. The sequence continues at coordinate 5,290 of DASXPC010000318.1, read as the reverse complement.
GTGATGACAACATGGTATCTTGCCCCTATTCTCATGGCAGTCTGCACCGCCCCCGCCTTCGGCCAACTCAAAGACAGCCCACCGCCGCCTGCCGGATTCCCAAAGTTCAAGGTTCAGGAGATCGCCAGCGACCTCAAGATCGGTTACGCGGTTCTTGCGGTCGACGTGAACGGCGACGGCAAGCCGGACATTGTCGTCGTGGATAAAGAAAGAGTAATTTGGTACGAGAACCCGACTTGGAAGATGCGGACGATCATTACCGGAAAAGTTAAGCCGGACAACGTCTGCATCGCGCCATTGGACATCGACGGGGATGGGAAGGTGGACTTTGTTCTCGGCGCCGGTTGGCGGCCGAGCGATACGAAGACCCCCGGTACACTTCAATGGCTCAGCCAGGGCAAAACGCTCGACGAGGAATGGACGGTTCACCCGATCCCGTGCGACGAGCCGACGGTGCACCGGGTGAAGGTAGCGGACATTTTCGGCGACGGTAAGCCGGCGATCGTCCTGGCCCCGCTGCAAGGGCGGTATTCGTCGGGGAAGGGGAACTGGGTCGACGGCCGGCCGGTGCGGATATTGGCGTACCGGGTGCCAAAGGAGCCGACGAAAGAGGAGAATTGGAAGCCGGAGGTGCTTAACGAAACGTTACATGTCGTGCATAACTTTGCATTGACACCATGCAAACTCGGCTACGTATTAACTACGGCGAGTTATGAAGGCGTTACACAATTCGTCCCTCAGGCTGACCGGAGCTGGGTCAAAACGAAAGTGGGTAACGGAAACCAAGCCAATACAAAATCCAACCGGGGGTCGAGTGAAATAGGGATCGGCGTCAAGGAAAATGCCTACAAATTCATGGCGACCATTGAACCCTGGCATGGAAACCAAATCGTCATCTATTCCCCCGATGGCGGGAAAGAGACGTTATCCCGGCACGTCCTCGACGAGCACCTCCGCTGGGGCCATGCCATCTGGTTTGCCGATCTCGATGGTGACAAGTCCGACGAACTCGTAATCGGAGTCCGCGACAACCCGAAATCGACCGACCCTTTCACTGAAAAGCGCGGCGTCCGCATCTACAAGAACACCGACGGCAAAGGGATAAAGTGGGACCGATACATCCTCGAAGACGGCGGCGTGGCGGTTGAAGACCTGACCGTCGCCGACTTGAACAATGACGGCAAACCAGACATCATCGCCGTCGGCAGGCAGACGGGGAATTGCCGGATTTACTGGAATCAAGGAAAGTAGTCCGACGACTCTGCGATCAACTCCTCGCTCCGATTTGAGTCTCTGGGATTGATGTACTTTTTCTTTTTGCATAAAATAGATTATACTTAAGGCTCATTATGAAAGTGCTTGTTTTAGGATCGAACTCCCACCGACATCCGGATCTAACTCCGCAGCCACACGGCCTCGGGGACTTTCGAAAGGAATTGTTGCGGAGTGGGCTTGAGTTCGATATCCGGGATAATCTGCCTTTAAGCGATTTTGTGGACAATGCTTCCGACTATCGCCCTGACATTATTACTCTGCTCATCAATTGGGATCAAGAAGTATCAACAGTCGAATCCGTAATCGCCAAATTGACGAATGTCATGCGTGGGGTTCCGATCGTTTTCCTTGACCAGTGCGATCAGACTTGTTCCCCATTCCTACCCCTGTCGAGTCAGGTTAATCTGTTTTTAAAAGCACAAGTCTTGGCGGACAAAACTTCTTATACACGTCAATCAATCACAGGGTACATCTTCACGGACTATCTCCATTCGTGCCTGGGCTACGATTTGGAGTCCTTCTCATTCGGGGCGTCGATTTACCCGGGAGCAGAAACGGCAATTCACACCAGTTGGAACCTCGGAGTGGGCAAAAGGCTTTCGCGATTGCTCAGACTCGGCCGCCTCGCCCCACCGTGGAAATACCGCAGGTATGATTTTCACTGCAGGCTGGGTTTGGCACCCAACGGAAATGGCTGGTACGCACGATACAGACGCAAGGCCGCCGACCAAATTGCTGAAGCAACCGTTGCCTTTCGACGAACAGGCGCCGAGCGAGTAGGGGTCCGTCGATATCTTGCGGAAATGGCACTCTCACAAGTGGTTTTCAGCCCGTTCGGTTGGGGGGAAGTGTGTCACCGTGATTTCGAGGCAGTGGCACTCGGCGCCCTCTTGCTCAAGCCCGACATGGGACATCTGGTTACATACCCGAATATCTATTTGCCATACCGTACATACATACCACTTAAATGGGATTTGTCTGACTTACCGGATCAATGCAACTGGTGTATGAACAACTTGGACGAGTGCCGGCAAATAGCAAACAACGCACGGAAAGTATTGGCAGATTATCTATCCTTTGGATTTTTGCAAGACGTCCGAGACGCCTTCAACATTGTCGTCGGCCGAGAGTCAACTGTGTCATCACGATTTCAGTAATTGGTTTTGTCGTAGATAGAATTATTTTACGCCCATTGGTTTTTCTTCGGTTTTACTCGCACATCGTTCCGCGAATATATCCATAATAGCATTTGTAACTCGTTAAACTACGTTTTTGCAATGGCTCGTGGCGTCGCGATCGTTTCTCGGGCGACCAGCAGATTCTTCATTCCAAGGTCGTTTAGCAACATCTGCACGGCGACCAATCCGAAAATGGCCGTCAATTCATAATATTGACGCAACTCTTCAAACCATCCCTTAAAAAAGGCTAGTGGCAATACAATTACAAAAAACGACGTTAACCGACGCAGACGCCACGGCAAGAGGTCGCGCAAATGCACGAGCCTTATAAAGCCAAGGATAATTAATACATAATACCATGAATAATATACAGAAGTTCTTAACACTAAAGAGGCGTTCCGTGTCGGATACCAATAAGTAGGGTTATTCGGAGGAGCGGGAAAAGCACGAGCGATTCCCAACCGAATTGCAAAATACACACCTGCTAGAGCAAACAAACCAAGCCAAAATACTACTTTACTACTTTTACGCCATGTCAGTGCATAACCGACAATTAGCAATATGGCCGTCTCTTTCGAATAGACCGCCGCGATGAAAGCGAAAAAAAACCACCACCTCTCCTTGGCAAGCCCCAACAAAGCCAACGTAAAAATAAATGCGTTTGGAAAGTCGTACGTGAACAACTCGTAATGACCGTCCGTAATTCCTCCGATCAGAGCCACGCCTAAAATTCCCGCCACAACATCTCGGGTAAGGGGATTGGCAACGTACAACGAATCAATGAGCGCGCGACAAACGAAAATATATCCCAGGATCGATGCCCATATCAAAAAATAGCCTGCGAAAAGAATGGGGTAGTCCTTGGGTTTCCAAGGCTCACCTTTCGTATAGTAAGGACTTCCACGACACACACACGTATAATCTATATATTTATGCAAAGTATGAAATGGTCCGGAATCGGAATTCATTTTGTTTTCGAGACCGGCCCAGAATTGGTCCGGTAGAGTTTTAGCCAACAGTCGGGTAACGTCCGGGTATAGCCTTCGGCCGACGAACGGCTGAAAGGCCGTGCCGTCTACCAAGTGCACGACATTTCCCACTCGGGGTGTCGCTTGGGATTTGCTAAACCAGATTGTAAATATGTGCAGCGACGTTAATATGTAACATGTGACAAGTATGGCCCAATACAGCGGCGATGGGATGCGGGCAACGCTATTGAATAATGCCGAACGCTTCACTTCCAGAACTCCAGTGCAGTTAACGGTTGTGTAATCTGCGTTTGGTATTACTTGGTCGAAGCGTATAATAAATGATAATATGTTTCCTGAAGACTATCAATAACTCGCGACGAACATGATGACCACTGCGACTCCCGCAGTCGTCAAACTGATCCTGTCTCGCAATGCGAATACGACCGGATCTTCGGTCAGTTGACCTCGTGAAGCCAAAAACCAAACACGGGCAATCCAATAAAGAATTAACGGAAACATCAACCACAGTATTCGCGGGTGATTGTACAAATGAGTCATTTCAGGCCCTGAATGGATGTAGAGGCAAAAAACGAGTACCGCCAGGAGTCCACAACTCATTCCCATCGACCGGACTAGGTCTGAATCACCCACTTGATAGCCACGACTCGAGACTCTGGTCGCCGGCGCCGCGTCGGATCGTATGAGCTCGGCATACCGCTTCGCCAAGGCAAGACTCAGAAAAAAGAACAATAAAAACGCGAGCAACCAGTCGGAGACGCCGACTCCGACCGCTTCCCCTCCGGCCATAACTCGCAGTGTATACAACCCCGCAAGGCAGATCACGTCCACCAGTAGCTTTTTCTTCAAGACGAGAGAATACGTCATGGTGCAGATAGAATACAACAAGAGCAAAAGACCGAAGTTCGTGGGCAAGAGCAGGGTCAACCCTGCCGCTGTGATTAGCAAACCCGCTACGATGCCAATTCCGATCGGTATCGGCACTGCACCGGATGCGAACGGGCGTTTCCTTTTGGTATAGTGTCGGCGATCGGCTTGCAAGTCGAGCAGATCATTGACCACATACATGGATGACGCCAAGAGAGAAAATGCCATAATGGCTATGAATAAATTAAGTAAGAGGTCGGTTTCTAATAAGCGGTGTGAAGCTATCAGCGGGAGAGCGAGCAGACTGTTCTTTGCCCACTGGTGCGGACGGAGTGCACGGATACAATCTCGCAGCTGTATTCCCGGTCGAATAATAATGCGGTACGCCTTGCCATTCTCTTCATATTGCCAAGACTTCCGCGCGGTGCAGACCACGAGCGATTTTCGAGCGGACGCCCAAATCGGATGGTCGGCGTGGCTGTCACCAATGTAGTCGAACGGTGCGCCCCCGCTGTGGGCAACAATATGGTCACGTTTGACCTTCCCCTTGACGTTGACTTCACCGGTCGAAGCAATTAGGTCGTCGAAAATTTTAAGATGGGACGCTACGGCACGCGCGAACGATTCATGGGACGCGGTGGCCATTACGATCGGGCGACCGATCCGCTTCTGCTCCTTAAGGAACGCAATAACTTCAGGGCGATATGGTAGTGAACCCACATCGAGTGTGACTTGACTGGCGATTTGCGACTTGAGATTGGCTCTTCCTTTGAGAAACCATTGTGGCATCCGTAGTGCCATGAGCGGATTATATCGAATCAATAAAAAAACCGATTCCCACAGAAGATCTGTACCCAGAATTGTCCCATCAAGATCGACGTAAAGGGGAACAGGACCATGCTCTTGATGGTTCATGAATTTGCTCCGAAGGAAGACTGCGTTTTTATTACGCTCAACTCTCGAAATGACTTTTCCCTGTGT
>DASXPC010000317.1:0-18952 GCA_036493815.1 Fimbriiglobus sp. | reverse complement strand
GCCGAGGTTTTCCTGTTCGATGTAGGGCAGAAGCCGGGTTTGGGCCGACCACGGGTCGCCCGTGTTGGCGACGGGCACGTCGCCCTGGGTGGGAAGCTGCCCGTTGGTCGATTCGAAGTTGTGAAGCGCCAACCCCCACTGTTTCAGATTGTTCTGGCATTTCACCCGAGCCGCCGCTTCTCGGACCTTTTGCACGGCCGGCAACAACAGACCGATCAGGACGGCAATGATCGCGATGACGACGAGCAGTTCGATCAGGGTGAAACCGCTCGTTCGCTTTCCAAGTCTGCGTGTCATGCTGCACACTCCTTCGGTTTCCCGTGAGTTCGATACGTCCGGGTCGGAATCGGTCACACTGACGGGTTGTGGGGGGCAAGGTCGCCGACGGATCGGCAGCGGGCGGCGCGGATAGGGAGCTGTTGTTCTGACGTTAATCAAGAGCCCATTATGCCCGTGCCGGTGAAATCGACGAGGTCCAGGTTGCTGACGGCGGAGCAAAAGTGTGGCGCACAACTGTGCAGACCTGTGGTACGGGTGGAGGGGATCGCCCTTCACTCGGCAGCAGGAGGCACCGAGGTGTACGCCGACATGGAACAATGGACCGAGATCCACCGCCGGGTGCTGGTGGACGGACTGAGTCAGCGGGAAGCGTGCAAGCAGTACGCGCTTCACTGGCGGACGTTGAAGAAGATCCTGACGCACGCGGAACCGCCGGGGTACCGGCGGTTGAAGCCGCCGCGGCGGCCGATGATCGAACCGGTGTCGCCGATCAGGCCGGCAAGCTGCGACATGAGGTCTGCGAGCAGGTCACGGATCGCGTCAATCCACCTCTGCCGGCTGGCCGAGAGAACCGTCGCATCGAATTGCCTGCGTGACAACCTTTAGCGTCACTAGCGTGCCGGCGGTCGAGGCAACCAGCACCGTGCAAGCAGACGCCAGAGTTACGAAGGGAGGATCCATAGTTGGTTCCAGAAAGCGACTTTCCTCTGTCGAGTCCTACTCCGCACCGATGTGTTCCCCCGGCTCAGCAACCGACCGCTTCATGAAAAGCACGAGTACGAGCAGGGCGGCTGACAAGATAGTGCACAGCCAGAACACGTCGAAGTAGGCCAGCGACATCGCCTGCTGCTGCCGCAGGTCATCGAGTTGCTGAAGACCCAGCAACTGCGACCGGGACGGGTCGCCGGTCTTTTGCATGAAGGACGCCCGCACCCGCTCCAAGAACTCCCGGACGTGGGTGTTCAGCGGACCCAGCCACTCGCCCACGCGGGACAGGTGGAACTGGTCGCGCCGCTGCTCGATCGTCGTAGCCAGCGACGTGCCGACGCTCCCCCCCTCAGTGCGGAGCAAGCTGGCGATCCCGACCGCTGCCCCGCGGAGGTGGGCGGGGGTATACTTGTACGCGGCTACGCTGATCGGGGCGAACAAGAGCCCCAACCCGAGCGTCAGTCCCATTCGCGGGTAGGCCACCTGGGCCGGGCTGATCTGGAGGTTTATCCGCGCCATCCAGTAGCTCGAGGCCGCCATGACGAGCAGGCCGGCGCCGATCAGCCAGCGTGAGTCGGCCCCCCGGGTCATCAGCACACCCACGAGCACCATGGCGACCAGAGAGGTGACGCCCGACGGGGACATCGCCAGCCCGGATCGCAGCGCGTCGTACCCGAACAGAGTCTGGAGCATCCCCGGTAGAGCGACGCTGGCGCCGTACACCACGGCGAACGCGCTGAACAGAATTATGCAGGAAATGGCCAGATTGCGCTCGCGGAGCACCCGGAAGTCGATGATCGGATGGTCGGTCCGCAACTCCCGGACGATTAGAAGCACGAGACCTACCGCGAACAGCGCGATCAGCGTCTGCACCCGCCCGGACGGGTCGCTCAGCCAGTCCCATTCCTGCCCTTTGCTGAGTGTGATTTCCCAGCAGGCCATCACCAGAGACAGTAGCCCCAACCCGATGTAGTCGAAATTCAGCGACTTACCGCGCAGTCCCTCCCGCTCCTGCTTGAGGTTGTCGGGGTCTTCGACCGTAACGAAGGCGGCGAAGAGGGCCAGGAGGCCGATCGGGACATTGATGAGGAAAATCCACCGCCAGTTGTAGTCGACGCACAACCATCCCCCCAGTGTCGGACCGACAATCGGTCCGAGCACGGCCGCGACGCCGAAGAGGGTCATGGCCGTGCCCTGCTTCTCGGGCGGAAAGCTGTCCAGCAGGATCCCCTGGCTGCACGGCTGGAGCCCGCCCCCGGCCAGGCCCTGGATGATCCGGAAAAAGATCATCTGATTGAGACTGGTGGCGAAGCCGCACGCCGCCGAGGCGAGGGTGAAGATCGCGATGGATAGCAGAAAATAGTTTCGGCGGCCGAGGTGGGCTGACAGCCAGCCGGTGATCGGCAAGACGATCGCATTGGCCGCCAAGTAAGCAGTAATAACCCAATCGGCGTCCGTCTGGGCGGCGGCGAGCCCGCCGGCGATGTACCGCAGGGCCACGTTGGCGATCGTCGTGTCCAGGATTTCCATGAACGTGGGCACGACGACCACAAGGGCAACGATCCAGTGATTGAATGACCCGCGGCCCGCGGCCGGGGCGAGTGCGCCGTTGCTCATGGCGTCACCCCCTTGCTGAGGGGCTGCAGGACCGACGGCTGAAGTACGGCACCGGCGTGCGGGCCGGAGGGCCGCTCCTTGTAGTACACATAGGGCGTCACCGACAAACCCACGAACAGCGGGTCCTTTTCCGAGTCGTAGTTCGTCAACTCAACCCGCACCGGTAGACGCTGGACGATTTTCACGAAGTTGCCGGTGGCGTTTTGCGGTGGCAGCAGGGACAGAGTCTGGCCGGTCCCCATCGTGAATCCGGTGATCCGTCCTTCAAATTCCTTTCGGCTGCCATACATATCCACCTCGCAGCGCACCCGCTGGCCAATCCGCAGGTTCGCCAACTCCGTCTCCTTGAAGTTGGCATCGATCCAGATTTCCGTAAGCGAACGGACAGCCATCAACTGCTGCCCGGCCTGAACGAAATTCCCGGGATTGATGTTCCGACCGACGACCACACCGTCGATGTCGCTGACGATCCGGCAATACCGGAGATTCAATTCGGCCTGGTCGAGATCGCGATGGGTCTGAAGGAGCTTGGCCTCGGCCTGTTTGACGGCCGGCGCCTGGGGGACGAGCCGTTCCATGATTCGGTCGATGTTTCCTTCCGGATCCCGCTTGCGAAACGCTTCGAGAACCTGGTGGGGAGTATTCTCCACGGCAGGCAGTGGTAGGCCAAGTTGGACCATGGTTTGGATCAAGGCCGCAAGTGTCTCGCGGACGGCGGAGAATCGCTGGTTCAAGTCGTCTGGAACCGCCGTCAAATCCCTGTCCGAAGCGTTCGTCGTGAGGCCGAGGGAGACCCGCACTTGGTTCACGTCGGCCAGGGCCTGCACGACCTTGGCGTCGGCGACCTTTTTGGTGGCCGTGTAACTGTCCAGGTCCTGCCTCGATGAAGCCCCTTTGTCGTATGTCGCCCTCGTCCTGGCCAGGTCGGCGTCGGCCAAATCCCGGTTCGCTTCAACGCTGTGGAGAGCGGCGACGCGGGCCTTCAGAAGGGCAACTTGGTTGTCGACCTGTTCGATGGCATTCTGAAGTTTCCACCGTTGGGCTCCGGCCAAGGCCAGCAGTCCCCGGACTTGGGAGCGGGCTGCCGTCAGGTCCGTTTCCGCCGCCGCAACCGCGGCCGCCTTGAGACGGACCTGAACACGGTACGGCTCTTCGTCCAGCAGAACCAACAGGTCGCCCTTCTTCACGCGCTGGTTGTCGTCCACAAGGACTTGGCTGACCTGACCGCCGATGCGGGGGGCGATGAGGGTGACGTGGCCGTTGACGTAAGCGTCGTCTGTGGAGACCGTGTTCATTTCGGTTTTCAGCCAGGGAGCGAGTGCATGAGCACCGACTGCCAGACCCACTACCCTGCCCGCCAACAGCAGCCACCGCCGCCAGCGGCGCGACTTTGCCGGCATCTCAGACGGGGGAGTTCTGGCACCGACATGCAGCGGTTCGGGTCCGAAGTTCGACTCCGCGACGTCCGTCGAGTACCTCGGCCCCATACGCCGCCAGGCGCGGGTCGATCTCCGGCATGATCCGGTCACCGTGCTGCATCAGCAGGAACCGGATTTCATTACGGTCCACTTGCTCGTAAAGCGGCACGATTCCGTCCACGAAGCTGGTCAGTTCGCCGAGGAGTTCCACCCCGACCAGACCACCGCCGATGACGGCGAAGGTGAGGAGTTGCGCCTTCCGACGCGGGTCGGTTTCCACGTCGGCTCGCTCGAAACACTCGATGACTTGGTCGCGGAGCCACAGGGCGTCGGCCAGTGTCTTGAAGGTGAATGCGTGTTCGGACCCGGGAATCATGTCTCGATTGGTCCGGGATCCGAGGGCCAGCACCAGCTGGTCGTACGCCAACTCCTTGGCGGTTCCGGCGCAGTCCAGGCGCACCACACGCCGGTCCATGTCGATGCCTCTGACGTCCGCTTCGACGAACCGCGTGGCGCGCAGAAACGATCGGATCGGCACGGTACAGCCGCGCAAGTCGAGTGCCCCCGAGAATACCTCGAACAGCAGGGGGGTCATGAGCACGAAGTTGTCTCGGCTTACGAGCACGACCTCGACATTCGGTCGCCGTCGGACGAGCCGTTCCAGGTGGTAGGCGGTGGAGACCCCGGCGAAGCCGCCGCTGAGAATTACAATCCGATTGTTTGTAGCTGCGCTATTCATCGTTCATTCCTCCCTATTTTTCTGGGTGATCTCAGTCACCAGGGCTTTCGTCAGGCAGTCGGCAGAGACTAGTTCAGCCCCTTGACGGTGCAGGGATTCCAACAAGGACTCGCCCGCGGCGTCGACGAAGGTCACGCCCGTCAGGTCCACGCGGAGTGCCGTCCCCGCTGGGCGAGTCAGGGTGCGTTCCCAGCACTCCTCGAGCACGCGAACCCGCGGCCCGGTCAAGCGCCCTTCGAGGCGAAACGTCAGGAACTTTGGAGTGTCCTCGGTCGTGATCCGGAACATTGCTTTCGACCTCGCCCGAGTCTTGGTGACTGTTGTTGGCGAGCCACCCCTTACGCAGAGGCTGTGCCTGGGCAAAGCAGAAAACGCTCATTGCCTGCTAACGTGTTGGCTGACGGAGACTTGCGGATTGAAACGAGCAACGTGATTGAATGTGCGAGAATCGAGTGACAATGTCGATGCGCCAGTGGGCGGGCATCCGCGCCGGCGGGCCGGCGCTAATCGGGTCTGGTGAGGCCGAGTTTCTTCATCTTCCAGAGCAGCGTGGACCGCTTCATGCCAAGTCGGTTCGCCGCGCCCTTCAGCCCGCCAACGACCCAGCCAGTTTCAGTGAGTGCTTCCAGAATGTGCGCGCGCTCCGCGTCTGTCAGCGTCACCGGAATGGGAGCCGAAGTTGATGACATCGTTTGCACGGCCGAAGCCGGCAGATCGCCGACGGGAATCTGGAGAGTTGGGCCGAGGGAAAGGATGACGGCCCGTTCGATCACGTTCTGTAGCTCCCGCACGTTCCCCGGCCAGGAATAACTCACCAGAGTGTCGAGGGCTGCCGCAGGAATCGATTCAATCCGTCGGCCCATTCGCCGGGCAAATTTTTGGGTGAAGTGCCGCACCAAGCGGGGTATGTCTTCCTGCCGTCCCCGCAACGGCGGCAGGACCACCGGGAATACGTTCAGCCGGTAGTACAGGTCCGACCTGAACTGGTTCTCGGCAACCATCTTGGCCAGATCCCGGTGCGTTGCGGCGACGAGCCGGACATCAACCTTGATCGTCTTCGTGCCGCCGAGCCGCTCAAACTCCTGCTCCTGGAGCACGCGCAGCAATTTCGGCTGAAGTTCCAATGGAATGTCGCCTACCTCGTTCAGGAACAGTGTCCCTTTATGAGCCAACTCGAACCGCCCCACCTTCTGGGAGATGGCCCCGGTGAAAGCACCCCGTTCGTGGCCGAACAGTTCGCTCTCCAACAGGCCGGTGGGAATGGCAGAGCAGTTGAGCTTTACGAACGTGCAGTTCTTCCGCGGGCTGAGGTCATGCAGCGCCCGGGCGACCAGTTCCTTACCGGTCCCGGTCTCCCCGCCAATTAGAACTGTAGAGTCGGTCGGGGCGACAGTCTTGACTTGCTTGAGGGCTCGGCGGAGAGCAGGACTCGCGCCGATAATTTCCCCAAAGTTGTGTTCCGTACAGACCTCCTCCTGAAGGTAGGCATTTTCCAGGGCAAGCTTATCCTTCAGCGCTTCAATCTCGGAAAAGGCCAAGGCATTCTCAACTGCGACAGCACTTGGTTGGCGACTTGCTGCAGGAAGTCGAGGTCAGCGGCCTCGTACGCGCCCGGCTTCTTGGAAGTGAACACCAGCGCCCCCAACCTCCGGTTGGCAGTGGTCAGCGGAAGCCAGCAGTAGCTCTCGACGCCATGCGACTGCACACGTTCGAGGAGCCGCGGCCAGCATTTCAGTTCAGTTATCTGGGAAATGATAAGCGGCTGCTGGGTCTGCCAGACCTGGCCGGCCGGGTCGTCGTCCGGCGGAAGGGAGATCGCGGTGCCGGACGGGACCGGTTCCTCGGTCTCCAAGACGTGAAGCCGCATGGTGCCGGTTGCCGCGTCATGGAGGACCAGGGCGAGATAGTCGAAGGATACTACCCGCTGAAGTTGCCCGGCGACGTCGTGGAATAGGCTGCCAAGATCGCGGTGTCCGACGATCGTCTGAGAAACGGCAAGGAGCGCCCGATACCGGTCCTCGAGGGCCGATGCTTGTCCGTCGAGAAGGTGCTGGACATGGCGGGGATCCCGGTTGGTCGCGCGTCCGGTGTTGGCAAGTCGAATTGTCGCGTAAACTCGAGACTTGGAGTTTCTTCTACGAACACACCTGCCTGTCACGTGGCGGCATTGGGGGGGCGACACGGCGATTGTTTTTCGCGAGCATCGGCCTCACGGGTGTTCGACGTAGCGAATTGAAGAGTATTGATTTCCACCGCCAACGTCCTCGACGCGATCGGGTTCACGAACGCCGGAAATGAGGGTATGGACAAGAGCTTCACCCGGTCGTCGCTCGCCACCGGGTGGGACACGCGGGCGGGACGAACGCGACGAGCTTCAGTTCCATCTGGGCCGCCACGACGAACGCGGCCGTCGACTCGGCGTCGCCGGGTACCAATGTTTACCTCGGTTTCACAAGTCTAACTCCCGTCCCCGAACCGGCGACCGCCCTCGGTCTCGCGGCCGTCGGGGCCGTCGCGGCCGTCGTCGTGCGGACCGGCCGCCGCCGGGTCGCCCGTCTCACTTCGGGGTGAATTCGACCGACCCGAAGAACGCCTTCGCGTTCGGATCGTCCAAGGTCAGGTCGTCGCCCGCTTTTTCGACGAACAGGAACACCAACTTCCCGTCCGTGATGAAGATCAGGGTTGCCACGTGCCGGCCGTTCCGGCATGGCCGGCGGGCGGTGCCGGTGCTGGTCGTCACCTGGATCTATTCGAACGCCCCGTTCGCCCTGGGGCTGCCCGCCGCCGGCCCGCCCCCTGCCGCACTTTTGCTCCGCCGTCAGCACGTGTCACTGCTGATCGACAGTGGTTACACACCAACCGGTGAGTTGACCTCGTTCTTTCGCCCCAACCGGTGCCTCAGGTGGGAGGCGATGACGGTGACCACCGCGCCGGCGATCACCCAGATCGAGATGACGATCAAGTGCTCGGTGATGCCGTGGTTGTCCAGATAGACGATTCGCCGGACGGTGTCGGTTCCGGCCCCGGTCGGGAGCCCGTCGCTCAGGAAACGCCAGAACGGCGGCAGCAGCTCCGTTTGGTAGGCCCCGCCCGCCGACGGGTTGCCCAGGATCACGAAGACGAGCACGGAGATACCGATGCCGATCACCCCGAACATCACCTGGAACGCCATGGTGACCGTCGCCGCCGCCGCGACCAGCAGGGTGCCGAGCAACCACAGGGCCATGAAGTGGCCGGTGAGCGCGCCCAGAACCTGGTCGACGATAAGGGTGCCGCCGAAACCGGAGATGATCGCGTACGGCACGATGGCGCCCAGCCGGAAGTAGGCGCGTCGCGGTGTCGCGGGCCGCGCGCCGGCCGAGACGCCCAAGAGAGAAGCCATCAGATATCCGCCGACGATCCAGCCGATGCACAGGTAGAAGCCGGTCAATCCGTAATTGTCACCGCTTTGCAACGGCACCACGTCCTCGACGATCACGGTCCTCTCTTGTGTCGCCAACAGAAGGGTGACCACCTTGGCAACCGCGGTCGCCACCGTGGCGCCGCCGCCACTGGAGATCAGCAACGTGTCGGTCTTCCCCCGAATGTTGATGACCAGCGCCGCAGACAGTTCTCCGGTTTTGATCTGCTGGATGGCGGTGTCCTTGTCGGCGACGGGAACGGCATTGAGCGGGTGGGAGTCGATCGCGTTCATCTTCTCGGCAGTCTGCTCGGAGATCTTTTGCAATGGCGAAACGATCCCGATCCGGATCTCGTGGGGTTTGGGGGCATGAAACGCGGCCACGTAGGACAGGATGAACGCGAACTGCAGGAGCAGCACGCCGCCGATCAGCGAGACCGTGTGCAGCGAGACGGCGTCCCGGAGTTCGGCCCAGAAGCGCTGCGGCGTCATCCGTTCTTCCGGCGATCCTTGACGACCGTCTTCGGTTGCGGTGGCCATCGTGAATCCCTTTCGAGTTCGTTGCTGCGGTGTGCCTACTTATAACCGCAGGAGCCGACGACTTCAATCTGCTGTCGCATTCAGAGTGATAAGGAAGTGGGCCCCCATTGGAGAAACTGTGTAAATCAACCACGTCTGAGTCAGGCGCGGCGCAGGGGCTTCGTCGCATCAAGCCGATAGAGAATGAACGTGCCGATCCACGGTGGCATTCGCTTACTTAAGGGCTAACTATCTCTGCGGGTCGAGTGCGACGCCGGTGGACGGGAAGAGTTGCGGGTCGAGCCGGTTGAGGAGTTGCCGGATCTTCGGGACGGCTTCGAGGCCGGCCGCCTCACCGATCGCGGCCATCTCCTCCGCCCGCGTGAACGCCGTGAGGTCGAACCCCCGCACGTCCGTCGAGATCGTCACGTCCGCGGGCTGGATACCCCGGGCGTTCAGGCTGTGGTTCTGGACCATCAAACTCCGGAGAAGCGTCTTCAAGACGGTCGGTCCCTTGCGGGTTTGCGTCCGCCGTTCGGGCGTGATCTCGCAGAATTCCTGCTCCAACTTTTCCGACACGCTGACGGCGATCACGAAGTTACAGCCCATCCCCACGAGCACGTCCGCGGGGATGTTGTTCACCAGCCCGCCGTCGATCAGCGCCCGACCCTCGCGGACGATCGGGACGGAGAACACCGGTATGTTGATGCTTTCCAGGATCGCGTGAATGGCGTCGCCCCGGTCGCGGACCACCGTGGTTCCACTCACCAGATCGACGGTGACGGACCGGCACGGGACGGCGAGCTGTTCGAGCCGCCAGTCGTGGAGGTACTTGCGAAGCATTGGGTCGAATTTCCCGCGGCGGTACTTGGACAGCAGGTACCAGTGGTCCCCCGCCGGCAGGCGGCGGAAGATCCAGGACGGCCGCAAGTCGTTCCCGAACTGGGTGGCGCTGTAGTCGGGGTCGAGGCCCGAGGCGTAGACGACGCCGGTCATGGCACCGGCGCTCGTCCCGGCGATCATATCGACGACGATGCCGTTCCGTTCGAGGGTCTTGAGCACGCCGAGGTGGGACATGCCCCGGGCGGCCCCGCCGCCGAGGGCCACGCCGATCCGCACCCCGCGGAGGTCGTGGACCAACCGCTCGAGGCCGGCCGCCAAGGCCCGGCCCTGGGGGTGTTGCGGAGGTGCTCCGGCGATCTTGAAGTCGCCGGCGGCCACGTCGCGAAGGGTCGGCACGTAGGGGACCACGGGGGTGTCCCCTTCCAAGAGCCAGGCGATGCTGATTTTGTCTCGCCAGCCGTGGGTCGGAACGTCGAGAGCCTGGAGGGTGCGGACCGCCGCGTCAGCCCCGGACGTCGGAACGAAGACGATCGCCCGATCGGCGAGGCTAAATAGCCGCGCCGTGTACTCCGGATTCCAATCAGCCGGGACGTCGAAGATGATTCGTTTGGCATCCGGCCACTCGCCCGCCAGCCGGCGAATCTCGTCCAGTTCCAGCGGCCGCCCGTCGGCTTGGAGGTGCCGGACCCGAAGGCCGGGCTGTTCCCGCCACCGCTCCGACTCACTGAATACGGCGAGCGACTCACCGACCTCGCGGAGCCGATCGACGAGTTGTTCGGCCACCCGGCGGGTGGCGGGGGCTGTGTGAATCAGTGCGAGGACCATCGTGGTCCGCTTCGGCGGCTCGCCGAAGAAGTGTTTGCGGAGGTTTCCGGCGAAGCTCGAAAGCCACAGGCGGCGCAGGTCCGGATACTTAAAGGTCAGCTCCATCGCCGCCTCGTATTCCATCTCGAGCACCGTCGTCGGCTCTAGCGCGACCACGCGAACCGGAACCGGTTCCGTGAGTGCCCCGACCATCATTCCGAACTGTTCACCCCGCTCGATCATCCGAAAAAGGGTCTCCGTGCCGCGGGCATCCACGTGCACGGCCTTGAGTCGTCCGCGGAGCACGAAGCCGACGGTAGTGGGCAGGACGTTCGCCTCGTGGACGACAATGCCAGCCGGATGTTGAGTCACCTGCGCGTTCCGGGCAATCTCCTGCAGAACTTCGTCCGACATTCCGCGGAAGTACTCGTGTACTTTCAACAGCGGGAGAACGTCATCGTTCATGGCGGCGCCTTTCGAGTTCGGTGCGGATGTGGTCCCCGAACCCGGCCTCGGGGGCCGCGTTCGCTACGTCGGTGAGATACGCGGCCCGTTGAAGTTCTGGGAAACTCACTGTACGGTCCATTCGCCCGTCCTCATAGAGAGCCCGGTCCAACCGGCCGTTGGCGAGCACCCGCCAGTCGAGTCGGCATCGGCTGTTGGGGAGTCGGTAAAACGTGGTCGTGCAATTCGCGGTCAACCCGTGGTACCAACGGGGAGTCTCGTACAGGCTGTTGATCGCCCCGACGTAATCGAGGAACGCCGTCCGAACTTCCTCGGGCGTCGCCACGAACCGGTACAGATGGGCCTTCTGCGGCCTCCCGTATTTCGTCCGCCGGAGGATGGCGTCCCGCTCGTCCGCGACGAGGAAGATCAATTCCTGTCGCCGGTACAGACTCCGTAGGAAAGAGAACGGCTGCCCCTTCCGATATCGCACCTCGATGGACATGCAGACAAAGCCGTCCGACCCGAAGTCGTAGACCAGCACGGGGTGGCTCATCAGCGAAATCCCCCAGTTGAAGAAAATGATGTCCACGCCCTTCAGATTTGCCATGTGGTAGGTCCGGCTCTCGTACCGCGGGATGAAATCGTCCCGCGAGCGGTATTCGAAGTTGCGAACGTTTTCGATGGTGATCGCATCACCGTCCACGACCGCACGCGGCATCCGGGCCACGCTCGGTTCCCATTCCCGCTGGTGGCTCGGCTTCAGACGGAGCCACCAGCCGAGGAATCCGGCCAGTAACCCGACCAGAACCACGAGCGGTTGCCAGAGGGGTGACCAGTTGACGAGTAGCACGATGGCACACGCGACCCAAACGGCCGCAACGACGAGGCCCCATTTCGCCCCGCCGCAAACGTCGTAATAAATCGCACCGGCCATCCAGGCCGTGACAACGGAGGACACCACGAGCATGAGAGCTTGAACACTCCAGTCAAGCAATGGGCCCATGACCGGTCCCTCTGCAATCGGCGAAACGCGTGACGATTCGACCGAGGAAGTCATGACTCTGGCCCCGTCAACACCGACGGTCCAGCCCGTCACGCGGAACCACCGGATCCGGCTTGCTGCAGAGTTATGAAACCATTCGCCGACCCTGGTTGCGACCAACACTGCTCATCCGCGTTTACAACATCGTGCAAGGCGAGACGCCTGTAAAGGGAGAACTCTTCGCCATCTGGTGGAAATTGTTCCGGCCGCCAGAACGCCGCGGATTCAACGGCACGACCGAAACCAGACGTGACTGTCCGAAAGTATGAAACCGCGGCTCGGGCTGGTTTTCTCTTTGTAGTTTCCCTTCCCCCGCCTTAGACTCGACTTCGAGGACCACGAGGTTGCACCGGGCGATCGATGAGAGACCTTCGAACGGGACGACGTCGAAACGAAAAACGCATTTCTGTTCGGGACCGCATTTCACTCTCCACAGGATCCTGCAAAATGAGCAAGGAACACAACTCTGCCGACGAACTGTTTCAAATGCCGCTCGCGGAGGCGGCCGTTCCCTCAGGCGTTGACCGGCGGTCGTTCTTCATGCGGAACGCCGTCATCGGCGCGTCCGCGGCGTTAACCGGCACCGCGTGGACACCTGCGGCAAGGGCCGCCCAGGCGGCGAAGGAAGCCCAGCAGCCCAAGATCAACACCATGCACTCCCCGGACTTGGCCCTGGACAAAATGGCCAAGGGCCCGGTGATGACCGTGGCGGACGAGTTCTACAAAGTGGGTCCCGGCCCGTCGAGTTCCCACACCATCGGGCCGATGCGGATCACGTACGACTTCTACCAGCGGTGCATGAAGTTGCCGGCCGATCAATTGGCCCAGGCGACCGGGCTCAAGGTCCACTTGTTCGGCAGCCTGAGCGCCACGGGCAAGGGGCACGGCACCGAGCGGGCCGCCCTGGCGGGCCTGTTGGGCCAGGAACCGGCCACGGTCGACCCGCTGTTCCTCGACAAGATGAAGGAAAACCCGAACCAGTCATACGAAGTCAAGCTCGGCGCGAAGACCCACAAGTTAACGCTCGCCGACATCATCTACGACGCGACCAAGGGGGATTTCCCGCACGCCAATACGATGACGTGCAAACTCCTGGCCGGCGACAAGGTGCTGTACGAACTGGAGTACTACTCGGTCGGCGGCGGCTTTTACGAGTGGAAGGGCTACACCCTGCCCAAGAAGGGCAAGCCCAAGTACCCGTACGCAACGATGAAGGAACTCCGCAAGCACACCGAGGACAACAAGCTCTCGATCGCTCAGGTCATGATGGCGAACGAAGTGGCCGTCTCGGGCAAGACCGAGGCCGAGATCAATGCCTTCCTCGACAAGATCGCCAAGGCGATGCTGGCGACGGTGAAGTCCGGCCTCGCGGTCAAGGAGGGCGTATTGCCCGGGCCGATCAAGCTGCAATCGAAGGCGGCGACGGTCTATGAGCGGTCCAAGGACGACAAATTCGAGACCGATCGGGCGATCGCGCAGGTCTCGGCATTCGCGTTGGCCGCGTCGGAGGAGAACGCCCGCGGGCACCTGGTCATTACGGCCCCCACGGGCGGCTCGGCCGGGGTGATGCCGGCGATCGTCTACGCCCTGGTCGAGAGCCAGCGCAAAGTACCCATGGAGAAAATCCGGGAAGGGCTGCTTGCCGGCCTGGCGATCGGGTACCTGTGCAAGCACAACGCCACGCTCGCCGCGGCGGAGGGAGGCTGCCAGTCCGAGATCGGTGTCGCCTCGGCCATGGCCGCGGCGATGATCGCGCAGGTGATGGATAGCTCCCCACATATCGTCGAGAACGCAGCCGAGTCGGCCCTCGAACACCACCTCGGTATGACCTGCGACCCGGTCGCGGGTTACGTGCAGGTGCCGTGCATCGAGCGATGTGCGTTCGGGGCGGTCAAAGCCTGGGTCGCGTTCATGATCGCGACGAACGAGATCGCGTCCCGTCACCGGGTGGACCTCGACACGACGATCAAGACGCTGGCCCAGACCGGCAAGGACATGAATTCGAAGTACAAGGAGACGAGCGAGGCCGGCCTGGCAGCCAACCTAGTCCTCTGTTAGCACTCTATCGAGAGTGCACAGTCAATCGTGATCGGAGTGGCCGTCATGACCGGAGAAGTCCGGTACGTGTTCGCCACTCCGATCAGTCGTTTTCGGGCCACCCTCGGAGCGTCAGAAGTTCAGTTGCGCTTGGAAAAGGTACATCCACCCGGACATGCCGGCCTGGTACGGCGTGATGATGTTCCCAACCGGGCTGTGATCGACGCGTCCGACTTCGCTGCAGACTCGCAGTCCCCGGTTCTCCAGCGGATACCAGTTGAACCCCCCACAGTACTCGTGCGAGTCCTGGAACTCGCCGAACACGAACGACGTTCTTGCATAAAGCTCGACCTTCGGAAGGACGAAGTACCCGGTCGCTGCTTCGAAGCCGTGGTCAAAGGTCGAGTTGATCGGTAACGGCCCGTCGGCCCGGAAGTTGTTGAGTTGGCGGAAGAAGTATTGGCCGTTGAAGGCAAAGCCGTCGTACTTGAAACCGGCATCGACGGCCCACATGGTATAGTCGGCCAGCTGGACGGTCACGCCGGGGGCCAACGACCCGGTCGAGAAGAAGAGGACGCCGTCGGAGTTGTAAATCTGAATGTTGTCCGGCGACGATACGCTGGCGTCGGTAAATCGGTCTTCCCGCGCTCGGGTAAAACTGCTGCCCAGGCGGACGACCGGGCTCTTGTGTTTCTCCAGGTCGTTGTACGCCTGGCCGGGGCCGTAACTCCCGAGCGGCTCCCACCAGACACTCCCCGAGTAGGCCAGGTTGACGTCGATCTTTCCCGCGCCGATTTGCAGCGTATTCAACGAATTCCCGACCATCACGCTATAGAAAAGGTTTTCCACCGCCTCCCCCGACGCCCAGACCCCCTGCGTGAACCCGGGCCGGAAGAAGGTGTCCGCCATGCTGCGGTCGGGACCCGGCTGGTCCTTGAACGAACCGAGCAGCGATCGCGAACCCGGCAGACCGTTATAGCCTGCGCTCAGGGTGAACTCCTTGCAAAACTCGTACGAGATTCCCCCGGCCACGACGACGGACGCGAGCGACCCCGAGGACCAGACGAGGAAGTTGTACTTCAGCGCGGGGTCGAACGCGTAGCCGCTGAACATGAGGAGGTCGCGGTTGAAACTGAAGTCGTTGCGGGGATCGACCGGGCGGACGTTCCCCAGGTGGTCCACGTACGTGAGGCTGTCCAGCTGGGTATTGGTATACCGCATCTGGGCGAAATTTCCGACCACGAGTTTGAACGGGGTCCGCCCGGGGTCGGTGGACTCGACGAGGACGAAACCGTTCTTGTAGTGCGTGGCGAGTTGTTCGAGCAGTGTGTCGGGCAGGACGCCGCCGGGGGCCCCCGCCCCCGGTGGGCAGAGCACGTCGGACGGCGTGACGACCGCCCCGGGAGCGGCCGAGACCCCGGGCTCCGTTTGCCGCAGGCGTGCGTTTTCGGCCTTCGTCGCGGCGTTCTCCCGTTCCAGCGCTTCCAGCCGCTGTTCCAATCCGGCGATCGGGTCGACCGGTTTGGACGCTTCGGCCGGCGGTTGAGCGGCGAGCGGCGTGAAGATGAGGACCCACGCCAGAACCGAAAGTGATTGACGCATCGCATGTCCTCCGTCATCCCGCCGGCACAATGCGCAAGCAATGAGGATTCATCGGGTCGAGACGGTCGTAGGGATGAATTGTTATGAATTCGATAAATAATGAGTGAAGAACCACGGTCATTTCTCCTTTGTTAGTTCCCGACCCTTCACGCCTTGCCGCGTCAGCCCCACCTGCCGAAAGTCCGTACACGACTTTAACGGAAACGCCGGTAATGCTGGATTCTTTGGCAAACTGTGCCGATAAGTGCTGTCGAGACGATTCTCATAGGCTCGCGGGCCGCCGTCGGGAGGAATGTCATGAATTGGCTCAAGAATTACAGGTGGAAGCACGCCCTCGCCGTGTCGTTAGGGTTGTGCGTATCGTCCGCCGCGTTAGGACAACAGCCGTCCCTTCAACCGACGGGTGTCCCCGCCGCGGTTGCGGCACCGAACGCGTTGTATCCGCAACCGGCCGCCCCCACGGCGGCGGCGATCCAACCCGGTGGGACGCCGGGCCTGCTGAATCCTCAACCGGTCGCGGCCGCACAGCCGGGAGGCCTGGTCGGCAATCCGAATGATCCGTCGGTGCAAAATGGACCGCCCTACGGCGTGCGCATTTCACCCGGGGCCCCGAGCGAGTACTACATCCAGCAGGTGCCCGGTCAAACGCCGTCGACCCCGCCGCTCCTCTCGTCCCAGCCGCCGCCGTTCCAGGTGGCCCCGGACCGGCCGGCGGCCACGAACGACCAGAATTTCTTCAACGGATTTCCGGGGGTCCAGGACGCCTTCGACCGGCTGTCGGCGGGCAAATTTAACAACACGAAATACAAGTGGTACGGGTTCGTCCGGCTCGACGGCACGTACGACTTCCGACCCATGGGCGGGACCGACAGTTTCGTGACCTCGCAGATTCCTGTCCCGCAAAGCCGCGGTCAGAACTTCGCCATGAACCCGCGGTACACCCGCTTCGGGTTCGACACGGAGACACCGGTCGAGAGCCTGGACTGGAGCATCAAGACTCGGATCGAGATGGACTTTTTCAACGGGAACGATTCCGGTTCGTTCGGATCGTTCCCGCTCCGGCTCCGGTTCGCCTGGGCCGACTTCGGACCCTTCCTCGTCGGCCAGGCGGCGTCGTTGTTCATGGACTACGACGTCTTCCCGAACGTCCTGGATTACCAGGGGCCGTCGGGGATGGTACTTATGCGGCAACCACTCGCCTCGATCCACTTCCCGGTCGGCGATCGACTGAAAGTCAGCATGGGCATCGAGCAGCCGTACTCGGACATCCAGTGGCTCGAGAACGGCGTCTGGGTCGTGAACCCCGGGTCCGGTGTCATCACCACGCCGGGGGTCGCCCGGAACGTGCAGGACGTTCCCGACTTTACCGCGAACGTCCGGTATACGGGCGACTATGGTCACGTGCAAGTGGCGGGCATCGCGCGGAAGCTGACCTACCAGCCCGAGGTCGGCGATTCGGCTCTGGACGCGATCGGGTACGGCATAAACGCAACCGGAAGCTTCCACCCGTGGGCCTGCCTCCACGACACGCCCACGAGTGGCGAGTGTGCGACGGCCATGTCGAAGAGCCGGTTCCTCTGGCAATTCGCCGCCGGGCGGGGCATCAACCGGTACATCCAGGACATCAACGGACTCGGACTCGACGCCACGTTCGACCCGGTCAACGGGTTCCGCACCATCCCGAGTTACGGGTGGTTCGTCTCGTACGAACAATGGTGGGCCAAGAAGTGGGCTTCGGTGTTCACGTACAGCCGGACCCAAAACGACCTGACGGACACGTTGCCGGGTACGACGTATAAACAGGCGGCGTACGCTTCCTGTAACCTCATCTGGCTGCCGGTGGAACGGATGGGCGTCGGCACGGAACTCATCTATGGTAACCGCGAAAACTTCAACGGGGAGAAGGGCGACAACACCCGCATCCAGATGGGATTCCAATATAAGTTTTAAGTCACGGACGGTGTGACCGATCACCGCCACGGGTATTCCGTGGCGGTATCGTCGTCTCGGAAAATGGAAACGGAGAGGTTGGACGGGGTGACCTTTTCCGGGGAATCGACGGCTTGAAACGGGTGCCTATCACTACAGCGCAAGGTCGAATCTAGTCGATGATGGAGCCATAAACGGGTTCGGCGGCGATCTGCTCGGCTACATCTGGTTATAAAAGACAACGGCTGTCACCAGCCCGTAAAACACGGCCTCCGAAGAGATGTCACCCCAGAGGCCGTGGCCTGCAGAATGACGACCGAACGCGATACGATCTCCAATGTTCGCAACCTGAATGCCGCCTACCGCTGTTATCGGGACCGGAAATATGGTTTTATCCAATGTGTCGAAAAGGCGAGGTGCCAGTCGCGACTGGTCGAGCTTCATTAGTTTGTAAGTAATCGCCACGTCCGACACACGGTCGCCTTGAAATCCCTTCTGGTCCAGCGACCGACGGCAACGACAAGGTGAGCCTCCGTTCGGCCGACCCGGACGTCATCGGCGGGGGTCAACTCCCGGGCCCCGAATGCCGGGACGGCGGGGACGAGCAGGTCGTCGGGGAACGGAAATGGAAACCCGCTTCGCAAGTAGGCCCCGTCGGTCCTAATGACTTGGCCTTTCTTGCCACGCACCTGGATCCGCTGGAGGGCGAAACGGGTCGACTCTTTGGCCGCGGGTCCGCAGGGGCGAGGTAGGCGTGGATCTCGTCCAGCCGCGAACCCCGCCCGCGTGGGCGTGGGTGAAGCCGCCCTTGCTCCACTCCCCGCTCCCGCGGGCGGGGTTCGCGTCCCGTCACGGTTTAATAATCGTCCCGTCCTTCCGTCGGGTCGTCCCCCAGGTCATGTCGAACGGCGGGTCGTCCTGAATCGGGAACTTGGCCGCCTTCGCCTCGTCGAGGTCGATGCCGAACCCGGGCTTGTCGGACGCCCAGTAATACCCGTCCTTGAGTACCGGGCACCCGGGGAAGACGTCCTGCTCGGCCGGGGTGAACTCTTTCGCCTCCTGGATCCCGAAGTTGTTGATGGCGAGGTCGAGGTGGACGTTGCAGGCGTGGCCGACCGGGGAGACGTCGCCCGGGCCGTGCCAGGCGGAGCGGACGGCGAAGAACTCGCACAACGCGGCCACCTTGCGGGCCGGGGTGAGGCCGCCGATCTGCGACAGGTGGATGCGGATGAAGTCGATGAGCCGATCGGTGATGAGCGAAACGAACTCGTTCGGGTTGTTGAACAGTTCGCCCATCGCGAGCGGCGTGCTCGTCTGTTGGCGGAACGTCTTGAAGTAGCCGACGTCTTCGGGGCTGAGCGGGTCTTCGAGGAAGAAGAGTTTGTACGGCTCGAGGTCCTTGGCGAGTTGCAGGGCGAGGATGGGCGGGAGGCGTTCGTGGGAGTCGTGCAGGAGTTCGACGTCGTCGCCGACGGTCTTGCGGAGGTGGTCGAAGAGTTTGGGGACGGTGCGGGTGTAGGCGCGGGGTTCCCAGGTGCCGCCGCGCTGATTGACCGGGGTGGTATTGA
>DASXPC010000316.1:0-19224 GCA_036493815.1 Fimbriiglobus sp. | reverse complement strand
CAACGCGGTCCACAACGGGTCTTGAAAATGCTGTCCCCATTCGCGACCGTAATGGTCAAACGCTACCTTCGGTGTGTCACCCAGCAACTCCGCGAGCACCTCGATCGAACACCCCCTACCGTCCGTCCAGTAGCCGGAGAGCATTCGGTGGGCAAACGTGTGGCGGCAGGTGTAGGTGGAATACGCCTTCCGCACCGGGTCGAGGCCCCACCGGAGCTTTTTCCTCGCCCAACAGAACCGTGTGACCCCGTTCACCTTGGACCACGCCTTTCCCCGGACCGTGCGGAACAATGGGCGTCCCGATCCTTTCGGTGCCGACTCCATCAGCCGAAGCGTCAAAGCGGCGACGTCGGGCCGGACCGGGATTTTCCGGGTCTTGTCCGTCTTCGACGCGTACACTCGCCACATCATGCCCCGCGGGGTTTCCTCGACATGGTCGGCCGTGAGCCGGGCGAGTTCCGAGAACGGCCGGAGTCCGGTCTGTAAGGCCGCGAAGAGGAAGTCCCGGAACTTCGGGTCGACCGCCGCGAACAGGGCCGCCTCGTCCGCCGCCGTAAACGATTGCAACCGAGGCTTCGACGGCGGCTTCTTTAACCCCTTGAGTGGCATCGGGACGTCGAAGTTGTTGGCCGCGTAGTTGAAGGCCGCAACCACGATCGTCAGTGCGGATCGCTCGGTCGCCGGCGACTTCCACGTCGATTGCCGATCGACCCACTGCCGGATGTGGGTCTTCTTCAACAGGGCTACCGGTAAGGCGCCGCAGTCCCGGCAGAGGTCGTTCAGGAAGTGAACGGTGGACGTGCGATGGTCGGCACTGATGGTCCCATTCGACACGCCCCGCTCGCAGTACTGGATATACTCCGAACAGACCTTGGCTACGACCCACTCCCCGGACGCCAGCGGGGAAGGGGTCCTCTCCCCGGCGTCGGTCAGCTTGATCCGGGCAAGGGCAAGCCGGGCGGCCTCCTTATTGTCCTTCCCCCGGACACGGGCCCCCTCTTCGTCATAAAGGGGGACGCGGCGTTTCGTTCCCGGCCGGGTGTAGTACCAACAGTCGGTCTGCCGCCAGTGCCACGCCGACCCGTGCGACTGACGCCGCTCCTTGGCCGGCCTCCCCCTCTTTCGGATCGACGTCACGGTAGTACCCTTGACTTGGAGTTTGACGGACGGGGATGGCGTCGGGAAACTGCGATCGGTCTTGCCCCGTTTCCGGTGGGGGGAATGCGGCTTCGACCGCCTCTGAGTTTGTTCCGACCGCGGAGTTTCTACCATGAGTAAAGCCTCGACATTTACCGGCCAGATAACCCAATTAGGGCTTCGATTGCTACATAAATTAGCTACATACCCCTTAATTCTCACCCTATTGTATATCGCGTTATGTGCTGAAAACAAAGCGATATCTCAAGAAAATGGGAGAAAACCAAACATCGTATTGATCCTCGCCGACGACCTCGGATATGGAGACTTGGGGTCATATGGACAGACGAAAATCCTCACGCCGAACCTCGATCGATTGACCGCCGCCGGCGTCCGCTTTACCCAGTGTTACGCCGGCAGCACCGTTTGTGCCCCGTCCCGCTGTACCCTCATGACCGGATTGCACACCGGTCACTGCCGGGTCCGCGGCAACGGCGGCAGCCCGAAAGGCAACCTGCCCCTCCAACCTGGCGACACTTGCGTCGCCGAGATCCTCAAGAAAGCAGGCTACGCCACCGCCCTCATTGGCAAATGGGGTCTCGGGGAAGAGGGGTCCGTCGGGGTCCCTAACAAGAAGGGCTTCGACTACTTTTACGGATACCTCAACCAAACCCATGCGCACAACTATTACCCCGACTTCCTCTATCGGAACGAGGAAAAAGTGCCGATCCCGGCAAACGTCCAGTTGGCCAACCACAAAGGGGTCGCGGCCAAACGGGCGGTATATGCCCCGGACTTGTTGCTGAAGGAAGCTCTCGGATTCGTCGAGGCGAATAAGAACCGGCGGTTCTTCCTCTATTTTTCCACCACCGCACCCCATGCGAACAACGAAAGGACGCGGTTCGAAAAGAACGGAAACGAAGTGCCCGCCGACGAATGGTATTCGAAGGAGGCGTGGCCCCAGCCCGAGAAGGACAAGGCGGCCATGATTACCCGCCTCGACCGCGACGTCGGGACCTTGCTCGCCAAACTCCGGGAACTCGGCCTGGAAAAGAACACCGTCGTGTTCTTCACCAGCGATAACGGCCCGCACAAGGAAGGTGGGAACGACCCGGCTTTCTTCCACAGTTCCGGCCTGTTTCGCGGCATCAAGCGATCCCTGGCCGACGGCGGCATTCGCATGCCCATGATCGTTCGCTGGCCCGGCGTCGTGAAACCCGGCACGGTCAGCGACCTCGTTTGGGCATTCTGGGACTTTCTCCCCACCGCGGCCGAGCTTGCCGGGACCCAGCCACCGTCAGGCCTGAATGGAGTTACCATCGTTCCCACATTGACCGGCAAGGGCGTTCAGAAAACCCACGAATTCCTGTACTGGGAATTCCACGAAGGCGGGTCCAAGCAAGCCGTCCGCTATGGGAAATGGAAAGCGCTGAAAGCCACACCATCGGCCAAGCTCGAATTGTACGACGTGGTCGCCGACCCGCACGAAGACAAGAACGTTGCCGGCCAAAACGTGGCCGTCGTCGCCAAGATCGAGGAATACTTAAAAACGGCTCGTACGGAATCGAAGCACTGGCCGCTAAAAGAGCCAGGGAAAAAGAAGTAACGCGGTATCGGAATGAGATACGCGTTACAAGCCTCTCGTGGAAGCGGTGAAGGCCGAACGGGGCTATTTCCGCTCCCTCGGCATCGGGTCCGGCGGAATTCTCACCGCACGTAATCCATGCGAGGTCGGCCAAGAACACGCGAACCGCTTCGACGGTGTGTTTCCGCAATCCTGCGACCGAACGTTCCGTTGCTTGACGGGCAAACTGAAGTGCTTACACTGTGATGGGATGAGCAATTAGTCCTGACCGGTGGTCGGGTTTTTTTAGGGCCTGCTTGTGAAAAACTTCACAAGCTTTTCCGGGACGGAGGCCGAGTTGTTCGCAGTCGTGCCGATGGCGACGCCTGCCGGGGTCGAACCCGCGTTCGACCTGGCGGGGTATTACCCGCTATTGATCTATGCCGTGGTGGTGCTGGCGATGGCGGTCGGGATCGTGGCCGCCTCGCACATTCCGATCCTGAAACCCAGAAATTCGACCCGCACGAAGCTGATGCCGTACGAATCCGGGATGGACCCGGTCGGCGACGCGCGGATGCAGTTCGACGTCAAGTTTTACCTGATCGCGATACTGTTCCTCGTTTTCGACGTCGAACTCCTGTTTCTCTACCCGTGGGCGGTGATCGCCTATTCCGACGTTGCCGACCCCATCTGGAAAAACGCATTCGGGGCCGTCGTGTTCGTCGAAATCGTGGTGTTCATGGCCACGCTGGTAGTCGCCTATCTGTACGCCTGGAAGAAGGGGGTGTTCCGGTGGCGCTGAACCGCTACATGCCCGATTACCTGGTGACGAAGCTCGATTACGTCGCGAACCTGGCCCGGAAGCACTCGCTCTGGCCGATGCCGTTCGCCACGGCCTGTTGCGGCATCGAGCTGATGGCGACGGCGTCGAGTCGGTACGACATCGCCCGGTTCGGCTCGGAAGCCATGCGGTTCAGCCCCCGGCAGTGCGACGTGATGATCGTCGCCGGGCGGGTGGTGATGAAGATGGTCCCGGTCATGCAGCGCATCTGGCTGCAGATGAGCGAGCCGAAATGGTGCATCAGCATGGGGGCGTGTGCAAGTTCGGGCGGGGTGTTCGATACGTATGCAGTGGTGCAGGGGATCGACCGGTTCATTCCCGTGGACGTGTACGTGCCCGGGTGTCCGCCGCGGCCGGAACAGTTGATCCGGGCCGTGATCGACCTGCAGGAGAAGGTGCAGCGGACCGGCACGATCGACGGCCGGGAGTTCGCGGACCGCACAACGTTCGAAGGCCCAGCCCCGCTGGCAAGGGAATTGGGGGCCGAGGACTTGGTAGTGGCGCCGGGAGATTTCAAGACCGGCTCGCGGTTCCGGCACCTGCCGATGGTGAATTGAATGACGGAACGCCACGGAGGCGTTCCCTACAGGCGGTGATCGTAGGGAACGCCCTCCGTGGCGTTCCGCTCTGGGGGTGTCATGGCCTTCTACGAAGTGCCGCTCCGCGAAAAGTTCGGGGCGGACACAGTCACCGTCGAAGAATTCCGCGGGAATCGGCGGTTCGTCGTCCCGGCCGAGAAGGTGTTTGCCGTGCTGACGTCGTTTCGGCAGCAGTTCGGGTTCGACATGCTCTGCGACCTCGCGGGAATCGACTACCTGAACTACCCCAACGCGAAAGATCGCTACGGTCTCGTCTACGCCCTGACGAGCGTGCGGACCGGCGAGCGGGTGTTCGTGAAAACCTACCTCAACGACCCCGACCCGGAACTGCCGAGCGTCACCGGCCTTTGGGACGGGGCCGACTGGATGGAACGCGAAGTCTACGACATGTTCGGCGTCCACTTCACGGGCCACCCGGACCTGCGGCGGATCCTGATGCCCGAAGAATTTACCGGATACCCATTACGGAAAGACTACCCGCTCCGCGGGTACGGCGAACGACACAACTTCCCGTCGCTTACGCGGTCAGAAGGATAAGAAGAAAGTTCACCACGGGGGACACAGAGCGAATCATAAGGGAAGAAAGAAAACGAATTTCCGAGGCTGCCATTGGTACTGCCATACGGCTCGTCAGCGGAGATCTTGATACCTGATATTTCTCTGTGCCCTTTGTGTTCTCTGTGGTGAATCCTGCTTTGGGGAAGTTATGCCGCTGGAAATGGCGAGACCTGTGGACGAGGCCGGGGCGGAACGGGAGTACCTGTTTACGCTCAACTTCGGCCCCCAGCACCCCGCCACGCATACCACGCTGCGTTTGATCCTGACGCTCGACGGCGAAACCATTGTCAAGGCGGTACCGGACATTGGATATCTACATTCCGGGTTCGAAAAGCTCGGCGAAGACCTCGACTTCAATCAGTATGTGACCGTCGTCGACCGGATGAATTACATCAGCCCGGTGGCGAACGAAGTCGCCTGGCATCATACCGTTGAACTATTGCTCGGCATCGAACCGACGCCGAGGTGCAAATACATTCGCACGATCCTCGCCGAACTCGCCCGGATCAGCGATCACCTACTCTGCGTCGGAGCCGCGGCACTGGACCTCGGCGGACTGACAGCGTTTCTGTATGCGTTCAACGAGCGGGAAGCTATTTCCAATATCATGGAGCGGGCCAGCGGCCAACGCTTCCATCCGAGCTACACCCGCGTCGGCGGTCTCATGGCCGACGTCACCGACGACTGGATCGGCCTCGTACGCAACTTCGTGAAGTCGTTCCCGAAAGCCCACGCGGACGTTTGCCGATTGCTAAACCGCAACCGTATCTTCATCGACCGCACCAAAGGGATCGGCGTCCTCACGACGGACGCGGCAATCTCGAAGAGTTGCTCCGGGCCGGTCGCCCGCGCCTCGGGTGTCGTGCGCGACCTGCGCAAGGACGAGCCGTATCTGGCGTATCCGGACCTGCAGGGGGCGTTCAAGGTCGTCTGTTCGAAGGGGGGTGATTGCCTCGCCCGCTACCTCGTGCGAATGGATGAAATGCTCGAGTCGATGAAGATAATCCAGGCGGCGGTGGAGAACCTGCCGGCCGGGCCGGTGAACGTCGCCCTCGACGATAAACTCACGATCCCCGATAAGCAGGCGACCTACCGCAGCATTGAAGGATTGATTCAGCACTTCGAGCTATTCATGTGGAACCGGCGGTTCCAGACGCCGGTGAACGAAGTGTACGGGGCGAACGAGACGGCCAACGGCGAACTCGGATTCTACCTGGTGGCCGACGGCAGCGGCGTGGCCTACCGGGCCCGCACACGCCCGCCGTCGTTCATCCACTTCGCCTGCTTCCCGCACATGATCGAAGGACATCAGATATCCGACGTGCCGGCGGTGCTGGGGAGCTTGAACATTATTGCGGCGGAACTGGACAGATAAGGGCTAATACGAATGGGTTTGTTATCCGAAGACCTGAAGAGCCGCATCAAAGCGTACCTGCCCCGCTACCCGCGGAAGCAGGCGGCCACACTGCCGGCGTTGCACCTCGTCCACGACGAAATGCGGACGGTGTCGAACGAGGCGATTGTGGAAATCGCCGAGATTCTGGAACTGCATCCGAGCGAAGTCCACGACGCGATGACCTTCTACGAGTTCTTCAAGACGGGCGGGGAGAACCTCGGGAAGAACCGGTTGTGGGTCTGTCGAGGGTTGGCCTGTTTCCTCCGCGGTTCGTACGAGTTGTTGGACCACTGCAAAAGCAAACTCGGCGTCGAGTGCGGCTACACCACGGCGGACGGCAAGATCACGCTGGAATTCGCAGAATGCATCGGTGCCTGCGACGGCGCCCCGGCCTGCCTGGTCAACGACGTCCACGTTATGGGTGTGACGCCGGAGAAAGCCGACGCCCTTATGACCGAGCTGCGGAAGTAACGATGCCATACGAACCGGTGATTCTCGAACGCATCGCCAAGCCGCAACCCGATCGGCTGGAGGGGTACCGCGCCGACAGCGGCTACGCGGCGACGGAAAAGACGGTCAAAGACAAGACGCCCGAGCAACTGACCGACCTCGTCAAGTCCTCGGGCCTCCGGGGTCGGGGCGGGGCGGGGTTCCCGACCGGCCTTAAGTGGACCTTCATTCCGAAGGGTCACCCGGGGCCGATCTACCTGTGCGTGAACGCGGATGAGTCCGAACCGTGCACGTACAACAACCGCATCCTGATGGAGAAGGACCCGCACCAGGTGCTGGAAGGGATCGTCCTCACCTGCCACGCGATCCGGTCGCGGTGTGCGTACTTCTACATTCGCTACGAATACGGCGACGCGTACCGCACCCTTCAGGGAGCCATCGACGAACTCTACGCGGCCGAGATTCTCGGCAAGGATTCATTGGGCACCGGTCAGCCGCTGGACATCTTCCTCCACCGCGGGGCCGGGGCATATATCTGCGGCGAAGAGACGGGCCTTATCGAATCGTTGGAAGGCAAGCGGGCCTGGCCGCGGATTAAGCCGCCGTTCCCGGCCGTGGAGGGGGCGTTCCAGAAGCCGACCATTGTCAACAACGTTGAAACGCTGGCTTGCGTCACCCAGATCGTTCGCCGTGGGGTGGACTGGTTCAAGAGCATGGGCGTGCCGCCCGATCCGAAAAACCCGCGGGACGCCGGCAGTTACGGGCCGAAACTGTACACGCTGGCCGGGCACGTGAATAAACCCGTCTGCGTCGAATTGCCGATGGGCATTTCGATGCGCGAGTTGGTCGAAGTCCACGGCGGCGGGGTCTGGAAGGGCCGCAAGGCGAAGTCTGTCAACCCCGGCGGGTTGAGCATGGGGTTTGTGGACGTCAACGCCCCCTTGAAGGGCGAGGACGGCAAAACCGAGTACGACATCCCCCTTGATTTCAACGGGCCGGGCAAGGTCGGGTGCCTCGGCCTCGGCACGGCCGCGATTACGGTCGTGGACGACCAGACCAGCATGGTGGACGTGCTGCACAACGTCTGCCAGTTCTTCAGCCACGAAAGTTGCGGCCAGTGCACCCCGTGCCGGGAAGGGACGGGGTGGATGCTGAAGATCATGGACCGGATGCGACGGGGGTTGGGCCGGCGGGAAGATTTGGACGTGCTGGTCGACGTGGCCGACCGCATGGGCATCATTCCGGGTACAACGATCTGCGGACTCTCCGACGGTGCCGGCTGGCCGGTGAAGACGGCCATCCGCAAGTTCCGCGGCGAGTTCGAAGCGGCCATCAAGGAAGGGGCGCGGAGCAAATACGCGAAGTTGCAAATGGCGGGTATGCATTAACACGGGAGGGCGAGCTATGCGAATTCTCTTCGTGGTGATTGTCGGCGTGGCCCTCGGAATGACGGGGTGCAAGAAGAAACCGACCACGACCCCGACGGAATCCCCGCCCCCTTCGGGTGTGCGGGGGAATTCCAATTACGTGGCGGGTGGCGGGGCGGTGCAGAATGTTCGTCAAGAGGCCAAACGAGCCGTGACGCTGAACGACATGCATCAGATCGGTTTGATGATTTCCATGTCGGAGATTGAAAACAACAAGATGCCGAGCAAAAACGAAATTTACTCTCTATTGTCCCAGACCCCGAATCTGAGGAAGCTCATCGACGACGGCGACGTGATTTTGACCGGGACGAAAAGTCGGGAAGGGTTGTGGGCCTACGAAGTCGACGCGGACGTGAAAGGCGGGATCGGTCTGGTTGCGGGCGTACCCAACCGGTACCGGGCCGACGAAATCAAACAATACCTAGGGCAATAGGTAGTTGGGCCGCGGGCGTCACGCCCGATTATAAGAAGCGGCCGAGCCGGCCGCGGTCCAGAAGGAATATGAATGCCAACGGCTTACGTGAACGACATCCCGGTCGAACTCGGCACCCGGACGCTCAACGGCGTTCAGGCCGCGGAGTTGGCGGGGGTGCTGGTGCCGCACTACTGCTACCACCCGTCGCTATCCATCGTGGCGTCGTGCCGCATGTGTCTGGTCGAAATGGGATCGCTCAAGGACGGCAAGGTGACGATGCAGCCGAAGGTGCTGCCCGGGTGTCAGACGCCGGTGAAGGACGGCGACGTGATCGTGACGGGGGACTACGGCAAGCACAAAAACGGGCACAAGCCACTACCGTACGATCCGAACTATAGACCGGCGGAGCGGGCGAAGAAGGCCCAAGCGGATACACTCGAAGGGTTGCTCCTCAACCACCCGCTCGACTGCCCGGTGTGCGACAAGGCCGGGGAGTGCAAGCTGCAGGACTACAGCTACGAGTTCGGCCGGTCCGAAAGCCGACTAATGGACGAGAAGAACCGCCCGGCGAACAAGCCCGACCTCGGCAGTTCGATCACACTCTTCACCGACCGCTGCATCCTCTGCACCCGATGTGTCCGGTTTACCCGGGAAATCTCCGGCTCCGCGGAGCTGCAGGTCGTCGGCCGGGGGCACCACGAAGAAATCGACACCTTCCCCGGCCGGCCGCTCGAAAATAAACTCGCCGGCAACGTCGTCGACCTCTGCCCCGTCGGCGCCCTTGGCAGCAAAGACTTCCTCTATACCCAACGCGTCTGGTATCTCAAAACCACCCCCGGCGTCTGCCCCGGGTGCAGCACCGGGTGCAGTACGCACGTCGACGCAAACAAAGACATCGTTTACCGCCTCCGCGGCCGGGAGAATCTGGAGGCACAAGGGTACTACCTCTGCGACGAGGGGCGTTACGGCTACCACTACGCGAATGCGGAAGCGCGAATCCGCCGGCCGATGACGAAGCTGGCCGGCAAATCGGCCCCGGCACCGATTTCGGAGGCGATCAAGGCCGCCCGAAAAGGGATCGAAGAGGCCGCGTTTCTGAAAGCCAAAGCGACGCTCGCCGTGCTCTCGCCGTTCTTAACGGTGGAAGAGGCGTTTCTCTATGCGTCGTATTTCAAGGGCTTGTCGTCGGGCGTTCGGCTCGCCCTCGGCCCTGTGCCCGTCGTCGGCGAAGACGATCATTACCCGAAGGACGTGAAGGGTAGCGCGGTCGCTCCGACGAAGTTTACGATCCGGGCGGAGAAGTGTCCGAACAAGAAAGGCGTCGAGGCCGTGCTGGAGTATTTTCAGAGTGAAGTGTTGCCGTTCGACCGGGTGAAGGGCGAGCCGTTTGCCGGGGTCTGGTTCGCCGGCGGGTATCCGGACCCGGCACGGGAACCCTCGACCGTGACGGCCGAGTTCCTCGTGGTGCAGGACCTGTTCCCGTCGGCCTTGTCGGCGAACGCGGATGTGGTGCTGCCTGCCACGGCCGCATTCGAGAAGGACGGCACGTTCGTCAATCATGCGGGTCTGGCCCAGACGTTCCCGCGGGCCGCAAGGCCGCCGGGCGAAGTGCGGGGCGAGGCCCAGATCGCCTGCGACCTTTTGGGCCGCAAGGGATTGGTGCAGATGAAGGAAGTGCGGAAAGAAGTGGCCGCGGCGATGCCCATCTTCGCCGGGCTCGTGGAGCCGACGCCGACGGGGAAGCGGTTGGAACTGGCGACCGTGTAGCGACCGTTGATTGATGTGGGACACGTTTCCAACGTGTCCGAGGATGGACGAAACGGGCACGTTGGAAACGTGCCCCACGAGAAATACGAGATATGCCCGAATTTAACCCTCTTTACACGACCCTCGTCATCGGCGGCGTCATCGCGTTCGTCTTGACCGTGGTCGCGTACCTGATCCTGGCCGAGCGGAAGGTCTCGGCCTGGGTGCAGGACCGGATCGGCCCGAACCGGGTGGGACCTTTTGGACTTTTGCAGCCGCTGGCCGACGGCGCCAAGATGTTCCTCAAGGAAGAAGTGATTCCCTCTCACGTAGACAAGATCTTCTTCGTCCTCGCCCCGATGGTCGCGTTCGCCACGGCACTCCTGGCCATTGCCGTCGTACCCCTCGGCGGCACGACCGCCCCGCCGACACCGCAAGCCACCGTGACCGCATTCGAAAATGCTCAAGCGACGTATCAGAATTCCTTCAGCGTCGTGCTCGCCCCCGGCCTCGACGTCGGCATCCTTTACGTCTTCGCCATCGGCTCGCTCGCGGTTTACGGGGTCATCCTTGCCGGGTGGAGTGCCAACAACAAATACTCCCTCCTCGGCTCGCTCCGGTCGTCCGCCCAGATCATCAGCTACGAGATTCCGCTCGGCATGAGCGTCGTCGGCGTCCTGCTCTTCTGCGGGTCGCTCAACCTGGAAACGATCGTGGCTTGGCAGCAAACGCACGGCTGGAACGTCTGGTTCCAACCGCTGGCGTTTCTGCTCTTCATGACCAGCGTATACGCCGAGTGCAACCGGCTGCCGTTCGACCTGCCCGAAGCCGAGCAGGAGTTGGTCGGCGGTTACCACACCGAGTACTCGAACAGCATGAAGCTCGGCCTCATGCTGTTGGCCGAGTACGCCCACATGATTACGACCAGCTTCCTCATGGCCGTCGTCTTCTGGGGCGGGTGGGCGTTCTTCGGACTGGAACGGATCACCGACAACGCCGTCTGGGCCACGCTGATCAAGACCGGCATCCTGATGGGGAAGATGTTCGGCTTCCTCTTCCTCTACCTGCTCGTCCGCTGGACCATCCCGCGGTTCCGGTTCGATCAGCTCATGACCCTCGCCTGGAAAACGATGATTCCCCTCGCCCTCGTCAACCTGGTCGGGGCGATGGCGGTGAGGCAGTTCGGCCTCAGCCCGTGGGTTATGACGCTCGTTTCGCTCGGCCTGTTCGTCCTGGCCGGTCTGATTTCGTTGCGGACGAATTCGAGCATTACCGCCCCGAAGCGGCGGGTCGTTCACCTGCCGCCCGGACTGCCGGCGGGAGTGACTTATGCGTCGCGGTAATTTCAAAATGACGAATTTCGAATGACCCACCAATGACCAAGGGTAAGAGATGCCGATTGCCGAATCTGAAATCAACTGGGTGAAAGCGCCGAAGCTCGGCCTTTTCGAGCGGCTGTACCTGCCCATCGTGTCCGACGGGTTGTCGACGACCGTCGGGCACCTGTTTACGAAGACGAAGACGGAGCAGTACCCGGAAGAGGAGCCGGACTTGCCGCCGAACTACCGCGGCGTCCACCGGCTGAACCGCGACGGCGACGGGCGGGTGAAGTGCGTGGCCTGCTACATGTGCGCCACCGCTTGCCCGGCCCATTGCATCGACATCGTCGCCGCCCCCGCCCCGCGGAACTGGACGGACCGGGAGAAATACCCGGAAACGTTCGTCATCGACGAGCTGCGGTGCATCTACTGCGGCATGTGCGAGGAAGCCTGTCCGGTGGACGCGATCGAACTGACGACCCTGTACGACCTTACCGGATTGAGCCGGGAACAGATGATGTTCGACAAGGAAAAGTTGCTGGGCGTGTTCGACGCGACGACGAAGGCCGGGACCGACCCGGTGCGGACGCGGTCCGGGCCGCTCGGCCCGGCGAGCGAACCGCCCAATTAGCGCTGGGTCCCGCGCGTCGCGCGGGACCGTCCGTACGACGCTCCGCGTTCGGATTCATATACCGACCCGACTCCTTGTGAACGAATGCACGACGTGACGATGCCCTTATTTGCCGAGCCGCCGACCACCTCCAGCGCCTCCCAGGTGGTCCTCGCCTGCGCGATGGGCGCGGCGGGAATTTTTCTGCTCCTGCCAAGGCCGAGTGGCCGCAAGGTTGCGTTGGGTACCTTTCTTGCGCTGGCCGGCCTCGGCGTGATGGCCACGTTCATGCTCGATGCGTTCGGGAAGCCCGAAAAAGACGACGTCGGGACTTGGCTTTTTTATCTGTTCGCGACGGGGGCGGTCGGGTTCGCCGGCGTCCTCGTCGCCCAGCGGAACCCCGCCCGCGGGGCCATCGCGTTCGCGTTCGTCGTGCTCAACGTCTGCGGCTTGTTCGTCCTGCTCGCCGCCCCTTTCCTGGCGGCAGCGTCGGTCGTCGTCTATGCCGGGGCGATTATCGTCACGTTCCTGTTCGTGTTGATGCTCTCACACGCCCGCGGCCATTCGCCCGAGAACGACCGCACCCGCGAGCCGCTGCTCGGAACGCTGGCCGCGTTCGCGTTCATCGGCCTCGTGCTCTTCGGCCTGTACGAGAGCCGACCGGAATACCCGTTCGACGTCTCGGTCAAAGTGATCGACGGCGTGGGCCACGAAGCCACTGCCATTTCTCCCGTGCCGACGCTACCGTTGACCCCCCACGACAAATTGGCACTAGAACAGATCGCCCGGAAACTCGCGGACGTCGCGGACGGGGACTACACGACTGCGAAGCAATTCGTCGACGCGACCGAATCGATACGGGTTGAACTCGGTGGCGTGCTCGGTGGCATCGACGGGCGGTATCGTTACCTTCCACGCGACCGCTCCGACATTCCCCCGCCGGGAACGTGGGCACTCGATCGGGCGCGGGACGTGGAACGCAAGTCGAAAGCGGTCGAAAACGCGTTGACCCGATCACCGAACGACGCCCGGCAGGCGGTTCGGCAGCTTCGGGAAGCGGTCTTGCTGCTCCGCGGCTCGTCCGAACTGCCCGCCCGGAACGTCGCCAACCTGGGGTACCTGCTTTACTCCGAGCACCTGCTCGCGGTCGAACTGGCGGGCACGCTCTTACTCGTTGCCACGATCGGTGCGGTGGCGATTGCCGGACGAAAGGCGGTGCCGGCGTGATTGGCGTGTGGCACTACCTCGCGGTCGCCGCCGTGCTGTTCGGGCTCGGACTGGTCGGATTCCTGACCCGCCGCAACCTGATCACGATGTTTCTGTGTGCGGAACTCATGCTCCAGGGCGTGGTGCTGAACCTCGTCGCGTTCTCGAAGTTTCACGGGAACCTGTCGGGGCAGGTGTTCGGCCTCGTCGTCATCACCGTCGCGGCGTGCGAGGCCGGGATGGCGATGGCCCTGTTCGTCTTGCTCTATCGCCGGGCGAAGACGCTGGACGCGAGCGATTGGCAGGGGGTGCGGGAGGATCAGATCCCCGCCGCACCGGAAGAGGCGGGGCCTCCGATGGCGGAACCGGCCCCAGCCTATCCGACGCTTACGCCGGCCGGCGCCCGCCCATCGGCGGGGGAGGAGGCACCCGCCCGTGTCTGAAACCACGCTCGCAATGGCCGTCGTGCTCCTGCCGCTTCTTGCGGCGGTGGCGACGACGGTGTTGCGCCCGTTGCGGCTGGTCCACCTGGCCCACGTGCCGGCGGTGGTTGGGTTCGGCGCCGCCGCGGTGCTCGCGTTCTGGCTCCTGCTCCAGGTCCAGGATGCAAAAGTACCGAGCTTTATTAACGCCCCGATTCCCTGGTTTTCCCTGGGTAATCTGCGCGTCACGGTCTCGATCCACGTCGACCCGCTCTCGGCAACCATGCTCGCGACCGTGACGTTCGTCGCCGCCTGGATCGCGATCTTTTCCGCTGGATACATGCACGGCGATTCGGGGTACGACCGGTATTTCGCGGTCATGGGTCTGTTCGTTTTTTCCATGTGCCTGCTGGTTCTGGCGAATAACTTTCTGCTGTTAGTGGCTGGGTGGGAGGGGGTAGGGCTCTGCAGTTATCTGCTGGTGGGGTACTACTACGCGAAGCCCTCGGCCGCGGCGGCCGCCCGAAAGGCGTTCCTCGTCACCCGTCTTGGCGACGTCGGCTTTCTGCTCGGCATCTTCCTGCTCTGGCAGGCGGGCCATTACGAAATGAATCTGAATCAACTCTTCACCAACCTCGTCCTGCACCCGCCGAGCGACGGCACCTTGACCACGGCGTGCCTGTTGCTCTTCTGCGGGGCGGTAGGTAAAAGCGCCCAGTTCCCGCTCTACGTCTGGCTGCCGGACGCGATGGAAGGCCCCACCCCGGTGAGTGCGCTGATCCACGCGGCCACGATGGTCACGGCCGGCGTCTACCTGCTCGCGCGGTGTGCTCCCATCTACGCCATGAGTTCCGCGGCGACCGCCACCGTCGCTCTGATCGGCGGAATCACGGCGTGCCTGGCCGCATTCCTTGCCGTCGGGCAAACCGACCTCAAACGGGTCCTCGCCTACAGCACGGTGAGTCAGCTCGGGTTCATGTTCATGGCCCTCGGTTGCATGCGGGCGATTACGCCCGGCATCGCCGTCGCCGCTGCCATATTCCATCTGTTCACGCACGCGTTCTTCAAGGCCCTGCTTTTTCTCGGCAGCGGCAGCGTGATGCACGCGATGGGCGGGGTTGATATCCGTAAGTTCGGCGGTCTCCGCCGTCTCATGCCGGTCACGCACCTGACGTTTTTGGCCGGGGCCGCGGCCCTCGCCGGCATACCACCGCTTGCCGGGTTCTGGAGCAAGGACCAGATTCTCGACGCCCTGAACGAAGCGTGCGATTCGGACAGTCCGAACGGCGCAATCTACGCAATCGTTCTCGGGCTCGCCCTGATCGCGGCCGCGATGACCGCGTTCTACACCTTCCGAGCCTATTTCCTCACCTTCTGGGGCGAAGAACGCATACCCCCGGAAGCCGGGCACCACGCCCACGAATCGCCTTGGGTCATGCTGGCACCGCTGTGCGTCCTCGCGGTTGGGGCCGTGTTTGCGGGGATTGCGGTCGAGCCGTTCGGGAACGGGTTCAGTCATTTCCTGAGTCGGTCGCCGAGCGTGGAACTGGCAAACGTCGTCTACGCGAAGCAGACGAACCTGATCCCGATTGAGCACCCGCACCTGAACCTGACCGTCGCCGGGGTCGGAATGGGGTTGGCGTTCCTCGGGTTCGGACTCGCGGCGGTACTTTATCGCAAGGGTGGGCCGGAAGTGGTTCCCCCGATGTTGGTGCCGGTGTTCGAGGCGTCGAAGAACAAACTGTATGTGGACGAGATTTACAACGCGACGGTTGTAAAGCCGGCGGAGGTGCTGGCCACGGCGAGCCGGCAGGTCGATGGTGCGGTCGGATCGCTGGCCCGACTCGTCGCGTTTCTGCCCAAGGCCGTCGGCACGTTCCTGCGACCGCTCCAAAACGGGCTCGTCCAGTTCTATGCCCTGGGGATGGTCCTCGGGCTGGCCGTTTTCCTGACGCTTGTGGTGGCCCGGTTTACCCGTTGACCGTTATGGGAATGTGATGGACGACCTCGGTATCCTGCGAACGCTCGTTTTGGCGCTGCCCGCGGCCCCGCTGGCGGCCGCGTGCGTTTGCGCAGCCCTGGGCCGCGTGGGGGCCGGATCGGTTCGGCGGTTCGCGGTCGGGTTTGCCGTCGTACACCTGGCCGCAATCTGCGGGTCCGTTCTTCTAGCGGGGAACGCTCTGCAGAATCGGGCAACCGAGCCGGGCGGTTTCACGCCGTTTGCCGTACCGGGCGCGTCGGGTTTCGCCACCGCCGGGACGACCTACGAGCTATTCCCCGTCACCCCGGCGGCGAGCGTGCAGTTCTATCTCGGCCTCGACGGGTTCAACTTGCCCCTGCTCGTCCTCGCTGCGGTAATGACGCTTTTCGCGATACTCGTTACGGGAAAGACCATTACCGACCGGCCGGGGTCGTTCTTCGGCTGGCTGTTCGTGCTCGAAGCGTTTTGCCTCGCCGC
Organism: Fimbriiglobus sp.; assembly: GCA_036493815.1. Classification (GTDB taxonomy): domain Bacteria; phylum Planctomycetota; class Planctomycetia; order Gemmatales; family Gemmataceae; genus DASXPC01. The sequence continues at coordinate 3,076 of DASXPC010000316.1, read as the reverse complement.
GTTTCTGTCGTTCGACGTGCTGCTCTTCTACGCCTTTTTCGAACTGACGCTGATTCCGTCGTTTTTCCTGATCGGCCGGTGGGGCGTGGGCGGCGGCCGGCGGGACGCGGCGCGAAAGTTCTTCCTCTACACCTTGTTCGGCAGCCTGTTCACACTCGTCGGCATTGTCGGCACAGTTTTGGAAAACCCGACCCCGATCGGTGCGTCGGGGATGCCGTCGTACGAACCGCCGGTCGGGAACGAGGTACGAAAGGCCGGTCCGCTCACGTTTTCGATTCCGCAGTTGATGAAGAACGTTCCGGCGTGGGAGGGCATCATCCCGGTCCGTGTTATGCAGGCGGAGGCGGTGGCGTCGGCGGCGCGGGTCCACGTGGCCACGGCGTTGCGGCAGCCGAACGCGGCCGCCAAGCGGGAAGCCGCGGCCGAACTCGCATCGGCGGAAAAGGCCCTGGCCGCCGCCCGCAAGGACCTGGACGACCGGCACGACCTCCGCCTGTGGCTCTTCCTCGCCCTCGCCGCCGGCTTCCTCGTCAAAATCCCCATCGTCCCGTTCCACACCTGGCTGCCGGCCGCCTACGGCGAATCGCCCCTCGGCATCACCCTGTACCTGGCGGGCGCTCTCGCGAAACTCGGCACCTTCGGCATGCTCCGCGTCGTGATTCCCCTGGCGCCGGACGCATCGGTCCTTTACGGACTGCCCCTCATCGGCACCCTCGCCGCCGTCGGCATCGTTTACGCCGCCTTCTGCGCCTACGCCCAGTCGGACCTCAAACTCCTCGCCGCCTACTCCAGCGTGTCGCACCTCGGATTCCTCGCGCTCGGCCTTTTCGCCCTCAACACCGAGGGGTTCGGCGGCGCGTTGCTGCACATGATCAATCACGCGGCGAGCACCGGCATGCTGTTCGCCCTGCTCGCGTTTCTGTACGACCGTTACCGCACGACCGACTCGAATTCGTTCGGCGGGCTCATCGCGAAGTACCCGCGGTATGCCTTCTTTTTCATGGTGGCGGCACTCGCCGGTGTCGGGCTGCCCGGGTTGTGCAACTTCCCGAGCGAGATGCTAATGATGGCGGGGTTGTTCGATGCGAGGAACACGCGGTGGGTGGGGTACGGCTTGGCCGCGACAGCCGCGGCCGGGATATTCCTCTCATCATGGTACGCATTCACAGCCGTGCGGAAGATTCTGTTCGGCCCGGTTATCGAGCCGGCGCAACCGGCCGGGGACACTCCGCCGGTCGATACGACCCGGAGCGAAACCCGGACGTTCGTGCTGTTCGCAGCTTTGTGCTTGGCCCTCGGCCTCTTCCCGCAGCCGATTCTGGATACGGTGAAGCCCGAAGCGGAGACGCTGGCCAAGATCGTTACGAAGGCCCGGGAACGGGTGACGCCCGGGCTGACCGACCCGATCGGAGTGGGAAAGGGAGCAACGAACCGGTGACGAATCCGCAGCTACTGGAACCGGTCCGCACGGCCGCCGCCGAGGCGTACAAGCTCGTCATTCCCGAGATTGCACTCGTCGGGGTGGCGTGCGTGCTGTTCGTTTGGGCCGCGGTCTCTCCACGAAAGCTGCTTTCTCTGGTCTTGGCTATCATCGGCGTCGGCCTCGCCGCCGCACTGACCCTCTGGTACGCGGACGGCTCCACTTACGTCGACGGCCACCGGTACTATTCCCCGTTCGATCCGACCGGGGTGGCGGCCGTCGTTCGCTGGATTGCCCTAATAGGGGCCGGGATTTTCTGCCTCGTTGCATACGGCGAAGTGACGCGCGAGACGGCCGGGGAATACTACGGCTGCCTGCTCGTGCTGACCGCCGGGGCATCCCTGGTCGGCCGGGCAAACGACCTCGTCACGCTTTACCTTTCGCTCGAAATGATCTCGATCCCGACTTACGTCCTCCTCTACCTGCCAGTGAAAACTCGGGCCGGGCAGGAGGCGGCGATGAAGTATTTCCTCCTGTCGGTGCTGTCGAGTGCCGTGCTGCTGTTCGGTTTCAGTTATCTTTACGGCCTGACCGGTTCGACAAATCTCCGGGCTGTCGTCGACGTCCTGGCCGACGCCCACCTGTCGGCCGGGACGGTCTCGCCTCTGGCCCTCGTGGCCGTCGTATGCGTGGTCGTGGGAATCGGCTTCAAGGTGACTGCGTTCCCGTTCCACTTCTACGCCCCGGACGTCTACCAGGGCGGCCCGACCGGTGTGGTGGCGGTACTGGCGACGGTGCCGAAGGTGGCCGGGTTCGTCGCGCTGGCCCGGGTTCTCGGGCTGCTCGTGCCCGGTGGAGGCCTGCCGTTCGATGCCGTAAACACGACCGTTCCACTCATGCTCTGGCTCTTAGCTGCTGCGAGTATGATTTTCGGGAACGTATTGGCGATATTGCAAGCGGACTTGAAGCGTATGCTGGCGTATTCCGGGGTGGCTCATTCGGGATACATACTGATGGGCCTGGCCGCGGCGGGGGCGGGGTCGCCTGGTGGCGTGGCTGCGGTGATATTCTACCTCGCGGCGTACGGGTTCATGACGGTCGGCGCGTTCGCCGTGCTTGCGGCCACGAGTACCGCATCGCGTCCGGTGGAAACGGTGGACGACTTGGCCGGTCTGGCTCAGGATCGACCGTGGGCAGCGGGAATGTTGGCCGCCTGTCTCGTGAGTATGATCGGCCTGCCTCTTACGGCCGGGTTCGTCGGCAAATTCCAGCTCTTTTTCGCGGCGTGGGACGCCCCGATCGGTACGCCGATGGGGAATCTTTTCCGGGCGCTCGCGGTCATCGCCGCGGTGAATGCGGCCGTGGGGGCGGTGTATTATCTGCGCGCCGCCGGGGCCATGTACCTCCGTAGCCCGCTAACCCCCTTCGGCGCGGGTCGGAGTTCGCCGGCACTATGGGCCGCGGGAATCTGCGTCGCGGGAACGGTCGCCCTCGGCGTTTACCCGAAGCCACTTGTCGACGCAATTCATGCCGCGATGACGACGGCTGTAGCGAAATGACGGGCCGGTAGCGTATGCTGTCGGCATGAGCGAGACTGTGTCCCTTTCGATTGACGGCGCGTCCGTCACCGTACCGGCCGGCACTACCGTCTTCGAC
>DASXPC010000315.1:0-13606 GCA_036493815.1 Fimbriiglobus sp. | reverse complement strand
GACAACGGGACGATTAGCAAGAGAGTGACAAAACGCGCCATCACTCACCCCGCCTATTTCTCGGGCTCGTTACGGCTAGTCTATGATGAACGGCTTCCCGCCTCCGACCGTCGCCGACATCGAAATGCGCGGCGGGATCGACCGGGAACTCCGGGTCCTGCAATGGCTCTACGGCAATTGGTTGCCAAGGAGCGGTCACGTGCGCGACGACCAGCAGGACCTTGAAGCCTTTGTTGGCCACCCGTTCGCCCACTGGGGGTACTTCGAGTTGATCGTGCAAGGGCCGGTGCGGCGGTTGTGAAAATCGCAAACTAATCAACAAGATCGGCGGGTAGGTCACCTAGTAATGCGCGGACATTAGTAACTGCTTCAGGATCGTCAACCAATTTTTTGAGTACAGTATCTTCATATTGTTTTTGATCAACGAAACCAAGAGCTTTGATGATTGCATTCAATGCTGGCGACTCACGGATCGGATACAGTTTCATAATTTCATTAATATTTGATGCTTCAATCAATTTATTCAAGCGATTGGCCTCTTCATTGCGCATCGACTCGTAATCAAGTTCAATGGAACGCTTCCCGCCCGTTGAAATCTCGTCTTTCTTCGGAAGTAGCGTGAAAACCTTTGCCCGAGCCGCCTTTTCTGCTATTCGATTGCTTAGGTGTGTGGCATTCTGTCTGATTGCATCAAGTGCATCCTCTTTTGCACGTGCAAGCTTATCATTTAAATTACCACCCACTGCTGAAGTGTGCTTTTCTCCGGCCATCTTCTGCAATTCGGGATGATAGTAGATTGATTCCACGGAATATACATTCAATGGGATCACGCCTTTGCGTTTCAGTTCTGCGATCCGAACCGGGTCGGAAGAATCGTTGTCCACCAAACCGAAAGGTTTTAGCCAATGAAGCCCTGAAGCACCTTTGATGCCCATAACTGCATTCTCAATATCACGGCAGTTCGCCTTTGCAACGATTGATGCATTAGGGAACAACAGACTATAAAGGGGCTTGTCAAGACTTTGCTCGGTTCCTTCAACGAACAGGATCTTCCTCCGTTCGCCAAGTATTGTTCGTTTTAAGTCATCATCTATTGCATCGGTGCTATCCAGCAAGTCGAATTCATACCAACCGGCCATAATTTCATCGTAAACACAACCGCGCATCAACAACACCTTCGACTTTGGGTTGTCGATTGGTAACAAAGGTTCGTGTGTGGAGACCACGAAAATGCAATCTGGCCGCTCCCTGAGCAAACGCGACAATAGTGGCGAGATGATCGAGCGATGAAGATGCCGTTCTGGCTCGTCGATCAAGAGAAGTGTCCCCGGCGGTACTGTCAGTACGTCAGCGGCTAGGAGGATTGCATTTCGCTCGCCGTCGGAAAGTCTCGTAATGCTGAATGGATTGCCACAGTTCCGTGTAGCCATTATCTCGTCGTTTGCATCAACGGACAAAATAATATCAAGATTGGCAAGCCGCAATATTCGATTTATTGCTTTGAAAGCACTTTCTTTTGCACGAAGTTTCTCTACCTGAGAACTATCGCCGCAATCAACCGCGTGTGCAATTGCGCGAGCCCGAATGTTTTCGGTGTTGATGAGATCATAAATCGCAACTTGATTACGTTCCGTCGCGTGGTTGTCACTCCAACGAGCGCGTTCATTTCGGTCGAAAGATTTAATGTTACGCAAGACATTAGCGCGGGTTTTTCCGGTCAGATCAGGCGATCCCGAATCGAACCAAGTCTGTCGGTGAGCGGCAATCCGACGACTTGTGCCATGAAACCTTGAAGCAATAGTCAGCAACAGGCTTGATTTGCCAGTTCCGTTCGCTCCTAAGATGAACAACATCTCCCCGACGCTGATGGTCAGGCTGAATTGCTTGGTGGGGTTACCACGTGGAATCTGAAACGAGAATTCCATGAGAAGATATTACAACTTTTGTCGGGATGCAGGCAAATAGACTTTCCAGAAGTTCTCGCATAGGTTGTGTCATTAGCACACGTGTTTCATCAAGCATATCGGTATAAGTTCGTAAAATAGTGACTATTTCGCAGTTACGGCTCGCGCCCTTGGCGTTTTTTCGGCGATTCCGGGAGTTCCAAGAGCGAGCCAACATGTCCCACCCTGCTCGGCCCTCACGGGATGCCGAACACCCGGCACGTCTCCTCGTAGCCTGTCTCCAACGGGAGCATGACACGCAGGTCGGCCGTGAGCCAGACGGGTAAGGTCGGCAACGGCTGGCCGACGGTCATCGGGTAGAACCAGGCTTCGATCTTCATCCGGCCGTTCGGCGGACGACGGTTGCGGAGCGTGACGGCGTACAGGTGCGGTGGGGTCGGGGCGAGTTCGGGGTCGGCCCGGCCGAGCAACCTCAACAAGTCGGCATACAGGTTGGCCCGGCGGACGGTCACCAGGTCGACGATCGACACACATACGTCCTTCTGCAGGAGGGCTGCGACTTTCCCGACGAACAGGTCGCGGTTCTCCGGCCGGTCCTTGTTCCCCGGACTCACGAGTTCGAGTGCCGCCACGAGCGTCCGGCCCCGCTCTGCGTCGTAGACGCGGACTTCGTACTCGTCCTGGTCGGCCAGTTCGGCCTCGACGGTGTACGTGGGGGCGAGGGACGGCAGCGTCGCCACTCCACCGCTCGGTGCGACCGGGTCGCGGGTGTCGAGGTCGTACGTGCCCACCTCGACCTCGAACGGCGACCCGAGGTGGACCTGCGGGGCGGCCCGGAATCCGGGCGGTAGAAGGGGGTTCAGGATGCGGACGATCTCCGCCGGCCATTGGCCGTGGACTTCGTCCCAGGAGTGGGTATCGTTCACCGGCGAGCGGAAGTGGTCACGGAGCGGCATTTCGGACTCCTCGATCCTCGATATTACGTCAGTTGAGGTCCGTCCCAAACCCCAAATGTCCGTCAAGCAAATGGCGGTATAACTTCGTTAGCGGGTGCCCACTGCGCCCTTGCGCTCTTGACGTATTTCCCGGGGATTTCGGGGTCCCAAGGCGCAAAACCCCAAGAGCGCAATGGGTCATTTCGGAATTAATGTTTCGGCCGGGAGGCCATCGCGGTACGGATCAGTTTCAGCACCGCCTCCCGTTCGGCCCCTTCCACTCGTAACCGCGGCGGGCGGCAGACCTCCGTACCGAACCCGCACTCGGCGGCAGCGAGCTTGATGTACTGCACCAGCTTCGGGTGCGTGTCGAGGTGCAGTACCGGCGTGTACCAGCGGTAGACGTCGACCGCTTCCTTCACCTGTCCCGCTTGCCAGAGGTCCCAGAGCAGCCGGTTCTCGCGGGGGAAGGCGTTCACGAGCCCGCTCACCCAGCCGACGGCCCCAAGCACCAGGCATTCGAGTACGAGGTCGTCCACGCCGGCGAAGAGGACGTACCGGTCTTTCGTCAGGTTGATGATGTCGGTGATCCGCCGGGGGTTCTCGCTCGATTCCTTGATGCAGGCGAACCGCGGCTCGTCGGCCAGGTCGGCGAACATCTCGGAGGTGACGTCGGTTCCGTAAGCCGGCGGGTTGTTGTAGACCATGATCGGCAGCGGACTCGCCTTGGCCACCGAGCGGAAGTGGGCGACCGTTTCACGGGCGTCCCCCTTGTAAACCATCGGGGGCAGCACCATGAGGCCGTCGGCTCCGGCGGTGTTTGCAGCGGCGGCCCACTTGCACGCCCCGGCCGTCGTGTATTCCGCAACGCCTGACAGCACCGGGACTTTCTTCTTCACGTGAGCGACCGTCGCCGCCAAGAGTTCGCGTTTCTCCGCAGACTCTAACGAGCAATTTTCCCCGACCGTTCCCAGCATGACCAGACCGTGGCACCCGGCGGCGAGAAGGGCGTCCACGTGCTTCAGCGTGGCCGGAATGTCAAGGGCGAATTCCGGGGTGAACTGGGTGCAAACGGCGGGGAAGACGCCGCGCCAGGAGACGGTCATGGCAGGATCCTTTCGATAGCGGTGTGGCTAATTTACGACGGCAGGGTGGGCGGGGTGAGGGGTTTCGCTTTCAAGCGGGGTAAGCTGGGAAGCCGCGCGGGGTGCCGGGAATGCCGACGGGGCAAACTTTGCCGAACCCGACTCATGTTCCGATCCGGAGGTGCCGATGGAAACGATTAGTGGGATTCGACGTCCCGGGCGGCGGCGGCGGTGTTCGCGCCGTAACCGCGACACGTGAGGGGTTCGCCGGGCGGGGGCGCCTATCCCGGCCAGTCAGGAGCGCGTCATGCGTAAGGCTCTTCTCGGTTCGATCGCGGCGGTGACGGCGGGGGCCGGGTTCGCGGCCGGGCAAGCCCCGCGAATGCAGCCGCCGGCTCCGGTCTCGATCGCCCCGTCCGTCAGCGGGCTGATGCCCGCCGGTGGCATGGACGACATGCAAGGCGGTCCCGGGCTGGGCGGGCCGGGGGGAATGGACCCGTCGATGGGAATGATGCCTTCGATCGGATACCAGGGCGGCCCCGGCAGCGCCCCCATGGGAGCGGGCGGACCGCCGATAGGACCGGGCGGTCAGCCGATGGGAATGGGGATGGACCCGATGGGCGGCGGCTACGGCCCCCCTCCCGGCGGTGAGTACGGCGCCCCGTCCGGCGGCAACGTCGCCAACCGCTTCTGGTTCAACGCCGCATACACCCTGTTCTTCACTCAGCCCTTGCGGGGTGCGCCGTTCCTGACCACGAGCGCCCCGGCCGACGGCGGGCTCATCGGCAATCCGACCACTAGCGTCCTGCACAGCACGACCGACGTCGGATACGGCCTCATCAGCGGATTCCATTTCGACGGGGGCCTCTTCCGCGACGCCGACCGCCGTTTCGGCATCGAACTCGGCGGGTTCATGTCCGGGCGGAAAGACAACACCTACGAAATCGGCTCGGACGCCACCGGCCAGCCGCTCATCGCCCGCCCGTTCATCGACGCCGGCACCGGGGCCTCCGGGGCCTTGTTCGTCGCGTTCCCGACCTTCGCGTCCGGCAACGTCCGGGTCTACACCGACACACTCGCGTTCGGGGCCGAACTCAACACCGTCGTTAACTGGTATCGGAGTTGCCCGACCGACGGCTGCCTGTGGAACATCAACGGCATCTTGGGCTTCCGATACTTCCAGCTCGAAGAAAACCTCAACATCAACCAGTCGTCGATCATCCTCCCCGGCAACAGCGCCCCCTTCGGCGGGGCGACCTTCAACGGGCCGGTGACCATCGGCGTCAGCGACAGCTACTACACCTCGAACCGCTTCTACGGCGGCCAGTTCGGATTCAACGCCGAAATGAAATACTGCCACGCCTTCTTGAACGTCGCCGGCAAGGTAGCCATCGGCGACGTTCACCAGCGGGTGGCCATCGACGGGTCGAGCACCCTGCAGGATCCGACACGGACCACGAACGCTGTCGTCCGCGGCGGATTGTACGCGAACGCCTCCAACATCGGGGTCTATACGAACGACGAATTCGCCGTGATGCCGGAAGGCTCGGTCGCCCTCGGATACAACTGGTGCAGTTGGCTGACCACGTCGATCGGGTACAACTACCTGTACATCAACAAGGTTGTTCGCCCCGGCGATCAGTACACCACGGTCGTGAACGCGAGCCAGGTCCCCACCAGCCCGTCCTTCGGCTTCGGCGGAACGGCTCCCGTGCCGAACCCGGCCGGAACCCAATCCGGCGTCTGGATTCAGGGCGTGACCTTCGGACTCAATGCCCGGTACTAATCGAACGGGAATGGAAAGCACGCCGGCCCCGGGCGATCCCCGGGGCCGGTGCCATTCTCAACTTCAGCCACCTGCCTTTACCGTCACTTTGTACGTCCCGGTCGAATTATTGCCCCACGGGCTGCCGGCGATTTTCAGATACAGCTTGCCGTTGAGACCAGTCCGTGCGGACTTGTAATTCGACCCGATCGCGAACGGCATGCCCGTTTCGCCGATCCGCCCGATCAGGGTGCCGGGAGCGAAGTGGAACGACTGACCGTTTGCCGCGACGATCGGCGGGGCAGTCCCTTGTCGCGGCTGTCCGTCCGCGGTTACCACGTATCCGCCCGCCTGCTGAGGCCAGAGATCCACCTTCCCCGTCGCCGTCACTTCCAGCGGCCGACCCGCCGAGACTTCGATCTTCGTGTCCAACCAGGTCTGGTCGTTCGGCCGACCGTACCGGGCCGCGTCCACCGGAACCGTGTCGTCCGCCTCCCCTCCGGGCCCCCGCCCCCGCACGCTCCGAAGATCCGCTACTTTCAGAATCGTCTCGCCGAAATACTGCGTCGCGACTTTCAGTCGCGTCGCCTCCACCCGCCCTTGAAAAGAAAACTCGGCCGTCTCGATCTTGTCGTAATCGCGCAGGTTGTACTTTTCGTTCGGCAGCGACTCCTTGAGCTGCTTCAACAGCACCCCGGCCCGTGTGGAAACCTCCTTGTCCGAACTGTTCACCGCTTGTTTAAGCGCGGGCACGGCCAATTCCGCGAACCCGAGTAGCGCTTTCTGGGCGTCCTCCCGGACCTGGAACACCGGTGCACCGAGGTCTTCTACCGCCTGCTTCACCTTGGCCTCGACGCCCTCGGGAAACCGGAATCCGAAATCGATCCGGCGCACGTCGGCGACCGGTATCGTAAGCTTCCCGTACTTCGTCGAGACGGCCAGTGTCGGCTCGAGCGGCACGACGCGGACCGTGCTGTCGTCCGCCAGCTTCACGTCAAAAGCGGGGGGGCCGGGTTTGGCCTTCGCCGCGGGCGGTTCGCCTTTTTTTGCCACCGGCGGCTGGGTGACCGGCCCCGGTTTCGACCCGTTGCCGGGCGGCTGGGCGGCCAACCCGACGAGGGCCAGAAACAACGCGCCAGACGAAACGATACGCGGCATGACGAGTACTCCCCGTACGGCACGTCCCGATTGTACCCGACATATACCCACCAACGGAAGTGCCGAGGTGACTGATTCAAGTTGTGAAGGATTAGGTATTCGGGTGTCGTTTCCACTCCTGTGATAGCCTGAACGCCATGGCGAATACGTCGCAGTTGCAGTCCGCGGGAATGATTCACGAGTTTTTCCCAATTCACCCGTAGGATCGTGGTGACGGCGGGAACTTATCGCTGCAAGGAACGGGAGGACGGCTTGAAGGTAAGGTTCCTGGATGCGGTGCTTCGCGAGGCGGCGAGTGCCGCGGCCGACCACGGCGACGGGCCGCTGGCGGACGCGGACCTGCTGCGGCGGTTCGCCGTCGGCCACGACCATGCGGCGTTCGCCGCGCTCGTGAAGCGGCACGCTCGGTTGGTTTGGGCGGTCTGCCGGCAGGTGGTAGCCGCGCCGGGTGACGCCGAGGATGCATTCCAGGCCACCTGGTTGGTGCTCGTTCGTCATGCGGATTCGATCCGCAACGGAACGTCCCTCCCGGCATGGCTGCACGGCACGGCCTACCGCGCCTGTTTGAAAGCAAACCGAACCGCGGTCCGCCGACGGGGACGGGAAGAAGCGACCGCCCCGGCCGAGGCGAGTCGTCCGATTCCCGACTCGGCGTGGGGTGCGCTCCTCACGGCCGTTCACGAAGAGATTGCACGGCTCCCGTCAAACTGGCGGACGGCGTTTGTGGTGTGCGATTTGGAGGGCGTGCCGCCGGGAGCCGCAGCCGCCCGGCTGGGGTGGAAACCGGGTACTCTGACAGGCCGATTGTGCAAAGCCCGTCAGGCATTGGTGAGCCGGTTGACGCGGCGGGGGCTGGCCCCCGCGGCGGCACTGGCCGGCTGTGGCGTCGGGGCCGCGACCGCGGCCGCAAGTGTTCCGTCAAAATTACTGGCCGACGCGGCGTCGCTGCCCGCCACGTCGGCCGCCATTCCTTCCACTATTTTCGAACTGGCGAAAGCCGTAACCGAGGGAACCATGACCAAAACGAAACTCCTAGCCGCTGGCATTCTCGTCGCCGGCGTGCTCGGCCTCAGCGGCACGGCAAGCGTGCTCGCCCAGCGGCCCGGACAAAGTAATAACCAACCGCCGGGACCGGGTGGCGGTCCGGGTTTCCCGGGTGGACCGGGAGTCGGTACACCGGGCGGCCAGCCTCCGGGGGGGGCGGGCGGTGCCCCCGGTCAGCCCGGTATGCCGGGTGGTATGGGCATGGCCGGCCCCGGCGCAATGGGCGGCACAATGACCCGCGGGCCAATGCCGGGCGGCCATTGGGAATATAAAGTCGAACCACTTCCCGGCAGTCACGATGAATTCGTGAACTTGCTCGAAAAGCGCGGAAACGAGGGTTGGGAATATTGCGGGACGGTCGGCTACGGTCGGGCTGGAATGGCCGGTTTCGGCCGCGGCGGACGCGGCGGTCCTGGCGGTGGCCGAACGGGAGGACGCGGCGGATCGGGCTCCGGTGGCGGACCGGGGCCGCGTGGACCGGGGAATGGCCCGGGGACGGGGAGCGGCCCGGGAGCCGGGAGCGGCGCGGGCGGGATCGGGAATGAAGCCGGTGGCGAGGGTATGTTTGAAATAGGGCTCGATCCCCTCCAGGAACCCCGTGGGATAGGTCCTGTTAACGGCGCAATTCCTATGGATGTTGTCTTCAAGCGACCCAAGGGGAACTTTGTTCGTACCGGCGGCGGAATGATGGGCGGCGGAGGGGTCGGTGGTAATAATCCGCTTGGCGGCGGAGCACCCGGTGCCCCGGGCGGTTTTGGCGGCAGCGGAGGAGGTGGGTTTGGCGGATTCGGCGGTTCGACCGCGGGGGGCGGTGGGGGTAGTGGGTTTGGCGGATTCGGCGGAACGACCGGGAGCGGCAGCCGTCGTGGCGGCGTCCGCGGAAACGATCGGGGGCCCGGCTTGGGCAACGCAGGGCCCGGCGGTGAAGTCAAAGTCTTCACCCTGAAGAAAGCCAAAGCTCCCGACATTGCGGCCGTCGTTTCGCAGGTGTTTCGGGACGCGGCCGTGACACTGGGCGTCGACGAGAAGTCGAACAGCATCATCCTCAAAGGTGACGCGAAGGATATCGAATCGGTGGAAGCGTTAATCGCCAAGCTGGACGAACTCGACCGATCCGAGGGGGGTTCCTCGCCTCGGCGAAGGGAATAGCCGGGCCCGCACAACCCGCAGACACGGACTTTCCCCGGGCGACTTAGGTCGCCCGGGGGCCCCGTTCGACTGGTTCCCCCGAATGGATTCGGGTATCGCTGAGTAGATGCTCGAATTGAAGACCATCCGCGGCCGACCCCAGCCGATCGGCGCGGTCATGACGTCGGACGGAATCAACTTCGCCGTCTTCAGCCGGCACGCGACGGCCGTCACTCTGGTCGTGCTACCCGAAAGCGGATCGACCCCACTCGCAGAAGTCCCCTTCGACCCGAACCGGAACCGGACCGGCGACATTTGGCACCTACGGCTTCAGGGGTTGCCCGAGACGTTCCGCTACGCCTACCGGGTGGACGGCCCGCAAGGGCCGACGCACCGATTCGACCCGACCCGGCTCCTGATCGATCCGGCGTCTTTGCTGTTATCGAACGGGGCGGAATGGGCCGGTACGTGCCAAACCGACCCGCACCGGACGAGCCGGCTGAGTTTATTCCACCGCCGGCAGGCGTACGATTGGGGCGACGACGGGCCGCCCCGCACCCCGCTCGAAGACGGCATCATTTACGAAGTCCACGTCCGCGGGTTCACCGCACATCCGTCTTCCGGCGTCGCCGCACCCGGGACCTTCCGCGGGCTGGTTGAGAAAATCCCCTACCTGACGCGGCTCGGCATCACCGCGGTCGAACTCCTCCCCGTCCACGAATTCGACGAATGCGACTGCCCGTTTACCGACCCGACGACGGGCGAAAAACTGCTGAACTTCTGGGGATACAACACGGTGGCCTTCGCCGCCCCGAAAGCGGCATATGCGGCCTCGGCGAAGGACTACGGCCAGCTACACGAGTTCCGGGATTGCGTGAAAGCGTTCCACAAGGCCGGGATCGAAGTCTACCTCGACGTGGTCTTCAACCATACCGGCGAAGGGGGTGACGACGGTCGCGCTTATTCTTTTCGCGGCCTCGACAACGAGGTCTACTACCTGCTCGACGAAGAGGGGCGGTATCTGAACTTTTCGGGGACCGGTAACACGGTGAACTGCAACCACCCGGTGGTCCGCGACTTGCTGATGACCTGCTTGCGGTACTGGGTCGGCGACATGCACGTGGACGGGTTCCGATTCGACCTGGCGAGCATTCTGGGTCGAAACCGGCTGGGCGGAGTGGCGGTGGAACCGCCGGTGATCGAGGCGATCGCGGACGACGGGGTATTGGCAGATGCGAAACTGATCGCCGAGCCGTGGGACGCGGCCGGGTTGTATCAGGTGGGGCGGTTCCCGTTCGGCCGGCGGTGGAGCGAATGGAACGGCCCATTCCGCGACGACGTGCGGCGGTTCTGGAAGGGCCAGCCTGGCCTGACCGGCGCGCTGGCGACCCGCCTGTGCGGCAGTGCCGACCTGTATCAATCGAGCGGACGCCTGCCCCGGCATTCCGTCAACTTTGTCACCTGCCACGACGGGTTTACCCTGCTCGATCTGGTGAGCTACAACGAAAAACACAACGAGCGAAACGGGGAAGGCAACCGGGACGGTAACAACGCGAACGACTCCTGGAATTGCGGCGCGGAAGGGCCGACGGTCGACCCCGAAATCCTCGCGCTGAGGCAGCGGCAGGTCCGCAACTTGTTTGCCACGCTGATGCTGTCGCAGGGCGTACCAATGCTTCTGGCGGGGGATGAATTCCTGCGGACGCAGCAGGGGAACAACAACGCCTGGTGTCAAGACAACGAGATCGGATGGGTGGATTGGAAGCAGGCCGAGGAAAATGCCGACTTCCTACGGTTCGCCCGCGAGATGATCGGGCTGCGTCGGCGGCACCCGGCCCTCCGGCGACGGCGGTTCCTGACCGGAAACTTTCGCGCGGCGGGGGAATCCAAAGCTGCCGGCCCGTTCCCGCCCGGCGGCCCGGTCCGCCCCGCCGAGGCGGGGATGCCCGCCGGACAACGAAAGGGCCGGGCGATCGCCCGGACGAACCCGCTGCTCGCCACCGCGCCCGCACTCGCCGACATCTTTTGGCACGGCACCGAGCCGTTCCGACCGGACTTCGGTCAGGATTCCAGGGTTCTGGCTTATAGCCTAGACGGAAGGTTTACGGGCCGGGAAGACGACCCGGATTACGCCCCGGACTGCGATTTCTACGTCGCGTTTTCGGCCGCCCCGCATCCGGTCACGTTCGTCGTGCCACCCTCGCCCACGGGTCGGGAGTGGCGTCGGGTGGTCCACACGGCCGAACTGCCGCCGCGCGATATTGTCGCGGAAGGCAAAGGGCCGGCCGTCGAACCGGGGACCGCGCTAACGGTCCCCGCGTTCGCAACCGTCGTGCTGGTCTCCGACCCGTGACGAACACGGGTTAGTCGACCTGCACGACGGCATTGTTCGAACCGAGTCGTTGGAGTTGGGCTTTGGAGGCGAGCGGTGGCAGGAGTTGTCCGCCGAACCATCCGCCGAGGGTACAGATTGCCCAGACGGAAACGAGGAGTTCCGCGAGGGCTCCGGTGTCGCGGACGTTTTCGTTCGGGACGTTTGCGACCCAGTAATACCCTTCGACCGCAGGGAAGAGAAATGGGCTGCGGAGCACGGTCAGTGCGACGACGGCCACCGCGGCGAAGAAACCTGCGAGAAGACCGTGCCGAATTCCCGCTCCCGTACTGGCCCCGGCGGTGGCTCCGGCGAAGAAGATGGCGGCTGCGGCCAGTTCCAGACAGATGATCGGAGCGTGGAAGGCACTCCCCATGTGGAGAGCCCCGGCCGATCCCTTGGTCAATCCGGTACGCATGACGTCGGCTGCCACAACCCCGGAAAACGCGATCGACACGCCGATGAAAACGCGCAGCCATTGGGTCGGTCGACCCTTTCGCGCGTCTTCCTGTTCCTGTGCCAACCGAAGGAGCGAACTGCCGCGGGATCCAGTCCGCGACATCGGCATCTCTACGGGAACCGGCCAAATCACAGTACCCAGTGTGCCGGCGATCAGGCCGGCAATCGCGGTCGCCAAGACCGCCAGATAAGCGACCGGACCCGGACCCGCAGGGTGGGCGGCCACGTCCGTGGCGAGGAGTAACCCGCCGGCGATGGTCGCCGACAACAAACCGGTCATCCACCCGCTGGCCCGACCCGCACCGGCCACCAGTCCGCCCGCAGCCGCTGCTGCCGCGCGCATCCCCAACGTCACCCAACCTGCCGTTTCCGTCGACCACCACCCGTCCCCCACGATCTGCGCACCGGCCAACCCGGCCACCAACCATTCCCGTAACCCGAGATATCCCCCGAGGGAGACCAATACTCCCACCGCCACCCGACCCGCCGCCGTCGGTTCCACCGGCCTCGGCGCCACAGTCTTCCGCTTTTTTCGTAAGAGGTGGGCTTCCTGAGGGGAAATCAATCGCCCGCCGCACTTCGGGCAGTGCGTGGCCCCCGCAAACGCGGTCTGACACTCCGGACAAAGCAGTTGCATGACGACCCCAGCGGGCGATACGGTACCCGAGCGACATGCAAGCCTAGTACCAAACTTCGCCGCGGGCAAAAACGCCTAAGATGGAACGATCGGATTAGCGGTTGGAGGCTGGCGCGAATTCTTTCCGGAGGCGCGACATGGCGGCGAACGAACGGCCGATCGGTGTCGGATTCATCGGCGCGGGGGACATTTCCATCCTGCACGCCGCGGCCGTGAAAAAATGCCCAGGTGCCGAGCTCGTCGGCCTCTGGAACCGCGGCGCAGACCGGGCGAAGCAGCGGGCGGCCGAGTTCGGCTGTAAAAACTACGACTCCCCGGCCGCCCTCGTCGCCGACCCGGCCGTCAATGCCGTCTTCGTCCTCACCAACCTGGAAACGCACCTCGAATATACCGCCCTGGCCTTAACGGCGGGCAAGCACGTTCTGGTGGAAAAGCCGGTGGCCACTTCGGTCGGCGAAATTCGGGAAATGGACCGGCTGGCGCAGCAGAAGGGTCTCATATGCCTGCCGGGGCACAATTACATCTATGAAGGCGGCATGACCCGCACGAAGGAACTGGTCGAGGCGGGCGACCTCGGCAAGATCGTCTCGGCCTACGTGATGTATAATATCCACCACCCGGAAGAGGTGGCAAAACGCTACCCGGGCGTTGTCCGGCAGATCCTCACGCACCACTCCTATATCCTTCTCTATCTCGTCGGAAAGCCGATCGAACTCTGCTCCATGAAGGCGACACTGCATTACAAGGAGTACTCGGAAGAAGACATCGCGATGGTTCAGATGCGGCTGGCGAACGGGGCACTCGCCCACTTCTGTGCCAGCTTTGCCGCCGACGATCACGCGGCCGATCCGTGGACGGTTATGGTCAAAGTCATCGGCACCGCCGGCAGCACACGCTACAGCTACCGCGACCACGTCGAAATCAAACCCGGGCTCGTCCACAGCCAGACCTACACCGCATACCAGGGGTCGATCACCAATGAAGTCCGGTACTTCCTGATCGACTGCCTGCGTATGGGGGCGAAGCCGCTCAGTACGCTTCAGGATGCGGTCATTGCCCAGCAGATGATTGAGGCCTGCGAGACATCGATCAAGAACCGGAGTGTAGTGACTCTATGAAA
>DASXPC010000314.1:0-5818 GCA_036493815.1 Fimbriiglobus sp. | reverse complement strand
CTGGCCACCCTGCGAAAGCTAAGCGTGCGGCAACAGGTTTCGACGTGGGCCCTCCAAGGACCGGGGTCACGAAAGGTGCAAACACTCCTGGAAAACGTGGTTTCCATGGCCGCTTAAAGTGCAAAAGTCGAACTAAGGAATCGGCTGCCAATGGCGGATCAGAAGACCCGGCTATTCTTGCAATTGAAAAAGGCGGTGGTACTTGCTTTCGCGCAAAAATAATAACCAATTTACTTGTCAAGCGCGATCTTTATTGGGTTCAAGAAGTAGATGGTAATCCAGTAATCTCAGTGGAAATAACTGATTGCAAAGATTTTAAATCCCTGATCCCATATTTAGCACAATTGCCGCATCTCCAGAGTTTAGGTGTGTACAACACACATATAACCGACGAAAATGCACATGCGCTAGCCGGTCTTAAGAAACTGCGAAACTTCCGTAGCGACGATACTCGAATGACCACTGCCGGAATTCGAGCGCTGGCATCCTTCAAGCAACTGCGAGGTTTGTATCTGGATTCTCATAACATTGACGACGACGTGCTGAACGCATTGGCAGTTCTTCTCCAACTCCGATACGTCGATATTTCTCATGGTGCTTGGATCACTGATTCTGGCCTTCGGCATTTGGCATCGCTGAATCAACTACTCCCCCTCACGTTGCCAACTTCATTGTAAACAGTGCAACGAAACCCCTGAAATTCGGTTCATTTGTAATTATTACATGGAATCCAGCCGCGTGAGGGGGAGTAGAACGGTTGCATCTTACTGGCGACAGCATTACGGATGCGGGACTGGTTGAGTTGACGCACTTTTCCAATTTGACCGAACTTGAGCTTGGCAATACAATAATCACGGGCATGGGCCTCCGGCAGTTGGCAAAAATTACGAGCCTGGAAAGTTTGGACATTTCTGGCTCTGTTGTTAACTCTGCAGATCTCCGAGAGTTAACCACGCTTGTTCGTCTCAAAGAACTGCACTTAGGAGGTGTCGCCTCCATTACCGATGTCGGTCTCGAAGAGCTGGGCAAGCTGCCACGTTTGAAATCGCTTGATTTGCAAGGCACACATATCACGAATGAGGGAATGAAAATTCTTTCCCACATGCCGACACTTGACGATCTCAATGTGAGCGGTACGGCAATTACCAATACGGGACTAATGGAAGTAGCTCATTTGCAAAGCCTTCGTTCGGTCTGTGCCATCGGCACGAAAGTAACATCTTGGGGATGCCGCCGGTTTGAATTTGCCCACGCCAATTGCTCGGTCACGATTGATCGCTGAAGTTAGTCGTAGGTCGGGCCGAGTCGGCGAGGCCCGACGTCGCATCGGAAAGACTACATGACTGCCCGAGCATTTTTCACGACGGTGCCCATTGGCGACTCAACGAATCACGCTCGCGAAAATTGGCGGTCTCTCGGGGGACGCGATCTTGGAGCGAATGAAACGATGGTCCTCGGCCCGTCAAACGAATAATCCAAACGAATGGTCAAGCGAGCAGTGGGCCCCAAACGTTCGGGACGAGGCAAATTATTTTGCCTATCAATTGCGGTCGCACGCGTTCGCTTCGCCCGTACTTTTCTTCGCGGAGTGGATAGACAAGTGGTCGATGGGTGATGATTTCTCGCGTTGGCTTACGCCGCCGGGCGGCCAAAAAGCTTTGCAGGTAATGACCGACGAGTACCAGATCAATTCCTACGCCCTTCCGGACGAAGGCCGTCTGATTCAACATCTGGCCGCCGCAGCCCCACAGCAGCATCAGGAAGCGGACTGGTTTATCGTGCGGTTACGGGAAGCAATCGGCGCCTGGGAAAACCTCGCCGACCGGGCGACGCTAATCGTACTTCGGCATGTACACGAATCGTCCGCGATCGATCAGGAACTGGCGGCTTCTTTGAAAGAATTGCCCGACTGGCTTGCTTGATAAAATTCATAGTTCGGGCCGAGTCGGCGAGGCCCGACATCGCATCGGAGAAAACGTCGTGCCTCGCGGACTCGGCACGACTTACAAACTGATGTCGGAGATTGACTTGCTTCTTCCTCTCGCTGGCGCTGGGCTGATTGGACTGCCTGTTCTTGCTCTGGCTGTTTGGTTCAGTTGGGTGACACGATGTTGTTGGCTTTCCGGTGGTCCCCCACTTGTTGTGAGATTGTGGCTACTCCACCTTGCTCTGATCTCCCTGATTTGTGGCATGATTGGCTATCCATTTCTCGCTATTGCTGACCACAGCAAGCCGAGCGATGCCCTCCGGTGCATTGTCCTCTATGCGATTGCCGGCAGCCTACCGTCTGGAGTAATTGCTCTGGTAACTTCGTGCCTCGCTCGTCGACTACCAAAACGCGCGATTCTCGCCGTGGTTGCAGGAACGCTAGCAGGCCTCGTGGCCGGAATACTTTGGCTGCCAGTCACGTTCGCGGCGGAAAGTGCATTGCGCTAAAGCGGGAGCATGGGAAAAACGCGGTTGGAAGCACTCGAAGAGTCTGCTTCACCCCACGAATATTCCACTCTGCAAACTAACGTCGAACGGCGTCAGGCTTAGCAGTTCCGCCGGGGTGCCGTTAGCTGCCACGTTTTTGCCTGCGTAGGCAACCGCCACGGGGGCTGCTCCCGGGCCGCTCGCGGTTACGAGGTCGTCCCTGCCGTCTCCGTCCAGGTTCTTGACTGTGATTCGCACGCCGCCGCGGTCCGCCGTGTCGCCCGCGAAGAAATTGGCCATCTGAACCGAATGGCCGGTGAGCAGGGCCTGGCCCGAAAGGGCGAAGACGCGTGGCCCGCCGCCGGGGCCGCCGCCGACGATCACGTCCGCGTAGCCGTCGCCGTCGAGGTCGCCGCCGGCAATGAACACGCCGTTTCTTAACGTCGGCTCGAACACGAAGAAATCGGAGAACGGTTTCGTCGGCCTGCCATTTGCGAGCGACCGTCCGTCGAACGCCGCCACGCGCGGCCCGCCGCCGAAACCGGCCGCGACCAGGAGGTCGCCCTGCCCGTCGCCCGTCACGTCCGCCACCGCGATGCGTGCCCCGCCGCGGAAGTTCGGGTCGTCGATGCCGAAGAAATCGGCGACCTGCGCGAAGCCCGCGCCGGCGAAGATCCGCACGCGCGGCCCACCCCCCTCGTCGGGCGAGACGAGGATTTCCGACTTGCCGTCGCCGTCGAGGTCGCCCGCGGCGACGTACACGCCGCCGAGGAAACTCGCCTCGAACGGATCGACGGCGAAGAGTTCGTGCCCGTCCGTGCCGTCGAGCACCCGCACTTGCGAGGGCACACCCGGCCCAGTGCCGACGACGAGGTCGTCGGTCCCGTCGCCGTTGACGTCGGCCACGGCCACGCGGATGCCGCCGGGTGGAACCGGGTCGAACGGGGTGGTGGTGGCGACCGGCGTGCCGGCCGCGTCGAACGTGGTCACGACGCCCGAGCCCCCGCCGGCGGCCACGGCGAACCGCACGGCCGGATGAAACGGATGCGGGGGCGGCGGCGGCACCGTACCGGTCTCGAGCGCGCCGACGTCGACGGTCCCGCCGACGAGCCGCGGGAAGCCGCTGCCGCGCTGGTCGAACGGGACCGGCTCGCTGTAGTTGCCGTCGCCGTCGGCGTCGAGAAGATCGGGCGGGAGGGACGGGTTGCTGCCGGCGTTGATCGCCGCACTTCCGGTTTGCGGGGTCTGCGTCAGCGTCGGGCCGCCGTTATTCGCGGGTAGGAAGAGCATCGGGTCGGCGGTGGTGGTGCCCCCGGGGATCGCCTGATTGTTGGATTGGCCGCGGTTGCTGGTGGATTGAATGTTGTTGGTGCCCGAGAGGTTGCTGCCGTCGACGTGGCTGAGGATCGGGTTGCCGTTGGCGAACGTGTCGGTGGTATTGCGATCGAAGATGTTGTTATCGGCCCGCAGCATGACCCCGGCGAGGATGGCACCGCCGGTCCAGGTGGCATAGTTCTCGGCGAAGGTGTTGTTGCGGACGAAGACCTGCACGGCCGTGCCGCCGTCCATTTCGATCGCCCCGCCGAGGCCGCCGACGAAACCGGCAGTGGGGGCCAGAGTCGTGCGGTTGTCGTGAAACGTGTTGTTGTAGATCTGTCCCGGGAAGTTCCGCATCCGGATCGCACCGCCGCGGTCGACGGCACGGTTGCCGGTGAACGAGGAGTTCGCGACGATCAGGCCGCGGTTGATGCTGTCGCTTTGCAGTTCGATGGCGCCGCCGTCGCCGCCCTCGCCTTCCGGGTCGCCATTCGCGTTAATCAGGCCCACCGTCTGGTTGCCGACGAACGAGCACGAATCGATTTCCAAGGCGTCCTGGTCGCCCGTGTACAGGTACACCGCCCCGCCGGCCGAACGACCCGTGTTGTTTTTGAAGAGGCAGTTGCGAATTATGAGCGTGCCGCCGGTCGTGTCGTAGGCCGACGACGCCCGGTCGAACATCACGGCCCCGCCGTAGCCGCGGAGGGAGTCGTTGGGCTGCCCGGTGTCGAAGCGGGCGGCGAGCACGTCGTTGTTTCGGAAGGTCGAATTCTCGATATCGACCCGCCCGGCGATGGTTTTGATCGCCCCGCCGTTGATGCCGCGATTGCCGTCGAACGTGCTCCCGGTCACGACCAGCGAATTCGGGCCGAGGAAATAGATCGCTCCGGCCCCCAACTCGCTGTCGGTGCGGATGCCTTCGTTGCGCAGGAACGTGCAATTGGTGACGGTCAGGCTGCCGCGCCAGACGCTATCGATCGCCCCGCCTTCGCCGGACTTGTTGTCGCGGAAAGTGACGTTTTCCACGGTCAGAGTGTGCAACTCGCCGGCGGTGCCGATCGCACCGCCGCTTCCCGTCCCGGCGTCGCCGTCGGCGAGAGTCAACCCCCGAACAGTGAGCGTCGTCGGCTGTACCGACGAGGAATCCAGCAGGAAGATTCTCGAAGCGTTGCTCCCGCTGATCGTAAGGTTGGCGGCTGCCGACCCGTCGACGATCAGATTCCGGCCCGCGGGAATTTCGATCTGGCCCGACGTCAGGGCGATGACCGAGTTGGCCGGCAGGGCGAAGGTCACGATCGACCCGGGGGCCGCGGCGGCCATGACGGCGCGGAGCGACCCCGGCCCAGAGTCGTTCGCATTCGAGACGACCAGAACCGGGCCGTCGTCGTCGATGATCGTCCCGGTGGCCGAGGCGGTGGTCAGGTTGGCGTTGGCCCCGGGCGTGAGGGTGACGGTGAACTGCTCGTTCGCCTCGTCCACACCGTCGCCACTGACGGGGATGGTCAACGTGGACCGTCCCTGCCCGACGTCGAAGTGGACGGTGCCCGACGGGAAGGTGCCGCCGAAGTCGGCCGCGGAGGCCGGGCTCGATCCGCTGCCAGTGACCGCGTACGTGACCGAACTCGGACCACTGAGGTCGCCGCCGCGGATGAGCGAAAAGGTGAAGGGGGTCGTCCCGCCGTTCCCCTCGTTACGATTGCCGACGAGTGCGACGATGCCGATGTCGGCCGGCACAATGCGTGGCTCCAACACCTCACCGAGAATCGTCGGCCGCCGGGGCGCGCGGGTGCGGGGCAAGGGACGTCTCCTCGGACGGGTGCATTCAATACGGACGACGTGAAAATCACGACGGGGCAAACCACTCTAGTCCACATTTCGCGCGTTATTCTGAAGGGTTTCAAGGGCAGGCCGAATGCCTGCGAACGGACGTTCGGCGGGGCGTGAATCCTCGGAACCCGGCCGAATCGCATCAGAGAAAACGTCGTGCCACGATGACTCGGCACGACCTGCGAAATAAACCGGCCCCGGGGTTTCCCCCGGGGCCGGTGCGAGTGGAGCGGAAGAGATTCGAACTCTCGACCTCTGC
>DASXPC010000313.1:0-3258 GCA_036493815.1 Fimbriiglobus sp. | reverse complement strand
CTACCGGATCGGTGCCGGCGCCGAGTTCGTCGAGCAACACCAGGCTGGTGCCGTCCGCGGCCCCGAATATCGACACAATCCGCGATACGTGGGAACTGAAGGTACTCAAGGATTGTTCGAGGCTCTGCTCGTCGCCAATATCGGCCAGAACGTGCCGAAAAACCGGAACCATACTGCCTTCTCCACAAGGAAGATGCATCCCGGCCTGAGCCATCAGGCAAAGGAGTCCGGTCGTCTTCAGCAAAACCGTCTTCCCGCCCGTATTCGGACCGGTCACAACGAGCAGGTTGAACCCGATCCCCAGACGAACGTCGGTCGGTACAACCTTTTTCGGCTCGGCATTCGGAATGCGATGTTCGGAGCGAGTCGTATCGCCGCCGTCGTCGGGCTTCGATTCAGCACCAACCACCTCGCCATCTGTACGGGCAAACAGGTACTCCAGGAGAGGGTGCCGGGCGTTTCGTAGCCAGAGCCGTCCCTCGGCGTTGACGTCCGGTTCCGTCATGCCGAATTCCCGGCTCCATTTCCCTTTCGCGGCGATCAGATCGAGTCGGGCCATGGCATCGAGGGCGTATCCGAGCGGCCGGGCGACCCGGCCGACTTCCCCGCTCAATCGCCGGATGATGCGACGCACCTCCCGATCCTCTTCCCCCTTCATCGCCACCCGCTCGGCCCCGAGGTGGGCGACGGCGGCGGGTTCGACGTAGACAGTTTCGCCGGTCCCGCTGATCCGGTGCACAACGCCGGGCACCTTGTGCCGGTAGTTCGCGGAGACCGGCAGGACGTGGTGGTCGCCGTGAACGGTGGCGTTGGGATAGCTCAGAGCCTTTCGCAATTCCGGGTCGCGGAGCAAGCGACGGATTTCGGATTTGACCTTTTCGTCCAGTTCGAACAATTTCTGACGCAATCCGGCGAGGGCGGGGCTGGCCATGTCGAGCACGTATCCCCGGCCGTCGATGCACCCGCCGATCGTTTTCGCGACAGCTCCCAGGTCTTCGACACCGGAGAGCAAATCAATGAGGCCGGATTCGCGTTCGCTGAGTCTGGCGCGGTATCGGTAGATCGCCCCGGTGGCGGTCAGGGTTTCGGCGACGTCGAGGAGGTCGGCGGCCGAGAGCATGGTACCGATGGCCGCCCGGCGGACGACCAATCGGACGTCGCGGACGCCGCCGAACGGCGGAACGTGCCCGGCCTCCAACGCCCGAACCATTTCGGTCACGAGCCGGAGTTCCGACCGGACCTTTGCGATTTCCGTTCCGGGTTCGATGCCGAGGACGAGTTCCCGGCCGAGGGACGTGGCACAATAACCGGCGAGCAACTCGCGGACTTTGTCGAATTCGAGCAGGCCGAGGGTATGCGAGTCCATCCGATTACAGTAGCGACGCACACGGGATGCGTCGCGAACCGAATCACTGCTTACTTCTTCTCCGCGGTCCACGATTCGAGGAAATAACCGCTGCCGGCCAGTGAGGCGAATGCGACCGGCCGAGTTTTGTCCCCCGGCCCATAGCAGAGCCGCAGAACGCCGTCTTTCAATTCATAGATGCCATGGACCTTTTCACCTTTCTTTTCCCCGTCTTTGATGGCGACTTCGAACGTGCCTTTCGACGGGTCGAACGTCACGGTGCCGGTGAACAGGCGGATGTATTCATCCTTCGCAAGGTCCCGCGCCCAATACATGCGGTATTCGCCGTCCTTCAACACAAGCGTCATTTTCTGCTTCGCCTCGGCGTCGGCCATCTCCTTGCCTTCGAACTGAATCGTCTTCGGCTTCCACGCCCCCTCCGGGGCCTTGGCTGGCGGCGTGTCGGCTGCGACGGCAAAGGAGCCCAGCACTACGACCATTGCCAAAGTAAATGCACAACGCATGACACGCCTCCCCGGTTTCGGGGGGTTATGCGCGCCTCGGCTCAAGCCGTCAACACCAAGAAATTACCGGGCAAATTGGATAACTATTGCGTTTCGGCAGACCGTTCTGCCTTCGACATAACTCTTTTGATCTTCAACATATCCGTCGAAAACTGTCGCGCCTCTGTAAAGCAATTTGCAAGCTATATCGATCGGGAAGGCCTACCGTCGCTCGGCCATGGCTCATACGACTGGAATGCCGACGTAGCCTATAACACCGTCATGGATCCCTCTCCGGACGTCCTCATCATCGGCGGCGGTATCATCGGCCTCACGTCCGCCTATTTCCTAGCCAAGGCGGGCGTCCGTGTCGAACTCATCGAAAAGGGCGAACTCGGCAAGGAAGCCTCCTGGGCCGGGGCGGGGATACTGCCGCCGGGCAATCCGGACCGGGCCGCGACCGCGATCGACAAACTTCGCGGGATTGGGTCGGAACGGTTCCTGGCGTTTACGAAGGAATTGCACGAAAGGACTGGCATCGATCCGGGCTACCGGTTGAGTGGCGGTATCGAGTTCCTATCCGAGACCGATGAATCGATTTCCTGTTGGCGGGCGGAAGGAATACCTTTCGAGCGAATCTCCTCAACGGAACTGCTGCGGAGCGAAACAATCGTTTGTCCCATCGATCGTGCGGCGTACCTACTTCCAACCTGTGCCCAGGTCCGCAATCCGTGGCACATGCGGGCTTTGGCAGCGGCGTGCGAATCGTCGGGCGTACGAATTCGTCGCGGGACGGCCGTTCGGGACTGGCTCGATATCCACGGGACTGTCTGCGGAGTAATCCTTGCCTCGGGTGAAGAACGGCTGGCTCACCGAATTCTTCTCGCGGCGGGGGCTTGGGGAGAACCACTGCTCGCCCAACGCGGTTGCAAACCGGGAGTTCATCCAGTCCGCGGACAAATCCTGCTGCTCCGCACGGCACGTGACCTGATTACCCGCATTCTGATGGATGAGAAGCACTATCTCGTGCCCCGCGGGGACGGGCTAGTGCTCGTCGGTTCGACCGAAGAGCCGGAGGCCGGATTCGAGAAACGTACGACGCCGGAAGGGATCGAGGGACTGGCCCGATTCGCCGAGAGTGTTGTTCCCGCGTTGAAGGAGGCCACGCGG
Organism: Fimbriiglobus sp.; assembly: GCA_036493815.1. Lineage (GTDB taxonomy): Bacteria > Planctomycetota > Planctomycetia > Gemmatales > Gemmataceae > DASXPC01. The sequence goes on along the minus strand of DASXPC010000313.1, from coordinate 240 downwards.
GAGGCCGAATGGGCTGGATTGCGACCCGGCTCGGCTGACGGCTTGCCATATCTAGGTCCGGTGTCGGGATTCGAAAACGTCTTCGCTGCCGTGGGGCACTTCCGGGCCGGGGTACAGCTTTCCATCGGCACTGCCGAAGTGGTGACCGCGTGGGCGACCGGCAAGCTGTACCCGGTGCCAATCGAATCGTTCCGGTTGGATCGAAAGCCGGACCTGTCATTCCGCCCCGCTTTTCGTTCG
>DASXPC010000312.1:0-15461 GCA_036493815.1 Fimbriiglobus sp. | reverse complement strand
GCCCGGCCGCTCGCCCCGACAATCACCAACGGAGAATCCGACTTCACTCTTTCACGGGGGTCGACATGTGGAAAAACCGGCGGACCGATTGCACTTCCTTGAGCATCATCACCTGCAGCACGTCGGCGTACTGGTCGGTCCAAAGTTCGACTCCGGGAAGCACGTCGAGCGGTTTCCAATCCGGGATGAACGATTGCCACGCCACGTTCCCCGCCAATGCGGCGAGCGGGGAATTCGGTCCGTGCTCCGCGGCCGACGCCCCGAGTTTGCCCAAATCCGAAGCCGTTCGCGCAAGCACCACCCAATGCGACTGGGACTTTCCGGGGTAACTGGCATCCTCGTCGCTGAAGACACGCCCCGGCAGTTTCAACTCGGCCGCGATCCGGGCCACGACCGGCTCCAGCTTCACGTACTTGTTCGAAATGTGGATCGCCAGCAAACCGTGCTCGGTCAGGCGGTTCATGTATAACCTGACGGCTTCCTCGGTGAGCAGGTGGATCGGAATCGAATCGGAACTGAAGGCGTCGAGGAGGAGCAGGGAGAATTTGCGGTCGGCGAGCCGTTCGAGACTGAGCCGGGCGTCGCCGAGGACGATCTCCAGTTTGGCGCCGCGGGCCCTGGCGTCGGCCAGGTACGTAAACTGCCGGGCGGCCTTCGCCGGGTCCGGGTTCCGGGGCCGGTCCACGATCCGCACCACCGTCGGATCGATCTCGAAGAAGGTGAAATTCTGCCCCGGCTGGGCGTAGGCGGCGACCGACCCGGTCCCGAGGCCGACCATGGCGATGGGGCCGACCGGATTCTTCCGGTACGCCTCTTCGAACACCTCGCCGACCGGCCCGGTGCGGTGGTAGTAGGTCAAAGGTTCCTGCCGCATGTCGAACGACGCGTATGCACCGTCCACCGCTAACGCGGCCCACGGGTTCGTATTCGCGATCAACTGCAGGTCATCCCGCACCGCGTACGTCCACGTCCGGGTCGCCTGCATGCCGTGCAGTGTCGTCCCGTGGACCAGTTGGATGTAGTCTTCCGGCTCGGCGTACATGTCCCGCGGAGAGGACTCGCCCTCTTTCTTCCAGACATCGTTCGGCACGTAATAGAGGAGGGATTGGCACCGCTCCCGCTCTTTCCTGGATTCCAGATACGTCTCCCGAACAGTGCTGACTCGGAGAATGCCGAAGAAACTCCGGTGGGATTCGACAATGTCCGACCGTTCGGACCAGATAATCGGAACCAGGAAGATCGCGGCGACGCAGAGGCCGAACCGGACGGGCCGGTCGATGAACGCGAAACAGAGCATCGCGGGGATCGCGTAGACGACGAGGAGGGAAACGGGCCCCGGCTCAATCTTGCCTTCGAATCCGACAAAGGAGACGAACGCGGTGAGTTGACGGGCCATCCAGTGACACCAGTCCGAAAACGTTTCCTTCCCCCCAACCCAGGTCAAAAAGACCATCAGGAAGACCATGGCGAGCGGGACGAACGCGTCGAAAAACCACGTCCAGATCGTCGGCTTACTCGTCGTTTCCTCGAGCCGCGGGATGAGCATTGCGCCGATGACGATGGCGATGCGGTATTCGTAGTTGCTGGAGAAGACCACGGGGGCGATTAGCCCGTTGAAGACGCCGCCGAGCATGCCGCCGACGGAAATCCAGAGGAAGTAGTTGGTCAGATGGGCCGGGTCTGGGCGGTCATGCGCCAGTTCCGAATGCATGAGTAGGGCGGTGAAGAAATACGCGGTCAGATGGAGCACGATGGATACGAACGGCGACAGAAGGTCGCTCGAGATTCCGCTGACGATGACAAAGACGAGCAGGAGCGTGCAGACCGGGGAGACGTTGCCGAGGACGGGGCGGAACCACCGCGGCAGCCGGGCGAAGGCGATGATGAACGTCAGCAGGTAGAGGGCGAGCGGAATGACCCAGAGCAGCGGGATGGAGGCGATGTCCGTCGTCATGTGGAACGTCACGCCGAGCATGAGGCTGGACGGGACGAACGCGAGCATCATCCATTTCAGTTTGCGGGCGAGTGGCGGGTCCGGTTCGCGGGAGGCGGCGGTTTCGGTCGGGCCGGTGGCGCGGGCGGTCATCGCCCGGCCGCACGCGTACGTCAGACCGAACAGGCCGAGGAACCCGCCCGCCCAGACCCAGGCCTGATTCGCCAGGCCCAGGGACGGTTCGACCAGGATCGGGTAGCCGAGGAGGGAGATCAGGCTGCCGGCGTTACTCGCGGCGTAGAGGAAGTAAGGGTCCTTCGCAGCCGGGTGTCCGGTGGAGGCAAACCACCGTTGGAGCAGCGGCGCGCTGGTGGACACGACGAAGAAGGGCACGCCGACGGCGACGGCGAGCAGAGCCAGCACGCCGAACATCGGGTAGGCCGAGCCTTGCGGGGCCAGCACTTTCAGGACGGCAATCGGGGAGCCGTCCGGCGATCGGACCGCGGCCGCCGCCAGGGCCAGGATGGCCGCGAGGACGACGCCGATGTGAACGGTGAATTGCTTCTTTGGGGAGAGCTTACTGGTGATTTTGTGGGCGTACCAGTATCCGCCCAGCAGGAGTGTCTGGAAGAACACCATGCAGGTGTTCCACGCGGCCGGGCTGCCGCCGAGGAGCGGCAGGATTTTCCGGCCGACCATCGGCTGGACCATGAACAGAAGCGAGGCACTGACGAACAGGGTCAGCGCGAACAACACGGGCACGGCCGGCCCCCTGCGCGGTGTCAATCCCGTTGGCGGACGATTGGCTTCAGCGGTTGTATGAAACCTTGCCAAAAGGCAAGCCTACTAGTCGATTCCGACGCCGAACCCTTCGTCGTCCGGCGGGGCGGGGCGGGCCGGAGGCGGGGGTTCGCTCGGCAGCGGCGGCGGGGTTTCGGCCGCACGGGGTCGGGGGGCCGGCCGCGGCTCGCGGGGCTCCGGGGCGAGCCGTGGCGTCGGCCGGGTCTCGCGCGGCTCTGGGGCGACACGGGGCGCCGGCCGAGGGTCCGCTGCCGTGGGCCTAAGTTCGGGAACGGGCCGGGCCGGCCGTTCCGTCCGCACCGGCCGGTAACTCGGCACTTCGTCGTCCAGCATTTCCACTTCGTCGATGATCGCCCGGCCCAACGGAATCACGTCGTCGTCCCGATCCCCGCCCGACGAGCGAGTCGATGGCCGCGGTTCGCCGGGCGGCGCGTCCGCTTTTCGGCTCCGGCCGCTGCCGCGCCGCCGCCGTCGCGTGCCGGTCGGGCCTTCCCGTTCTCCCCCCGCGAACTCGGCTCCTGCGGCCGACCCCTTCGGCTCCGTCCCGAACCGCGTGACGATCAGCGTCCCGCTCGTCTTCCCCTTTGCCACATCCACCAGACCGAACCGGGCGGCGTCTTCCAGCAATTCCGTGAACGTCCGGTAACCGTAGTATTCCTCGTTGAACGACGGCTTCTTCCGCTTCATCGTATCCTTGACCATGCTCGCCTGGATCACGTCCTTGTTTTCCCGGCGGAGGGCGAGAAGGGAATCCAGAAGCAGATTGAACATTTTCCGCTTGTTCTCGGGCACCTGGTCGGTGAGCGAATTGGAGAGCGACGGGGCCTTGCCGAGGTCTTCGTAGTAGATGAATTCGTCGCAGTTGTCGCGGAGCAGGTTCGAGGTCGCCTCGGCCAAGCCGACGCCGAGGACGTGCTTGCCGAGTTCTTTGAGCTTGGACACGAGCGGGGAGAAGTCGCTGTCGCCGGAGACGATCACGAACGTGTCGATGTGGTCCTTCGAGTAGGCGAGGTCCACCGCATCGACGACGAGCCGGATGTCGGCCGAGTTCTTCCCGGTCGCGTGCCGTTTGGGGATTTCAATCAGTTCGATGGCCGCCTCGTGCAGCGGGCCGGTGTAGTTACCGAACCGGCTCCAGTCGCAGTACGCGCGTTTGACGACGATCTTGCCCTTTTCGACGAGGCGTTCGAGGACGCGTTCGATCTCGAACCGGTCGCGTCGGCCGTTGAAGCCGAGGGCCAGGTTTTCGAAATCTATGAACACGGCCAGGGCGTGGTCGCCGTCGCCGGTAGGTGGAGCTTTCATCCGTAACCTGTGCGGGGGATTGGTGGATCGAAATCCTACCCGTTGTTATGGGTACGGGCTGGCAGGGCGACAAGCGTGCCTCGGCGGACCCTGCCCCCCCGCCGGTGCGGCCGGCGGAACCGGTACGTTGCCACCCGCCCCGGCCGCGATTACCGTAGAGGCACCAGAGGTTCCACACACGAGGTGCGATTGATGTTCCGGCTCGACGGCAAAGTGGCGGTGGTAACCGGCGGCGGGCAGGGGATCGGGGAGGCGGTCTGCCGACGACTCGCAGCCGCGGGGGCGAAAGTCGGCGTGTTCGATATGAACGCCGGCAGCGCCGAACGGGTGGCGAAGGACATCGGCGGCGTACCCATGGTCGGCGACCTGACCAAGGAAGCCGATCTGGACCGCGTTTTCGCCGCGGTGACGAAGGCGGCCGGGCCGGTGGACGTGCTGGTCAACAACGCCGGCGTCGCCAGCCGGAAAGGCCGGGACGTGCCGATCTGGGAAAGCGTCCGCGAAGATTGGGAATACGTGTTCAACATCAACGTGACCGGCCTCGTGCTGTGCTGTAAGGCGGTTCTGCCCGGCATGATCGAACGGCGGTACGGCCGCATCGTCAATATCGCCAGCATTGCCGGGAAGGAAGGCAACCCGAAAATGGGCCCCTACTCCGCCAGCAAGGCGGCGGTGATCTGCCTGACCAAATCGTTGTCGAAAGAATTGATCGGGAAGGGAGACATCTGCGCCAACAGCGTGGCCCCGGCCGTGATCCAAACGCCGATCCTGGACCAGTTAAACCAGGAGCAGATCAACATGATGCTCTCCAAGATCCCGCTCGGCCGCACTGGCAAGCCGGAGGAAGTCGCCGCCCTCGTGCACTTCTTGAGCAGTTCCGAATGCAGCTTCAGCACCGGGCAGTGCTTCGACATCAGCGGCGGACGGGCGACGTATTGAATAGTTCGGAGTGCGGAGTAAAGAAATCGATCGGAAACCACAGAACTTCCAGACTTATCTGCTGGATTCTTTTTCTGTAGGGGGGGGTCATTGACCCCGGCCGCCTCTTTCTGTTAGCCCGACGCGCCAGCGAGGAACTTTCCCTCGCTGGCGCGTCGGGCTAACAATATGGCCCATCATTTTGGGCAGGACAGTTCATTACCATGGCCGTCTGGCTCTCCGAAATCGGGAACACGATCCGTGACGAGTTCTCGGATATTCCGTCCGCGGCCCAAGGGGTGCGGATTGTCATCCGCCTTCTGCTCGCCGCCGCGTTGGGCGGCGTCCTCGGATACGAACGGGAGCGGCGGGGCAAGGCCGCGGGGATGCGGACTCACATGCTCGTCGCCCTCGGGTCCACCCTATTCGTGCTCGTCCCGCAACAGGCTGGGATGCACATGACGGACTTGAGCCGCGTGCTTCAAGGCATCGTGACTGGCGTCGGGTTTTTGGGGGCCGGGACGATCCTGAAAGCTCGGGACGAAGCCCACCTCCACGGTCTGACGACGGCGGCAGGCGTCTGGCTGACGGCCGCGATCGGCGTGACCGTCGGCTTGGGTCGGGACGTAACGGCGATTCTCAGTACGGTATTGGCCGTCATCATTCTGGCATATGTCCCACACGTCCCAACCAACGACTCCGCTGCGTTGCCGGCCGGGAATGCTAACCCCAAGTGATCAACCCCGGTTCGAACGGATTGGGCAGGTTCGCGTGACGGGGGAGGATCCGCACGCCGAAGCCGAACTGACCGCTCGCGGTACACGGCACGGACCCGGCGAACGTCGTCACCTTGTCGCCACCGACGGAGATGAGTGCCATCGCCTTCGGATCGGCCAGTTCCCCCATCGCGTCGATCAGCCCGTAGCAGAGCTGGACTTCGACATCCTCCGGACGAATCGTCCCGAGCTGAACCCGCACTTTGACCGGAACGGCCTGGCCGACGTGGTGCGGGTCCGCGACCGGGGCCTCGACGCTTTCGACGCGGACCTGATTCCACTCGGCCGTCAACCGCCGCCGCCACTCGGCCAGTTCTTTGGCTCCCTTCATTTTCTCCGCCGTCAGCACGTCGCGCCGCAGGTTCGACGGCACGTAGCACCGCTCGGCATATTCCGCGACCATCCGGTTCGTATTGAACTTCGGAACGAGGGTCGCGATCGACCGCTTCATCCGCCGGATCCACGCCCGCGGCAGTCCGTCCGCCCCGCGGGCATAGAACATGGGGACGATTTCGCGTTCGATCAGTTCGTACAGGGCCCGCCCTTCGACGTCGTCCTGGGCGGCGAGGTCGGTGTACTCTTCGCCGGCGCCGATGGCCCATCCGTTGTCGCCGTCGTATCCCTCGCACCACCAGCCGTCGAGGATGGACAGGTTGAGTCCGCCGTTGCCGACGACTTTCATGCCGCTGGTGCCGCTGGCTTCCAGCGGCCGGCGCGGGTTGTTCAGCCACACGTCCACGCCCTGGATCAGGTAGCGGGCGACATTCATGTCGTAGTCTTCGAGGAAGACGACCCGTCGCCGGAATTCAGCTTTGCGGGCCGTTTGCACGACCCGGGCGATCAGTTCCTTGCCGCCCGTATCTTTCGGGTGTGCCTTTCCGGAGAAGAGGAACTGCACCGGCCGCTTTTCGTCGTTCAGAATTTTGGCCAGCCGTTCGGGGTCGCGGAACACCAGGTCGCCGCGTTTGTAGGTGGCGAATCGGCGGGCGAATCCGATGGTGAGGGCTTCGGGGTCGAGGACTTCCTCCGCGGCCGCGATTTCGGCCGGCGGGGCGCCGCGGCGTTTGAATTGGGCCGCCAACCGGCCCCGGGCGAACGCGATCAGCCGTTCCCGCCGCCGTTCGTGCGTCCGCCACAATTCACCGTCGGGGATGTGGTCCACCCGTTTCCAGATCGAGAAATCGGCCGGCCGGTCCTCCCACGGCACGCCAATGTACCGGTCGAACAACTGGTCGATATCCGGCGACAACCAGCTTTGCGTGTGGACCCCGTTCGTGATCGACCCGATCGGGACTTCGCTGCCCGGCAGGGTCGGCCAGATGCCGCTCCACATCTTCCGGCTCACCGTGCCGTGCAACGCGCTCACTCCATTGGATACGTTTGCCAGCTTGAGGGCGAGCACGGTCATGCCGAAGTTTTCGGCGTCGTCGCCCGGCCGTTGTCGGCCGAGGGAGGCAATCCGGTTGCGGTCGACCCCCATCTTGCCGAGGTAGTCGCCCAAGTACTGTTCGATCATCGAGATCGGGAACGTGTCGTTTCCCGCGGGCACCGGCGTGTGAGTGGTGAACACCGTCCCGGCCTTCACCGCCTCCGCCGCCACCGCGAATTCCAGCCCGAACTCATCCATCAGAATGCGAATCCGTTCGAGGGCACAGAACGCCGAGTGCCCTTCATTCATGTGGCAGACGGTCGGTTTTTTCCCGAGGGCGTTGAGGGCCCGGATGCCGCCGATGCCGAGTATAATTTCCTGTTGAATACGAGTGTGAGTGTCGCCGCCGTAGAGGCGGGCGGTGATCGCCCGATCGTCCGGCGAGTTTTCCGGTATGTTGGCGTCGAGCAGATAAAGGGGGACCCGGCCGACCTGAATCCGCCAGATCCGCAGTTTCACCTCCCGGCCCGGCAAGGGGGCCGCTACGAGCACCGGCTTCCCTTTCGCGTCGAGTTCCGGAATCAGGGGCAGGGTGAAGAAGTCGTTTTCCGGGTACCGCTCCTGCTGCCAACCGTCCACGTTGAGGTATTGGCGGAAATAGCCTTCGCGGTACATGAGCGAGACGCCGACGAGCGGCACGCCGAGGTCGCTGGCGCTTTTGAGGTGATCCCCGGCCAGGACGCCGAGCCCGCCCGAGTAGACCGGAATACTTTCGTGAATGCCGAATTCGGCCGAGAAGTAAGCGACCCGCAACCCCTTCGATTCCCCGTAGGTGTCGGCGAACCAGGTCGGGGCGGAGAGGTACCGGTCGAGGGCCGCGGTCACCCGGTCGAGGTGGGCGTGAAACCCGTCGTCCTCGGCCAGTTCCTCGAACCGGGCCTGTTCCGTCGCCCCCAGCAGGCGAATCGGACTATGGTCCAGGGCCTCGAACAAATCCGGGTTCACCCGCCGGAAAAGGGCGACCGCGTCCGCATTCCAACTCCACCAGAGGTTATACGCAAGAGTTTGTAAGGACAGCAGTCGGGGCGGAAGGCTGGGAAGCACCGTGTAGGTGCGGATGGTACGGCCGGGCATGCATTCCCTCAGGCGGAGGTGCGGAAGACGAATTCGCCGAGTGGGTGTAATTTAGGGATAGGCCCCGTCCGGTCAAATCGGCCGGGCGTCGGGGAGGTGCCGGATCGGTTTTCGGATAATTCCTGCGAAAAATCGAATTCTACCGCGGGCGGCGCAATTCCTGCGCCGGGCTTATGTCCGGTTTGAAAACCGCACGGTCTGATCGGTCGATTCCGGACTTTCCCGTGTTCTCATGGGGTTTTCAGAAACGTTCTACCGGTCGTTCCGCCGCGAGTTTTCCCAATTCTTCCCGGCCGGATCGACGATCGCTTGCATCCGGAGTCGCGGTTGGGCAATCTAGTAAAGAGAGATCGGCCACCTCCCCGGCCGGAATGCGGAGTAGAATTGTCCAGTACGCCTTTCGCACGGAGACCAGTCGAAATGAACACCCTCCGGTCCCGGTTCCTTGCGCCCATACTTATCGTCGCGTTCGCGGCGTCGACCCGGGCGGCCGATTCCAAAACGCAGCCTTCCTGGGATCCCGTCCGCACGACCTTCCCCAACACCACCGACGAGTTGAGGGCGCTCCAGACCGCGGTGAAACGCGTCGTTGCGAAAACGACCCCGTCCACGGTGGCAATCTTGATCGGCAACGGCGCCGGCAGCGGCGTCATCGTGTCCGACGACGGCCTGATCCTGACCGCCGCGCACGTCATCGGCTGGCCGGGGCAACAGTGCCTGATCGTCCTGCCCGACGGCAAGCGGGTGGAAGGGAAAACCCTGGGCGTGGACCACGACGCGGATTGCGGCATGCTGAAGATTGTTGACCGGGTGCCCAAGGGGGAATCGTGGACGGGAGCTTCGAGTAACAAGTGGCCCGCCGCCGAAGTCGGAGCTTCGGGTGCGATGAAGAAGAACCAATGGGTGGTATCGCTCGGCCACCCGGGCGGTCCGAAAAAGGACCGCCGACCGCCGGTGCGCGTGGGACAAATGCTCTCGCAGTTCGGCAACGGCATGATGTCCGATTGCACGCTCGTCGGCGGCGACTCGGGCGGTCCGCTCTTCGACCTCAACGGCAAAGTCATCGGCATCCACAGCCGCATCGGCCTGACGCTGGACAATAACGTTCACATCCCGTCCGACATCTTCAAAAAGGAATGGGATAAACTGGCCGACGGGTATACGATTTCCGATTCCCGCCTCGTGATCGGCGTCACCCTCAAACGAAAAACCAACGAGAATTATCAGCCGAAGGCGGTGATCGAAGATGTCACGAAGGGCGGCCCGGCGGACAAAGCCGGGCTGAAAGCGGGCGACGTGATCGTTCGACTGAACGGAAATTACGTTCCGTCGAGCGAGGCGTTCGACGGGATCATGCAAGTGATCGAGCTGGAAGGCCGCGGCGGCGGCCGGGGCGGGTTCGGCGGCGGCCGTAGCGCCCGAATGCGGCGAATTGAAGTCGAACGGGACGGCGAGACCAAGCGGTTCGACGTGATGGCGGAACGACGGCCGAAACAACCGCTCCGCGGCCCCGCCAAACCCGACAAAGACAAATAAACGGTACGGGTCCGATTTTCCTTCCTCTCATTCCGTCGGTTTCCGGAGTCCATCCGATGACAGGCCGAACGTTTCATATCGGTGTGCTGACCCTCGCGGCTCTGGCCGGGGTATCCGCACCCGCCTTCGCCCAATCCAAGGCCGAACGGTATCGGAAGAGTATCGATAAACTCTTCTCCGACGCCGTCGCCCCGATCGCCGATTCGACCGTGAAAGTCCGCATGGACGGGAAGGACGTAGTCCTGGGCACCGTGGTGGAAAAGGGCGGCTACATCCTGACAAAGGCGAGCGAACTCGGGAAAGACCCGATCAGCGTGCGGTTCCGCGACGGCTCCGAATACGACGCGAAGTATGTGGGCTACAGCCGGGACACCGACCTGGCCCTGTTGAAGATCGACGCGGACCCGCCACCGGTGACATTCGCCACGGTCAAGGACGACAACGAAGTCGGGAACTGGGTCGCGGTGGTCGGACCGGAATCCGACGCCATCGCGGTCGGCATCCTCAGCGTCGGCCCGCGGAAACTGTACCGCGAAGAGGCCCTGATCGAGAACGTGAACAAGGGGTATATGGGGGTCATCCTGTCCGAACAGGAGGTCAAAGGGGGTGGGGTTCGGATCGCGTCGTTCGGAACGAGCATGGCCTCCGAAGCCAACTCGGCGGCGAAGAAGGCCCACCTCAAAGCCGGCGACGTCATTATCAAAGTGAACGGGAAAGCCGTGGACAACCGGGATAAGCTGTTCGCGGTGATGGACGGATTCAAGCCGAACGACACGGTGACCGTAACCGTCCGCCGAAAAGTGACGGAGAAGCAGGACGATGAGGAGAAGACGGTCGACAAGGTGATGGATTTCAAGTTGAAACTCGGCGGCCGCAGCGAACCCGACCGCAGCGACATGCAGAACCGCATGGGCAGCATCCTGTCCGGGCGGAAGACCGGGTTTCCGATGGTGATTCAGCACGACACGGTGCTGAAGCCGAGCGAATGCGGCGGCCCGTTGATCGACCTCGACGGCAAGGTGCTGGGAATCAACATTGCCCGCGCCGGCCGGGTCGAATCGTGGGCCCTCCCGCCGCAGGTCATTACGCCAGTCATCAAGGAACTCAAGACCGGGAAGTTCCCGCCGCCGGTAGATAAAAAGTAGTCGGACGATCCGAGCCGACCGCGTGCGCGACGGAAAACCCGTCGCGTTCGCATTTGGCGGGCGACCCGCGACCGAATCGCACTTGACCCCTTCCCCGCCCGCCCTTTACGATCTTCGGCTTACCGGGCCTTCGCCGATTCCCCTCGGCCCGGATGCCGCACGGACGCGGGCCGATGCCGACCATCAATAAGCGTTTCCTGCTCAAGCTGATGCTGGCTCTCCTTTTGTTTGCCGGCAGTCTGGTCGGGGCCCATACGATTCAGGCCGAACGCATCCCCGCGGCGTTAAAGCGTCAAGCGGACCGCGCGGACGCGGCCGGGAAATATGACGCCGAAACCCGGTACCTGCAGCGTTACCTCGAATTCAAGCCCGACGACGTGGACGTGCGGGTGGACCTGGCGGAAACCCTGCGGGCACACGGGGGGTCGCCGCTGGAGTTGTACCGCCTGTACGAGAAGATCCTGCGAACGGACCCGACGCGGACGGCCCAGCGTAAGGCGGCGGTTGAAGTCTGCCTGCGTCTCCGCCGGTATACGGACGCGGCCGAGCACGCCGAGAAATATCTGGAACGGGAGCCCGCGGACACGACGGTACGGTTGCAATGGGCGTCGGCCGCCGCCGCCCTCGGCCGGGCGAACCTGGCCACCGCCGCGTACGAAGCCGCTCTGAAATACGCCCCCACCGACGCGGCGGTTTACCGAACTTACATCGTCTACCTCACCGCCGACGCGAACCGTCCCGACGAAGCAAAGGGGGTGATCGACCGCATGGCCGCCGCCCTGCCCGACAGTCCCGAGCCGTTCCTCGCCCGCGCCCGGTTCGAATTGTCGAAGCCGGACGCCGTGCCCGGCCCCGCGGTGCTGGCCGACGCCGTGAAGGCCCTCGCGCTCGCCCCGAAAAATGCCGAGGCGTTGCTCCTGAAGGCCGAGTGCCTCCAGCGGTCGCGCGACGTGGCCGGGGCGAGAGACTGCCTGACCGCCGGGTTGCAGGAACATCCCGGCGACGTGCGGTTCGTCAAACGACTCGCCTGGCTCGAAATCAACCGCGGCAACCCGGGGCGGGCCGTCGCCCTGCTCGAAGACGGGCTCAAGGCGGCCAAGAACGGCTTCGAAGACCTCCTCGTCCCGCTCGGCGACTTGCTCGTCCAACTCGGCGAAACCGCCCGGGCGGACGAGATCGTTCGCACGCTCGAATCCCGCAAGGGTTCGCTCGCCCCGCTCCAAGCCAAATACCTCAAAGCCCGGCTCGTCGTCCACCGGGGCAACTGGCCCGAGGCGGTGAAGCTCCTCTCCCAGGTCCGCACCGAAGGGCAGGCCTACCCCGGGCTGGAAGTGCAGTCGAATCTGCTTCTGGCACTGTGCCACCGCCAACTCGGCGAAACGGACCGCGAGCGGGAATGCCTGAAGATGATTCTCGACCGCGACCCCCGGCACGCGGCCGCCCGCGTGGCACTGGCCCAGTCGTACCTGAACGCGGGCCTGTTCGCGGACGCCCTGCGGGAATATGAGGACGCGGCCCGGTCGCCTTATTCGAGCGGTTCGAGCGCGGCAATGGTGGTGCGGCTGCGGGGGCTGCGGTTGCGGGGCGTCGGCCGGGGGGAGGAGTGGGCCCAGCTCGACCGCGCCGCCGCCAGTCTCTCGGCGAAAGTCGGCCCCGCCTCGTCCGACCCCGCCGAGTTGCGGGCCGAGTTGTTCACCTGGCAGGGCCGACCGGATAAAGCCGTCGGCGTCCTCCGCCAGGAAATTGCCCGCCGGCCCGGAAACGCACCGCTCTGGGCCAAACTCATCGACGCGACCGACGACCTTTTCGGCACTGCGGCCGGGTTCCAAGTGCTCGACGAAGCCCAGGCCGTCGCCGGCGACGGACCCGAACTCCGACTCGCCCGCGGCCTGCTGGCCGCGAAAGATCCGGCTCGCCTTCGCCCGGTCGAACTGCCCGACCTTCAACTCGACGGGTGGGCGGAAGCCGACCGCACCCAATACCTCTACGGACTTGTCGAAATCTACGACCGGCTCGGGGATACGAAGAATCTGACCCGCGTCTACGGCCTCATCGCCCGCCAGCGGCCGAAAGACCCCGCGGCGTGGTTCGGTGCCTATCAGTACGGGATCCCCGACGCGGCGGCCAAGATTCTCGCCCTCGAAGGGAAAGACGGACCGACGGTGGCCCTCGTCAACGCCGCCGAGGCGGTCAAAGCAGGAAATGACGTGGGACCGGCTCTGAGTTCGGTTGTGGCCGCGTTCGGTGCCGCTCCGCACGACGTCGAGGCTTGTCTAGCGATTGCCCGGCTCAAACGTGCCGCCAAGGAGTCCGAGGCCGCCCTCGCGATGTACGAACGGGCGGTGAAGCTCGATCCGACCGGCATCACGCCGAATCGCGAATGCCTGGCTTTCCTGGCCGCTTCCGGGAACGAAACGAAACTCGCGGCTTTTCTGGCCAAGCTCACGAACGACCCGCGATGGGTCGGCGACCCGGTCCGCCGGGTGGTGACAACGGCCTGTCTCAAATGCGACCGAAACGGTGCCATGCGGTTGCTCGCCACGGCCGGGAAACTGTTGGCGAAGGACTCTTTCGCCGTCGCCTGGCTCGGCGATGCATACCTCGCCGCCGGCATGAAGCCCGAAGCCGTGGCACTTTACGAGAAAGCCGTCGCGTCACAATTCGCCTCGGCGGACGATTGGATCCGGCTAGATTTCTCCATCGACAAAACCGATTCCGCCAATGCGACGCTGGCCAAGGTCAAAGAAAAACTGACCGGAAATGCTTATTGGGCGTACCTTGCGGCCGTGCGGGCCAAGCCGGCGAACGGATCCTTGCCGATCGGATTGAATGAAAACCCCGCCGATTTCTTTTCCCTGACGCGGGCCACCCTCGCGCTGGATTTGTCCCGTCACGATCGGAATGCAGCCGTTCGGACGTTGGACGCCGCGTTGAAATCCCCGACCCTTCGCCCCGAAGACGTGGTCTGGATGAAGCGGTCGCTCGGCATGGTTCTGGCGGACCGAGGGACGCCGATTGAGCGGAAGCGTGCGTACGAAATCCTCGTGACCGATCCCTCGACTGCCGGGTCGACGCCGGACGAGAAACGGACCACGGCCGCGGTGCTGGCGTCGCTGGCCCGGTTTCTCGACGGTCCGGAACGGGTCGCCGTACTGAACAAATCGGCCTCCCTCCTCGCCGACGTGGTCGCGGCCAACGCCTCCCCGCGGGATAAATTCCTCCGCTTCCGTGTCCTTCGCTCGATCGGCGACCCGGTCAGTCGCAACTTAGCGCGTGCGTTACTCAACGAACTGATCGACCCGAAAAGCCCAAACCTCGACTATCTGATTGCCGGGTTGAAAGAAGTGAGCGACTTGAGTTCGGACGTGGAGCGGCAACTCGCCGAGTCGTTCGCCGGGCAGCTCAAGTCCGCATTCCCCGGCGATTTCCGGGCCATTGCGGCGGTGGCTCGGTACGAATGCCTGACCGGGAAAATCGACGCCGCGGTGTCGCTGGTGGATGGGTACGTCCGGGCGGAGGCGGGGCCGTTGGACGCCCAGTCCCGGTCGGCGCGGGCCGCGGATTTACTCGACGGCCTGGCCCGGATGCCCGTGCTGCGAGGGGGAACGACGGCATCGGCGATTGTTCCCGTCTCCGGTGTCAGCGACCCGGGCGGCAGTCCACGTCGCAAGCTGGTCGATTCGGCGGTGTCGAAGTATGAGGGGTTGATCCTCGCCCGCCCGGAGGCCGCGGCCGCGGCCGCGGCGCTCCTGGCCTTCGACGGCAGGGTCGCCGAAGCACTTTCCCTGATCGAAAAACACCCGGCACTCGCGACCCGGCTCAAAGCCGCCGCCGGCGTGGCCGTCCTCCGGGCCGGGCCGACGAGCGCCGCCCAGGCCGGCACGGTCAAGGCCTGGCTCGACGCTGCCAAGGCCGAAGAACCGGACTCGATTGCGGTCAAGCTCACCGAGGCCGAATACCTCGCCCATTTGCAGGATTACGTCGGGGCGGAAAAAGTGTACGACGCTGTGCTTGCCGTCGACCCGGTCAACGTCGTCGCCCTCAATAACCTCGCCTGGCTGCTCGCCCCCTACCCGGCCCAGGCCGCCAAGGCCCTCGCCCTCATCGACCGGGCCGCGAGTCAGTCCGGCCTCACGCCGGAACTTCTCGACACACGCGCCCGCATCCGCATAGCGGCCCGTCAAACCGACCTCGCCGAACAGGACTCGGTTCAAGCCCTCGCCAGCGAAAAAACACCGCTGCGATATTTTCACCTGGCCATGGCGAGACAGGCCATGACACCGCCGAAAACCGCGGAATCGCGTGCGGCCTTCCGGACGGCCATAGCCCGCGGCCTCGCCCCGTACATGGTCCACCCGGCCGACCTGCCGGTACTGAGGACGTTTGAAGCGGGAAATTAAAGTGGGATTGGGGACGGTGGTCGGGAATGGAAGCAGTAATGACTACTCAATACTGGACCCAATCGACTTCTTGTAAATCTTGCTTCTTTAATGTAGCTGGTTCGCGGGCCGCCACGGAGGGCGGCCCCTACGGTCGTAGGGGCC
>DASXPC010000311.1:0-22682 GCA_036493815.1 Fimbriiglobus sp. | reverse complement strand
AATTGAACCGCGGCACTTTCGTTACCACATAGTCGATCGTCGGCTCGAAGCAGGCCGGGGTTTCCCGGGTAATGTCGTTCCGCAACTCGTCCAGGGTGTACCCGACCGCCAGCTTGGCCGCGATCTTGGCGATGGGAAATCCCGTCGCCTTCGACGCCAGGGCGGAACTCCGGCTGACCCGGGGGTTCATTTCGATGACGATCATCCGGCCGGTCGCCGGATCGGTGGCGAACTGGATATTCGACCCGCCGGTCTCGACGCCGATCTCGCGGATGATGGCAATCGCTGCATCCCGCATCCGCTGGTATTCGCGGTCCGAAAGTGTTTGGGCCGGGGCGACGGTGATGCTGTCGCCGGTGTGGACGCCCATCGGGTCGAGGTTTTCGATCGAGCAGATGATGACGACGTTATCGGCCCGGTCGCGCATCACTTCGAGTTCGTATTCTTTCCAGCCGATGACGGATTCTTCGATGAGGACTTCGGTGGTGGGGCTGAGTTCGAGACCGCGGGAGACGATGAGGGTGAATTCTTCGCGGTTGTAGGCGATGCCGCCGCCGGTGCCGCCCATGGTGAAGCTGGGGCGGACGACGCAGGGCAGGCCGACGTCTTCGCGGGCGGCTTCGGCCTCAGCCAGGTTGTGTACAACCCGGCTTCTGGGCACGTCGAGCCCGATCTTCAGCATCGCGCTTTTGAACTTCTGCCGGTCTTCTGCCTTGTCGATCACGTCGGCGTTGGCCGCGATCATCTCGACGCCGTACTTCTCAAGTACGCCGTGCTTGACGAGGTCCATGGCCGTGTTGAGCGCCGTCTGCCCGCCGAGAGTGGGCAGCAGCGCATCGGGCTTTTCCTTCGCAATGATCTGTTCCACCACCTGCCAGGTAATCGGCTCGATGTACGTCCGGTCCGCCGTCTCCGGGTCCGTCATGATCGTGGCTGGGTTGGAATTCACTAGCACGACCGAATAGCCTTCTTCGCGGAGGGCTTTGCACGCCTGGGTTCCGGAATAGTCGAATTCGCACGCCTGACCGATGATGATGGGACCGGACCCGATGAGCAGAATCTTTTTCAGATCGGTTCGCTTTGGCATGTTGGGCAGGGTTCCCGGGCACGGCAATGGGGCGCAAACTCCATCCATCCTATGAACGCGCGGGGCGGGGGGCCACGAAGGGTGGCGGTTCGGCGGCCGCGGCCGTATCATCCCCGTGATTCCCTTCGCCATTCGTAAGGAGACGAAGCATGCGAAATGCCGTCATTCTCGCTCTCGCCACGTCCGTGTTTCTGTCCGCCGCGGGTTACGGACAAGACGCGGTCGTCATCCGGCTAAAGAAGGACGCGGTCGGCGACAAGACGAAACAGTCGATCGTGGAAGATGCGGTCACGACCACGACGTTTGTCGCTAACGGTCGGCTTCAGACCAAAACCGAACGGATGACGACCCGTTACACCTATGTGGAAGACGTGCTGGCGAAGGCCGCCGGTGCGAAGAAGCCGACGAAACTGTCTCGGGCGTACGAACTGGCCGAGACGACTACGGACGGAGTTAAGAAGACCTATGCATTTCAGGGGAAGACGGTGCTCATCGAGAAAAAGGGCAACAAGTTCGAAGTAACGGCGAACGGGCTGCCCCTGGCCGAGGACGACGCAAAGACGTTCGCGAGCGAATTCGGGAAAGGGAACGGCCCGGAAGACGAGGACTTGCTGCCGGCGAAGCCGGTGGCGATTGGGGGAACCTGGTCCCCCAATCTGGAAAAAATCCTTCCACTCATGTCCAAGGATTTGCCGTTCGGACTGGCGAAGACGGGCAACGCGGCCACGGGAAAGTTAATCAAAGCCTACCGCAATAACGGCGTGCCGTTCGGTGAATTCGAGCTGACGTTTTCCCTCAAACCGTCGACGTTCAAGAGCGGCGAGAACGTGATCCCACTCAAGCCGGGGTGTACGCTCGAGCTGACGATGAAACTCGACGCCTGCATCGACGGCTCGGCTCATACCGGAACGATGACGAACACCATGGCGGCCAACATCGAATTCGACCGGCCGGATAAAGCCGTCAAGATTCAGAGCCAGGTCAAGCAGGTTCAGACCGTGACCCCGGTGAAACAGTAAGTTCGATAAAATCCCGGCTTTTCAGGATGGGGCTATCCCGTCAGAACGAGTCACCACGCACGATAAACATCAGCATTCTTCCGATCGAGGCGTACCAAACGAGGATCATCAAGCCCAATAAGAACAAAATACCGGACGTCACTGCCAGAACCCGGCGAGAGGTTGATGCATCCTCTCGCCGAAGTTCGCGAAATGCATAGACGGTCCAAATCAGAGGCATACCCAACAAGAGCCACCCGTAATCGCAAAGCAGTGTTGTTATTTGCGGGAGTTGCATCAGTGAGGAAGCATCCCTGTACATTTTGATCGAAGCCCCTGCCCCGAGTACGCCGAGTGTAATCACCCCTTCTTGCACCAGAGCCAGGATCACGGTGTTACGGGCGGTGAAGTACTCCACGGTTGTCCTCCGAAAATGCGGAGAAACAGATTTCATATTCATAACTTCAACAGAACTTCATTGCCAGTCGGTGCAGTTCGCGACTGCTGCCGATGTTACCCAGAGTGAACCCATTTAACCGCCGCGAAGTAATCAATTCGATTCGTTTCAGTTTATCCCCGATCAAACCATCCTTTTTCGTCCCGTTCGCGTTGACAGCATTCCCGGTCCGGTTATAAGGCCCGTCCCGTGGGGTGGGGCCGCGTGGGGGAAAACACGCAACCGGCCGCTCCTTTCGGGCACACGACGACGAAACGACATTCGGCATGGCGGACGCCACCACAACGGTCGCGGACCTCAAAGCCCGGGTGCGGGCGTTCAGCCTGGCACGGGACTGGGATCCGTTCCACTCGCCGAAAAACCTCGTCATGGCTTTGGCCAGCGAGGTGGGCGAACTGGTCGAACCGTTTCGGTGGCTGACCGAGGCCGAGTCCCGCACGCGGGTGGTGAACGACCTGGCTTTCCGGAACGCGGTGGCAGACGAGTTGGCGGATGTGGCATGCCTGGTGTTTCAGTTGAGCATTCACACCGGCATCGACTTGAGCGACGCGGTGGCGGCGAAGATGGCCAGGAATGAATTGAAATACCCGGCCCCGGTACGGGGGTAGTGGGGCGGGGTATGAGGGGGACGTATCGTGCAATACCCACGCGCCGGTTTATTCGCAGCGGCCGTTGCCGGCTTGGGGACTATTACTGCCCTGGCCTTCGCCCAGTCTCCGCCGGTTCCGGTTCAATTGACGGTCCCACCGACCCCGCAGGGGATGGCGGCGCCGACGTCGTGGAGGCCGTACGGAACGCCGCCGACCACCGCACCCGTCCCGAACGCACCCCGGCCCTCCTACTTCCAAACGACTGACGGCAACGGAATGGTTCCGATCGCCCCGACGTCGGGCTCCGGCCCGGCAGTCGCGGGGCCGGGCGGCATCGTGCAAGCCGGTGCGTTACAGCTTCCCGCGCCGGTCTTCCCTTCCGCTCCGGAATCGCCCCCGGCGACCGTATCTCCACCCGCGATTCCTAGCGTTTCGCCCGCAGCTCTGCCTCCGAGTGTTGCTCCCGGTCCGCGAGTCATCGTCGAGAAGACGTCGGAGTTGACCGGGAATACCGTTCCTCCAGTTTCTTCCAGCTCGACAGCCGTATCAGGTCCGAAAGTTCTAGTCCCGAACGCGACGGTAACCATGGCCCCTGTCGTTTCGGCTCCCGCACAAACGGTTGCGCTTCCCGGCGGGACGCTGCCGGCGAAACAGACGCCGGCGGTTTCGCTGGAAACCGTGGCACCCGAGGCCGTGACGGCCGGGACGGATTTCAGTTACGAACTCGTCGTCCGCAACGGCGGGGCGACCGCGGTTTGGGGGGTGAAGGTCGAAGACGAACTTCCGCCCGGGGCGAAACTGATGAGCAGTGAACCGGCCGCGGAATCGAACGGGACCCGATTGAGTTGGACCCTCGGTACGCTCGAACCGGCCGGCACACGCAAGGTCAAAGTCACCCTCCGGCCCGCCGCCGAAGGCGAAGTGCGGACCCGGGCGACCCTCTCGTTCGCCACCGGGACCGAAGTCCGCGTCCGGGTCACCCGGCCCAAACTCGCGGTCGAGCTTCTCGGCGGTGAAACCGCCCGGGCAGGAGAACCGACCACCTTCCAGATCAAACTGACGAATTCCGGCACCGGACCGGCCAACAACCTCGTCCTTCAGGCTCACTTGTCCGCCGGATTGATTCACGCCGGCGGGTCGGTGCTGGAACTCAAACTACCCGCCCTCCCGGCCGGGCAAAGTAAGACATTTCCGCTCAAAGTCACCGCGGCCAAGGCGGGCCCGCAATCCTGCGGCGTGGCCGTCTCCGCCGACGGCACCCACCCGGAATCGGCCCGTCACGTCCTGGCCGTGGTCGAACCTAAACTGACCGCCCGCCACATCGGACCGACCCATTGTCTGGTCAATAGCGAACCGGTTTTCCTGATCGAAATGACCAACCCGGGCACCGCGGGGACCGATCCGGTCTCCGTCTCGGCCGCGGTTCCGGCCGGATTCGAATTCGTTCAGGCCAGCGATGGCGGCAGCCTCAACCCGGCAACGCACGAAGTGACCTGGCGGCTCGCCGGGCTCGAACCGGGCAAGGGCAAAGCCGTTTCGCTCAAACTTAAGACGGTCGCTCCCTGCGACGTCACGCTCAAGAGCGTGGCCCGGACGATGCCCGTGGTGGCGGGTTCGCCGGGGGAAGGGATCCAGCCGGCCGCGGCCGTGGGGCGGGGATTGGAAGTCCAGGCCGAAACGGCCCTCAACGCCGAAGGAATCCCGGCTCTGCGATTCGAAGTCGCGGACGTGGAAGACCCGGTCGTCGTCGGCAAGGAAGCGGAATACGAAATCAAAGTCATCAATCAGGGGACGGGGCCTTGCACGAACGTGCGGATTCTGGCGACGCCGGCCGAGGGCACGGCCGTGACGTCGGCCACAGGGCCGACCACCGCCCACGTCGAAGGCACGGCCGTGAGCTACGACCCGCTCGTCAAGCTCGACGTCAAAGGGGAAGTCGTGTTCCGCGTGCGGGTCAAAGGGACCGTCGCCGGGGATCATAAATTTAAGGTGCAACTGTCGAGCGACCAGATCAAAACGCCGATCACGAAGGAAGAGAACACCCGGTTCTACAAGGAGTAGACCGGGGGATGACGGGTCGGCCGGGACGCGGGGGTTCCGGTCGGGGGACGGGGTTGCCCGGGCGGCGGGGCGGTGGTAAATTCCGGCCCTTGCGGAGTTTCCCCCGCGGTTGTTCCGGGCGGGAACGAACAAACGGGCCGAATCGCGGTTCCGGTCGCGATCCGGTACGGGGGAGGAGTCCGCATGAGCACAGGACGTGCGATGACCACGGCCGCGCCGACGAAAACCCACATCCGGTGGATGATCCGCCGGGACATGCCCGACGTGCTGCGGGCCGAACGGGAGAGCTTCGAGTTCTCCTGGACCGAGGAAGATTTCCTGAAATGCCTCCGCCAGCGGAACTGCATCGGCATGGTCGCCGAGGCGGACGACCGCGTGGTCGGGTTCATGATCTACGAATTGCACAAGAACAAGTTGAACGTGCTGAATTTCGCCGTCGCCCCGAACTATCGGCGGTCGGGCATCGGCACGCAGATGATCGGCAAGCTGTCCGCCAAGCTGACTTCGCACCGGCGGAGTAAGGTCACGCTGGCCGTGCGGGAATCGAACTTGTCCGCCCAGCTTTTCTTCCGGGCGCAGGAATTCAAAGCGGTGAAAGTCCTGAAAAACTATTACGAGGACAGCGGCGAAGACGCATTCCTCATGGAGTTCCGAATCGGTTCGGAATACGACGACGATTTTGACCAGCCGGTGAACCGGATCGCCCGGTTCGAGAAGAGTTAGCACGGGTTGCGGCCCGGGCCGTTATCGCACGAGCCGCGGCCGAAAGGCGGCGGCTCGTTTTTGTTAATCTCCGGGACTGACGGGGGACGTTCCCATGACACCGCGAATCGTTCGGGCGGCGTGGTGTTTCGGACTGGTCCTGTCCGCCAGCCTGGCCGGAACCGGGGCGTATTCCGCGGCGACCGCCGAGCCGAAGCAGGCACGGCAGGCGCCGATTCCGCAAACGGCCGAGCCGCCGCTGGCAGTGCCGATCCGGGTTGCCCCGGTTTCGCAATCGGTAAACTTGCCGTCGATACCTTCGATTACCTTACCGGTACCGACCGAAAATCTCTTGCGACCCGCCCCGTCGTCTCTTACCTTCAATTCGTGGGCGAACCCGCCGGAGGCCGCCCCGCAACCGCACACCCCGAAGCCTGCACCCGGAGACGCACCCGTGAATATGACGAAACAAGCCGTTCTGACCGCATTGATTGGCGGGGCCCTGGCGGCCGGCCCCGGCACGTCCCAGGGTCCGGCAGGGGCCGGCGATGCGAACAAGCCGGTCGACGTGAAGGTGGAACTGGGTGAATTGAAGAAGCAAGTCAACGAGATGAAAGCGGCACAAAAGCAGATCGCGGACGTGATTCTCGGGAAGAACGAAGGCAAAGCGCCCGAAGACGCCGGCCTGGTCAAGCGGCTCGACACGATGGCCGAGGCGATCCGAAAGCTGGACGAAAAACTGACCCGTATCGGCGAACAGGTGGCCGCGACTCAACGGGTGGCCGGGTCGTCTCCGATCAACAACCCGCCGCCGGTCCGGGGAACCGTTCGGTTGGTGAACAATTACTTCACGGACGTGTCCATCATCGTCAACGGCGTTTCGTACCTGCTCGCCCCGACGCAAACGAAAGACGTGGCGGTCGCCCCGGGCGAGTTCGGCTACGCACTGCCGCAATCGGGCGGGATCGAAACCAGGAGCCAGATCAAGAACGGCGAAACGGTGACGCTGCGGATCAAGTGATCCGAACCGAGACCATGATCATTACTATCGACGGCTACGCCGGGGCGGGCAAATCGACGGCCGCCCGTCGGCTGGCCGACCATCTCGGATTCGAACTCCTCCACACCGGTGCCATGTATCGAGCTGCCGCCCTGACCCTCCTCCGCAACGACTTCGACATTTACGCGGATCGGCCGAGCCATTCGGACATCGGGCGGTTCGTCGACAATTTTCGCTTCGAGATGGCGAGGGGAAATGTCGTGCTGAACGGCCAGGACCTGACCGACGACGTGACGAGCGAGGACGCCGGTCGGGGGGCGTCGAAGGTCGGCACGTTCCCCGAGGTGCGGGCCAAGTTGAAATCCGAGCAGCGGCGGATCGCGGCGGGACGGGACATGGTGTGCGAAGGGCGCGACCAGGGCACGGCCGTGTTCCCGGACGCACCGGTGAAGTTCTTTTTCTGGGCCAGTCCGGACGTGCGGGCCGCGCGGCGAGTCGAACAGGAACGCGAGGCGGGTCGGGAAGCGGATTACGAGGCGATTCTGAATCAGATCGTTCAACGGGACCGCCAGGACACCGAGCGGGCGATCGATCCGCTTCGCCCCGCTCATTTATCCATCTGGCTCGACACCTCCGACCGGTCGCTCGACGCCGTCCTTTCCGACATGAAACGCGTGATCGAAACATGGCGTTCCCGGGGCTGACCGGCAAACTCACGTATCCGCTCTCGTTCTGGGCGGCGTTCTGGCCGATGACCCTCGGCTGGTCGTTCCGCGCGACGGGCCGAAAAAACGTTCCACGCTCCGGTCCCGTCCTCCTCCTGGCGAACCATCAGTCGCTTCTGGACCCGGTGCCGCTGGACATGGCCAGCCCGCGACCGCTGACGTTTCTCGCCCGCCATACCGTTTTCAAATACCGCGTCTGGTCGGGCATACTCCGCTACTACGGCGGCATCCCCATCGACCGCGGGCACGGGAAGGACGGGTTGCGGGCGGTGAAGGCTGCATTGGGTCGAGGTGAGGCGGTGGTGGTCTTTCCCGAAGGGGAGCGGACTCGTGCCGGGGCGGTTCAGCCGTTGAAGGCTGGCGTAACTCTAATCGTCCAGCAGTTTGACGGGCCGATCGTTCCGGTCGGCATTGCTGGGGCGTTCGAGGCGTGGCCGCGGCACCAATTCCTGCCCCGTTTCTGCCCCCTTTTCATCCCCGATTCCGGGAGGGGCATTGCCATCTCCTTCGGTAAACCGATCCCCGCCACTCGATTCGCCGGACGAGATCGGGCCGAGGTGCTTCACGAGTTGAACGAGGCCGTGCGGGCGGAGTTCGACCGGGCGAATGCGCTCAGGCGTAAAAGGTAGATGGGCCACCCTACTTGACGATCTTCAGAATCCGGTTGTTGCTGGCGTCGCAGATGTAGATTTCACCCGTCTTCGGATTCACGCTTACGCCATGCGGCTGGTTCAATTCGGCCTCCTTCGGGTCGCCGCCGAGGCCGGCAGCACCTCGTCGCCCTGTCCCGGCCACGAGCGAAACGATACCGTTTTTCGGGTCAAACCGCACAATGCGGTGGTTTTCCGTGTCCGCGATCAGCACCGTACCGTCGCGGTCCATGCAGAGGTGCTTCGGGCCGTTGAACTGGCTGAGCACGGCAGCCCCGATGAGCGACCCGGCTCGGCCCGTGCCCGCAACGGTCCGAATTCTCCCCTTCGGATCCACCGCTCGCAACGCATGATCGTTGCGCTCCAGAATGTAAATTGTGCCGTCCGGGGCCACGGCCACGGCTCGCGGATCGACGAGCGGCTGGGTGATCGCCGGTTCGCCATCCTTCGGCCTGCCCTTCACACCAGTCCCGGCCACCGTCGTCACGAGCTTCGTCTTCATGTCGATTTTGCGGACCCGCTTCGTGTCGAGGTCTGCAACGTACAGGGTTTTCTGCTCCGAATTGAAGGCGAGGCAATAGATACCGCCGAAGCTGGCTTGCAGGGCGGGGCCGCCGTCACCGCCGAAGCCTTTCACACCGTTCCCGGCGAACCGGTCGACGATCCCAGTTTTCGGGTCGAACGTACGAATGCGGTTGTTCCAGGTGTCCGCCAGGTAAACGATTCCTTTGGGACCCAAGGCCAGGCTGTGCATGCCGTTGAAGCTCGCCTTCGTGCCCGGTCCGCCGTCGCCCGAATTGCCCTTCAATCCCGTTCCCGCAAGTGTGTGGATCGTGCCGTCGGGGGGCACCGCGCGGAGTCGTTCGCCTTTTTCCATTTCGACGAAATAGATCGTGCCGTCGTCGCCGAATGCGGTGCCGAACGGCTGAAGGACCTTTGCCCCGACCGTGTTGCCGCCGTCCGGTCCTGCCCCGCCGCCGGCGACGAGAACCAGCTTTTCCGCACCGGATACGGGGAGTCCGAGGCATGAAACGACGCAAAGTGTCGCGGCCGTGCGTCCCCTCACGGAGCGAAGAAGCATGTTGACCAGTCGGGGCATGGTTGACCTCCAGGTGCCGGGCACATTAAACCACCCGTGCGGAACGGTCAACGCGGAGGCGTGATGTTTCATACGGACGAAATCGTTATTGGGTTGCTCGCGGCGGCGGTCGTGCTGGGGATTTTGGCCCGGTGGGCGAAAATCCCGGACCCGATTCTGCTCACGTGCGGCGGGTTGGTGCTCAGCCTGCAGCCGTGGGCGCCGGATGTGGCGCTCGAGTCGAACGTGGTGTTTTTCCTGTTTCTGCCGCCACTTTTATACGCCGGGGCGTTCCGGACGCCATGGCGCGATTTTCTGTTGTATATGCGGCCGATTTCTCTGCTGGCAGTCGGGTGCGTATTTGCCACGACCGCGGCCGTGGCAACCGTCGCGCATTATTACATCGGCCTGCCGTGGGCCGTCGGGGCGGCACTCGGGGCGATCGTCTCCCCGCCGGACGCGGTGGCGGCCATGGCGATCACGAAGCGGCTCAAGGTCCCGCGGCGGGTGACGTCGATTTTGGAAGGCGAAAGTCTCGTGAACGATGCGGCCGCACTCGTCACCCTGCGCATGGCCGTCGCGGCCGTGACCGCGGGTACTTTCTCCCTCGTCGACGCCGCCGGGCAGTTCGCCCTCATTTCCCTGGGCGGAATCGTCCTCGGGCTCGCGGTCGGCTGGACCGCGACGAAGCTGCACCCGATGCTCGACCGGGCCGGCCTCGTCGACGCAAAACTTTCGATTACGATTACGCTCCTGACTCCCTACGCCGCATACATCCCCGCCGAACACCTGCACGTCTCCGGCATACTGGCGGTCGTCGCCGCCGGCCTCTGGGTCGGCACCCGGTGTGAATCGGTCTTCTCGCAGGAGCTTTACGAAGAAGCCCACTCCGTCTGGGAATGGCTCGAATTCTTCCTGAACGGCATGATCTTCATCCTGATGGGGTTCCAGTTGCCGCGCGTCCTCAACGTGCTCGGCGACCGGTATGCAATGGATGAATTGGTCTGGTATGCGGTGGCCGTGAGCCTGACGGCGATTCTGCTCCGCCTCGTCTGGGTTTTCCCGGCCGCATACCTCCCGCGACTTTTGTCCCGACGCATCCGCACCCACGAACCCGCACCCCCCTGGCAGGGGATCGTTGTCGTCGGCTGGACGGGCTTGCGCGGCGTCGTCTCCCTCGCCGCTTCCCTCGCCCTGCCCGCGGATTTCCCGAACCGGAACCTGATTGTGTTCCTCACGTTCT
The DNA here is from genome assembly GCA_036493815.1 of Fimbriiglobus sp. Taxonomy (GTDB): domain Bacteria; phylum Planctomycetota; class Planctomycetia; order Gemmatales; family Gemmataceae; genus DASXPC01. The sequence continues at coordinate 12,091 of DASXPC010000311.1, read as the reverse complement.
GGGTGATCTTCGCCACGCTGGTGGGGCAGGGGCTGACGTTGCCGGTATTGATCCGGGTGTTGGGGGTCGGCCGGATGCCGATTCCGGAGGCTCCCAAGCCGGAAGAAGCTCCGGTTGAACAACCCGAGTTGACAGGTTGACCAAGGCAGCACCCACTCCACTTGGCCGCGTTGGCGACGGTTGGCGTTGAGTATTTTCGCCGTAAGATTAAGTCCGATAGGGATTAGCACCTAACCGGGACGGAATCATGCCCGCGATCGACATGGCGAAGTTCGCCAAGTTCTGTTCCGACACCGGATTCATCTTCCAGTCGTCCGCCATCTACGGCGGGATCAACGGGTTCTGGGACTACGGCCCCCTCGGGGTCGAACTGAAGAAGAACATCAAGGACGCCTGGTGGCTGGACATGGTCCGCAACCCGCCGCCGGGACCGGACGGGCAGGAGATCCGGATGGTGGGGCTGGACTGTTCTATCATCATGAACCCGAAGGTGTGGGTGGCGAGCGGGCATGCGGCCGGGTTTCAGGACCCGATGGTAGCCTGCAAAACTGAAGGGTGTAAAAAGCTTTTTCGTGCAGATAAGGTCTACGTTGTTAATATGGGACCATTGACTCCCGGCGGAGCCGATATCGAATACGTTGGAGTAGAAGCCAATTCGCAAGCCGAAGCCGAATCTCAAGCAGTGACAGTCGCAAAAAATGCCAAAGTTCGTTTATCAAAGGAACCAAGTCCTCCTCTCGCATTGTCATTGCTAAGTAGATGGAAAATCGGACAAGGTATTGACAAACTCCGTTGTCCAAATTGCCAAAAACACACACTAACGGAACCAAGAGCCTTCAACTTAATGTTTGAAAGCTACGCAGGAGCCATTCAATCAGAAGATAACAAAGTCTACCTCCGCCCTGAAACCGCCCAAGGCATTTTCGCCAACTACCGCAACGTCCTGAACAGCACCCGCCTCAAACTGCCGTTCGGAATCGCCCAGGTCGGGAAGGCGTTTCGCAACGAGATCAATCCGCGGAACTTCACGTTCCGCTCCCGCGAGTTCGAGCAGATGGAGATCGAGTTCTTCTGTCACCCCGATGAATCGATGAAGTGGTATCAATACTGGCGGGACCTACGGAAGAAGTGGTATTCCACACTCGGAATCAAGAGTGACAACCTCCGGCCGCGTGAACAAGGGAAGGAAGAACTCGCCCATTATTCCATCGGCACGACCGACATTGAATACATGTTCCCGTTCTCGGACGAGCCGCAGGAATTGGAGGGAGTCGCACACCGTGGTGACTTCGACTTGAAAGCCCACGCCAAGCACTCCGGCCGCGAGGACGAGCTTTCCTACTTCGACGAGGAGAAATGGAACAACGATTCGCAGACACTTTCCACCCGCTCCTTCAAGGAGTGGCTGAAGTCGAACCCGTCGGCGGAGGAGATCGCGAAGTACAAGTTCACCCCGCACGTGATCGAGCCCTCGGCCGGGGCGGACCGGTTCGCGCTGGCGGTTCTCTGTGAGGCGTTCCACGAGGACGAGGTGCCGGACGCGAAGGGGAACAAGGAAGTGCGGACCGTCATGCGGTTCCACCCGCGACTCGCCCCGATCAAGTGCGCGGTTTTCCCGCTCGTGAATAAGGACGGAATGCCGGAGAAGGCGTTGGAGATATACCGGACGTTGAAGCCGCACTTCAACGTCGTGTACGACGACAAGGGAGCCGTCGGAAGACGCTATCGCCGGCAGGACGAGATCGGCACGCCGTTCTGTGTCACCATCGACGGCGACACGTTGAAAGACGATACCGTCACGATTCGGGACCGGGATACGTTGCAGCAACGGCGAATACTATCGTCGCACGTTCGAGAAGAAATTGTGAAGTTATTGTCCGGTGAATAATCCTGCAGAAAGGCTGGGAATGCGGAATCACACGAAGAGGAAAGTTGTTTCCATTCCTCTGCGTGCCATTCCGCGTTCTCCGTTGTCCATCGGTTTTTACTTCTGCATTTTCAGGGTATACATCTCTTGTTTTTCTTTGGTTTTGAATTCGGTCGGCGTTTCTCCGCCGGCCAGCGGATAGATGATCCGGACCGTGTCGCCGGTCTTTTCCACGAGGCCGACCACGGTTTTATTGCCCAGCGTGTCGGTCATTTTCATCGTGATGCGCCAGGGTTTCGAAGCCGTGTCGATGGTGTGCGTACATTTGTGAATGACTTTGCCCGATTTGTCGGAGATCTCCATTTTTTCGCCGTCGAAGCGGAACGTGAGTCCCTTGAGCTGATTTTCGGTAAGGGCTTTGCCGTCCCGTTCGCCGGAGACGGCTTTGTAGGTGCCGTCGAGCGATGCGGCCGCTTTGTCGGCTTTGGTCGCGTTCTGGCCGAAGGCCGGGCCGACGAAGACGGCAGCGGTCAAAACCGAAAGGGTGCGTAACAAAGACATGGAAACCCCTCCAGGGTTGAGTAAAGATTGGGCAGGATCGGTCAGGCGAATCACGTGCCAAAAAAGGATTGTTCCGGTCGATGACGTTGTTGATGGGCCAAAATTCTAAGCTGTGGACCGAAATGTGCCGGGGTTGCCGTCGGCCAGGCCAAGAAGCTTGTTGGGTGCGATGGTATCGAGCGAAAAGCCGTTACGAGTCGTAGGGCCATCCATACTGCGAGCGTGGCCGTTCCGACGGCTTCGACCGGCCTGTGGGTGGCGTACCGTCCCACGGCCATAAGCAACACAAGCGGATTGCCACCCGTCGCCCCGGCGACGAAGTGCCGGTAAATGCCGACCAGGGCAAGGTTCCAGGCAATCATCACGCCCAAGCCGATCGCGAACCGATGGGCCCATTTCGCGTTCGCCCGCTCGAACAGGACGGCCAAGCCGGGCACGAGCACCACGCACGTTTCGGTCAGCGGGCGAAATCCGAACGACCAGCCGAGGTAGACGCTCTTGTCATCCACCAGCGACGCGATGAGATAAACCTGAACGAGCAGCATGAACGCGAACAGGCCGGCGACGGTCCGTTGCATGCGATTGCACCGTGCGGCGGCAACGCCGAGGCCGACCAGGGCGGGGAGGGTAATCGGGGTCCAGTAGAAGAAGCTGCAATTCGTAGACCCGAGTATCTGCCAGAACGCGGGGTTAAGCCAGTGCGGGGCGAGCGAGTGGGGCAGGTGGATCGGCCGGCCGAAGACGACCCACCAGGCGTACATCTGCGGAGTGAAGACTGCGACCGAGGAGGCCGCGGCAATGCCCAGCCCGCCGACGGCCGCCAGTCGCGTTCGCCAATCGTTCGAGCGGGCAGCGAGCCATAGAGCTTCCACAATGGGGAGCAGGGCGAAGGTAACGAGTTGCCACCGCATAAGGCCGCAGACGCCGAGCAGGGCTCCGACGGCAAACCACCGGCGAAATCTGAGGGAGCCAAGGGTTCGAACCCAGACGAAGAGGAGTCCGGCGGCGGCGGCGGACGCCGGGCCGTGGGCCATGCAGACTTCGACGGTGCCGTAGACGAGGAGCGGCGTGCCGAGGAGGATTCCCGCGGCCGCGGCTGATGCTGCGACGGGCCCGGCGAACCGGCGGGCGATCCCGTAAAGAAGGAACAGCGTGAGGAGCGACAGGCCGCAGGTGACGGAGCCCACCGCCAGTTGATACGGCGGTGAATATCCGTCGGGGGCCCAGACGCCGGTGCCTTCAGCGGCACGAAGCAGGTAATGCAGCGGCACCACCGTCGTGGACCACGCGATCGCCGGGCCAATCGACCACATGTTCGGCACGTGGCCCGTTTGCGACGGAACCGTCAACACTTCGATCGGGCCCCAGTTCGCCAGGCAAATCGAATACTCTTCGTCGAAGTGCCAGTCACTGTGCAAGAGCGGCGCGCGGAGCCAGGCATAGTACCCGTGGCAATCGATGCCGCGGATCAACGGACCGGAGACCCGGCAGTTCGGATACGTTTGGGGAGACACCAACGCACCGACCTGTGTACGGGATTCGTCGGCGAACGAGACGAGTTGAATGACGACGACGGCCGCCAGAATGCGCCGGGCGACCGCAACCGACTCCGGGCGGGCGGGCAGGGGGTGCATGAGATCACCTCATAGCCCACTCCGGTCGCTATTCGCAAGTCCGACTCGTTTTCGCCCGCAGGAGGTGATCGACGAGTACCAGCGCCACCATCGCCTCGCCCATGGGCACGAACCGGGGCAACAGGCAGGGGTCGTGCCGCCCTTTCACGAGGATTTCGGTCGCGTCGCCGGAACGGGTGACGGTCTTTTGACTGCGGGGAATGCTGCTCGTCGGTTTCACCGCGACGCGGCAGACGATCGGCATGCCGGAGGAAATGCCGCCGAGCATGCCGCCGTGGCGGTTGCTTTCGGTCGCGATCCCGGACGGGCTCGTGACGAAAGCGTCGTTATTCTCGCTCCCCCTCATTGCCGCGACGCTGAACCCGGCACCGTACTCGAAGCCGAGGACCGCGGGCAGGGACAGCAGGGCCTTGGCGAGGTCGGCCTTGAGTTTATCGAAGACCGGTTCGCCGAGGCCGGGGGGGACGCCGGTGGCGACCAGTTCGCAAACGCCGCCGATGCTGTCGCGGTCTTTCCGCACCGCGTCGATGAGGTCGATCATTTCGGCCGCGGCCGCGGGCACTGGGCAGCGCACCGGCGTGGCTTCGACCTGGTCGAGCGTCACGGCCGCCGGGTCGGGAACGTCCGCGGTGACGGAACCGATTTGCTTGACGTAACCGAGCACGGCGACTCCTTCGCGGGCGAGCAGTTTCTTCGCCACCGCCCCGGCGGCGACGCGGCAGATCGTTTCCCGGGCGCTGCTTCGGCCGCCGCCGCGGTAATCGCGGAAGCCGTATTTCGCGTCGAAAGTGTAGTCGGCGTGGCCGGGCCGGTATTTGTCCTTGATGTCGCCGTAGTCGGCACTCCGATGGTCTTCGTTGCGGAAGAGGATGCCGATCGGCGTGCCGTCGGTTTTCCCGTCGAATACGCCGGACCAGATCTCGGGCAGGTCGGCTTCGTCCCGTTGCGTGGTGAGGGTCGATTGGCCGGGACGGCGGCGGCGGAGGTCGGGGAGTAAATCGTCAACCGACAGTGACAATCCGGCCGGGCAGCCGTCGATAATGCAAACGTACCCCGGGCCGTGGCTGACCCCGGCGGTGGTGACCCGGAACTGTTTTCCGAACGTATTGCCCGGCATACCGCGGATTATACCGGACGTAGGGGTGGGAATTCGACCGGGTCGGCCGGGTTCCACTGGCGTCGGCCCCGGCCGCGGGGGAATAAATAGATTATTCCCGTGGTGACTCCGGCCGCATTCGCCCCCGGCTCGCCAAGACGTGAAAAGGCACGACCATGCGAACGACATTATGTTCGATCCTATTCCTCGTCTTCGCTTCACAATCGACTGCCCAACCGCCGGCATTCCGGGACGATCCGGAGACAAAGTTCGGCATTCCACTGTTGGCCGGGCTTTACCCGCAAACCAGCCCAAAGGCCGCACTGGCTAGCACGATCAAGGCCATTGAAAAGGAGAGGTACGACTACATCGTGGCCCAATTGATGGACGAAGCGTTTGTGGAAACGCGGATTGCCGGCCGGTCCCGGGACATCCTTTCCGCCGTCGATGCGGACCTTCGGGCCCGGCGGGAAAAACAGCGGCTGGACCCGACAGTGGTGCGCCCTGCCGACAAGCTCAGCATGGAACCCAAGGCGTTCGCCGAGTCGGTCAATACCGAAGCCCGGAACCGTGCGTTTCACCTGGTGGTGAAGGATTTGAAAGGAAAGCTCGGCGACGACCCCGAGGCGATCCGGGAACTGAAGCGGTTCGCCCGGGAAGGCACCGTGGCCGAATCCGGCGACACGGCGACGATTTCCCTGCGGGACGTCAAGGACCGAAAAATGTATCTCAAAAAGGTGGACCGCCGGTGGTTCGTCGAGAACAAGCAAGCGGACGATACCGCCAAACCCGCCAAGTGATTCCAATGATCGACCTCCGCAGCGACACGGTGACGAAACCGACGAAGGCCATGCTGGCGGCGATGATGGCGGCCGAGGTCGGGGACGACGTCTTCGGGGAAGACCCGACGATCCGCAAACTGGAAGAGCGGGTCGCTCACGACCTGGGGAAAGAAGCGGCGCTGTTCGTTCCGTCGGGAACGATGTCGAACCAGATCGCGGTGAGGTTGCACTGCCGGCCAGGCGACGAACTGATTTGCGAATCGACTAGCCACGTCTACCTGTGGGAAGCCGGCGGACCCGCGGCCCTTTCGGGCGTCACCTGCCGAACGATCGACGGCACTTTCGGCATCCTGAACCCGGAACAGTTCGAAGGCAAGATTCGACCGAAGGACATGCACGCCGTGCAGACTAGACTGGTCTGCCTGGAGAATACCCATAACCGCGGGGGCGGGACGATCTATCCGTTGGAGAAGACAAAGGCGATTTCTTCGTGGGCGAAGGCGAACGGCCTTGCCTTGCACCTCGACGGCGCCCGCATCTGGAACGCCGCCGTCGCGGCGAAGGTGCCGCTGAAAACCTGGGCCGAACCTTTCGATACCGTATCGGTTTGTTTCAGTAAGGGGTTGGGGGCCGCGGTCGGTTCGGCTTTGGCCGGGCCGAAGGACCTGATCGCCAAGGGGCGGTGGATTCGCAAACTGTTCGGCGGGGCGATGCGACAGGCGGGGATTCTCGCGGCTGGATGCCTGTATGCGATGGACCGTCACATCGAGCGGTTGGCCGAGGACCACGCGAATGCGAAACTATTGGCCGCGGCCGTGGCCTCGGTGCCGGGGTTAACACTTACGCCTAAAGTCGTCGAAACCAACCTCGTCTGGTTTGAAGTCGAACCGACCTTTGGCACGGCTCAGGACGTGGCCGGGAAGTTGAAAGAGCAGGGGGTACTGGTCGCGGCGTTGGGGAATCAGGTTATCCGGGCCTGTACCCACCTGGACGCGTCGAAGGCGGACGTGGAAACGGCGGCGGCGGCCGTCCGAGGGTTGGCCGCCGCCTGATTGTTGAGGAGTAATAGCCTACTGGTCGCTCTTCTTCTTCTCGTCCTTTTTCACGTCCATCACCCGGGAGAACTCTTCCACGATCCCGTCATCGTCCTCGAACACCAATTCCTTATCGGTCAGTTTTTTGATCTTCAACGTCTCTTTCTTGTCCACTCCTTCGGTAATCGATTCGTACGGCATCTTGTCCTCCTTGTCCCCTTCGACCTTGTATTTCGCCTCGTATACCAACTGCTTCATCTTGCCATTCATCCGGTTCATAATCATCTTGCCGTCTTTGGTGAATTCCAGGTGCAGGACCTGGCCGCCGAGGTCGCCCTGGCTCGTCTTCACCAACTCCCACGTGCCGACGATCTTGTCCTTGTTCGACTTCTTTTCGTCCTTCGGCGGCGGGGCGGCATACCCCGCGGTCGCAATGGCGATCGCAGTCAGGCTCAATAGCAACTTCATGGCAGCGTCCTCAGAAAAGGGTAAGGTTCCGTCAGTCCGACTTCCCAGGTTCTTCCTTGGTGCGTTTGTACTTTTCCCGGATCCCAGCCGGGTCTGCGTATTCGAATTCCGTCTCGTCGAGTTTCAGGATTTTGAGCGTTTCTTTCTGAGCAAACTTCGGGTCGGTCGACTCGTACGGCAAGTCCTTGCCCTTGATCTCGTATTTCGCGGCATACCCCCAGCCGGTGCCGTCGAGCTTCCGATTGACCTTCATTCCCCCCTTGGCGTCGAACCAGAGGAAGAGGTCCGTCGAGTCTTGCTGGGTCGTTTCGATTCGCTTCCACACGCCGACGATCAGTTCTTTTTCGGTCTTTTTGGCCGGGGTCTTGGGTGGCGGCGCGGCGCCAATCAGTCCCGGAATAGCGACAATGTATACGGCGACAAACGTCCGAATCATGGCTCCCTCCCGCGGGATGGGCGGATCGATCCTAACCGCCCGGTGCCCGGCTCGCCAAGAGCATTCCCGCCGCGAAGTTACGTTACCGACCGCGCCCGAGGTTGCTAGACTGAAAGCAGGATCGGAGTCGCTGCCTCCTCCGCCTGGAAGGAAGTCCCATGCGATTGTTACTAGCCATCACCTCGATTATCGCCTGTATTCCGACACTCCGTGCCGCCGACGCCGCGGACGACGCGAAGCTCGCGGCCAAGGTAAAAACCGCCCTCGCGGGGGTGAAGCACGAAACGCTGCCCAACGGCCTCAACGTCTACCTGTTGCCCGTGCCGTCGTCCCCCGTCGTAACCACGATGGTAGCGTACAAGGTCGGGTCGGGGGACGAGGACAAGAATCAGACCGGGCTGTCGCATTACCTCGAACATCTGATGTTCAAGGGGACGGATAAGCTGATGCCGGGCGACATCGACCGGATGACCCAGCGGAACGGCGGGGCGAACAACGCGAGTACGAACGAGGACATGACGGTCTATTACTTCGACTTCGCCTCCGACCGGTGGACGGCCGCACTGGAAGTCGAAGCGGACCGGATGCGGAACCTACGGATCGATGCCAAGCACGAGTTTCAGCAGGAAAAAGGGGCGGTGATATCGGAATTGAAACGGGACGAAGACCGGCCGTGGGACTTGGAATTCAAACGCATCCTCCCGATGCTCTTCCCGGGCGACACGCCGTATTCGCACCCGGTCATCGGCGAGGAAGCCGACGTCCGGAACGCGACGGCGGCGGTGATTGTGCGGCACTACGACAAGTGGTATTGCCCGAACAACGCTTCGCTCGTAATTGTCGGCGGGTTTGACCCGGCCGAGGCGATGGGAAAGATCCGATCGCTGTTCGGTCCGATTCCGAAGGTTGAGCTGCCGGCCCGCAAACCGGTACCCCCCGCCCCGAACCGGACAATGGCGGTCCGCAAGGAATTCGCTTCCAAATTCGACTCGCCCCGTCTCCTCGTCGGGTTTAACACGACGGTCGTCGGCAACCCGGACGATGACGTCTTGGACGTGCTGAGCGCGGTGCTTTCAAACGGCCGCACGTCCCGGCTCTACAAGCGGTTAATCGAGACGGATCGCGTCGCGTCCGACGTGTCGACGTCGAACGGTACCGGCCGATACCCCGGCTGGTTCGGCATTCAGGTGGAAGCGATTCCCGGCAAGGATCGGACGAAGGTCGAATCCGCGCTGCAGGACGAATTGGCCAAGCTCGTCGCGGAACCGATCACGCCGACCGAACTCGCCCGCGTCCGCCGCGGGCTGATCGCGACATTCGTTTACCGCCTCGAAGACGGACACGACCTGTGCGACCTCATCGCCCGGTCGGTCACTTACACCGACCTGACCAAACTGCAGAACTATCTGGACCGGGTTCTGGCCGTCACCCCGGCGGACCTCCAACGGGTGGCGAAGAAATACTTCGACCCGCATTCGGAGTGCATTGTCTGGTCGCTGCCGGCGGCGGCAGGGAAGGGAGAGGAATTGGCTCGGAGTACGTCTGGAGGGATGATCGGGCAAAAAACGGGCAAACCGGCCGGCCTGCGTTCCCGCCAAGCGGCACGGGCAGACGCACCGGCCGCAGGCTCGGCCGGGTTGGACCTGACCCGGGCGAAAAAGACGACGCTGAAAAACGGCCTGACCTTGATCACGCTCGAGAACCACCGACTGCCAATCGTCGTCGCCCAGGCGTACGTCGCCGACGTTCGGCTCCGCGAACCGGCCGACAAGGCCGGCTTGGCCGCGCTCACCGGATCCCTTTTGGAAGAAGGCTCGACGAAGCACACGGGCCGGCAAATCGCCACGCTGACGGAAGACGCCGGGACGCGCCTGTCGTTCGGGACGAGCGGCGGATCGTTCAAAGCATTAACCCCGGATACGGAAATGGCATTAGGGCTATTGTTCGAGTGCCTGACCGAACCGACAGTGCCGGACGAAGCGTTCGCGCGGAAAAAAGAAGAGCAATTGGCCGCCATCGCGGACATGGAAACGCAACCGGTCGTGAAAGCATCGAATCTGTTCCGGGCAATGGTGTACGGGAACCACCCGTTCGGCCGGCCGGCGGAGGGCACGAAGAAAACGGTGGAGAAACTCACCGCGGCGGATTGCAGGGCGTTTCACAAGCTGACATTCCATCCCAATGTGACCACACTCGTTGTGGTTGGAGATTTCGACGTGGCCAAATTGACTGCGTTAGTGGAGAAGGCCACGGCCGCATGGCCGAAGGGTGACGACATCCCGCCGAAGGTCGCCGCGCCGCCCAAAATCGACAAGGCGACGACGGCGATCGTCACCGATACGGCCGCGTCCCAAACCCACGTCTTTCTAGGCCACCTGGGCATCACCCGAAACGACCCGGATTATTACACGCTGCTCGTCATGGATAACGTCCTCGGCACCGGCCCCGGGTTCACCGACCGGCTCTCCTCCACGCTCCGCGACCGTCAGGGACTGGCCTATACGGTCAACGCCGCCATTACCGGTTCGGCCTCGGAACAACCGGGTCTCTTCCAGGGGTACATCGGCACCTTCCCGGACAAATACCTCACGGTCCGGGACGGATTCCTCAAGGAATTCAACCGGATTCGTGACGAGCCGCCTTCGGAAAAGGAAGTCAACGACGCGAAACGGTACCTGCTCGGGAGTCTGCCGTTCCGCCTGACGTCGAACGCGGCCGTCGCCGCTCAGCTTCTGGCTGCCCAGCGGTTCGGCCTCGGGTTCGACCTGCTCGAAACGTTTAAGAAGAAAGTCCAAGCGGTCACTCCGGAGATGGTTCAGACGGCCGCCAAGAAGCACCTGGACCCCTCAAAATTAACCATCGTAGCGGTCGGCCCAATCAGTTCCGACGGCCGGCCGGTGAAGCCGATGAAGTGAAATACGAGCCGGCCGCCCGGCGAACCCGGGCCGCCGGCCGAACGTACCGAACCGTATTGGACTGCCCCCGCCGGAGTCGATCGGATGAAGAAGCTCATCGCACTCGTTCTCGTGATGAGCCTGGTATTCGGGGTGACCTACATCACGCAGTTCACCGGCTCCGACGTCGCCCCGAAGGACGACAAAAAAGAATCGGGCGTCGGTCCGCTCTTGTGGGGCTATCTGACCGCGAAGCGCGACGCGACGTCGGACGAACCGCACTACCGGTACTACCCAGGTTTCTTTGAAGTCAACGTGCAGAATTCGGAACTGTTCTGGTTCCGCAACGAAAAGCCGGTCGACGTGACGTTCGGGTTCGGCGGGGTATCGTGCGCGCGGTGTACGAACGCCCGTGTCGCCATTCTCCCGTCGGACGCGGTCGACCGGTTGATTCAATGGAACATGCTGCCGGCCGCTTTGCCGATCGGGCTGGGGGCCATCCCCACGTTTTTCCCCACAGCCGGGATGGTGGAACTCCTGTCCAAACTGGAATGGACCGATTTCGGCGTGGACAAGCTCGATCTGAAGGTGAAAGTTCCGGCCGCGACGCCCGGTCGGCCGACGTGGGGCGTCGTACGAGTCGGCTTCCGGGCCACGACTCTCGGCCCGAATCAGACGGCGGCCTTCTTCAACGCCCAGGCCGACGGGGCGAAGGAACCCACAAATTACACCATCCATATCAACATGATGGGTGTGGACATCTTCGAAGTGACGCCGAAACCGGATGTGGACGTGGGCGACCTCGTTGAGGGAGCGCGGCCCCGAAATTTCAACCTGTATTTCTGGTCGGTCATTCGCTCGCAGGCCGAATTGACGCCTCCCGTCGTGAGAGTCGGGAATGACGACCCGTTTGTCGTCGTACATCCCCCGGTCCCACTGTCCGTATCCGATCTGGATTCCCTTGCGGATAAACTGGGGGAAAAACACAAGGAACTGGGCCTGACGCTCAAAGCCGGGTATCGCATCCCGGTCACGGTGCTGCGCGACGCCCCGGGTAAGCTGCCGGACATTGGGATTTTCGAAAAGGACGTGTACGTGTCGGGCCAAGGCGACTTTGTGCAGAAAATCGCGATCAAAGGCCGCGTGACCGGTCTCGTCTGGCTGCAGGACGCGGAATCTGTTGTGATTAAGCCTTACAGTTCCAAGCTCGGGACGGAAACGAAGGCAACGCTCGTGACCGGCCAGCCGAATCTCGACCTCGAACTCGTGCCGGACGAAAAGTCCCCGTCATTCCTTCAGGCCGCACTTTCCGAACCGAA
>DASXPC010000310.1:0-18727 GCA_036493815.1 Fimbriiglobus sp. | reverse complement strand
CCTTGTTGGCCGAAGCGTCAGTCCCCACCGGGACGTCCGGATGGGTCATGTTCGGCAACGTGGACAGCGCCTTGTGGAGTTCCTCCTCGACCTTCTTCAACTCCGCATCGTACCCCGCGACTCGTTCTTTCAGCCGACCGCTTTCTTCTTTCAAAGTCTGTTTTTCCTCCGGCGTCTTCGCCATTGGAAACTTTTTCGACACTTCGTTCTGTTTCGCCTTCGTCTCGTCACTCAGTCGTTGGACCTTTTTCCGTTCGTCGTCCCAGTGGACCACGGCGTCCACGTCGGCGGCGACGTTGCGGTTCGCGCAATTGGCCTTCACGGCCGCAAGGTTGTCCCTAACGAATGCAGCATCGAGCATCGGTTTCTCTACGGGTTGGCGACGCATCGCCGATGCGTCCGGATCACCAAAGGGGCTTCTCCCCAAACAATCGCCGCAACAGGCCCACCTGCCCTGCATGCACGAGTTCGTGGGCGGAACACCACCGCACACTGTCGATCTTGGTCTTACAAAGACGGTGCGGCGTTCGCACCGGGGAATCCAAATCGGCGTCGGGATAACCGGCCAGTTCTTCCAACAAATGGGTATGGACGGCGTCGTAGACCGTTCGAATGTCCGACGGCGACGGGTACGAGGCCGGGTCGGAAACCGGCACCGAATCTCGTTTGAACGCATCGAGGAACTTTGGAGGAAAAAAGGCATCGTCTTCCGGTTTCGGACCGCGAAGCTGGACAAGACAAAGCCGGTACTGGGCGATGGCCATGTGCCCCACCTGCCAGGCCAGGTGCGTGACGACTTCGTCCGGCGAGCGGAACCACTCCGAATGAGGAATCGAATCCACGAGCCACGAAGAATACTCGCGTGCGAAGCGGATGCGGTCGAGGGCGTCGGCGAGGCGGGACATGGGGAACCTAAAAGTGATCGGGAGTGGCTCTGCCATCCAAATAACTGAGATAATCGTAGCGGGATTCGGGGAAGCGTTTGGAGTATCTCTCGAATTTCGCCCTCACCACTTCGAAATTGGGTTGTCATTCATCGCCGAGCATACTGGAAGAAACTCCAATACGGCTGCAAGGTGTGCGACCTGCTCGTCGTGGCCGCCGCTGTAGGCAAGGTTTCGAATCTCGACAAAACCCCAATGAACGTGGAAGCGTATGCGGGATTGAAGATCAGTATCGGTCGTCGTCACGTTCGCCTCACATTATCTTGACGAGATTCAGCGGGATCGAACTCGATTGATTGGGAAGACCGTGGCTCGACATTGATCGCCGGCATAGGGGAACCGGTCACGAGCGGCGGGTATTCCACGTCAACAATGGAGCGGGAGTCGCGGGGCACAAAGCTCTTCGGCGAGTAGAGTTCGTCGAGCGGAATTCGGGCTAGATAATCGGGCCGACCGTCGTTGTGGACCGTGGCGAAGATGTTTGTCCAACCTTCTTCCCTGGCCACGAGAGCACGACGCACTCCCTCTTGGTTATAGTACAACCGTTTCGCCATGGACGACAACTCGACTCGGCCTACGCCCGCTTGTCCAGCGGTACGTAATCGGCGTCGACTTTGCCGACGAAGATTTGCTCCGGGCGGAAGATTTTGTTGCCGTGAAGTTGTTCCAGCCAGTGGGCGAGCCAGCCGGCGGTGCGGGCGATGGCGAAAATCGGCGTGAACAGGTCGGTCGGAATGCCGAGCGCGCGATAAACCACGCCCGAAAAGAAATCGACGTTCGGGTAAATGCCCTTCGGTCCGAGGATGCCGGCCGCCACGCGTTCGAGTTCCAGGGCCGTGTCGTACGTTTTCGGCCGGCTCGACTCCGCGAACACCTGTTCCGCGAACTCCTGCAGCACCGTCGCCCGCGGATCCTTTACCTTGTAAACGCGATGTCCCATACCCATGATCTTGGCTTTGGTTGCCAGTGCATTTTCGAGCCACGGTTTGACGTTCGCCGCCTCGCCTATCTGGTCGAACATCTGCAAGGCTTCTTCGTTCGCTCCCCCGTGCAGCGGGCCGGAGAGCGAGCCGACCGCGGAAGAAATCGTGGCGAACGGATTCGCCAGCGTCGAACCGGTCACCCGGGCGGTGAAGGTGCTGGCGTTCATCGTGTGCTCGGCGTGCAGGATCAGGCAGGCGTCGAGTACTTTGCGGGTGGCCGCGCTGGGGGCTTTGCCGAACAGCATGAAATAGAAGTTGCCGGCGGTGTCGAGGTCGGGCCGGGGTTCGAGGATTTCGTTTCCATCCCGCACCCGGCCGATTGCGGCGACGACCGTCGGAATTGCGGCCAGGAGGCGGAGACACGCGTCCCAGTTCTTCGCCGGGTCGTTCACGTGCCGGCACGGGTAAAACGCCCCGAGAGCCGAGACCGACATTTGCAGCGCGTCCATCGGGTGGGCGGTCGCCGGCAGACACTTGATCAGGTCTTTCAAGCGGAAGTGGATGGCCCGGCGATCCCTCAAGTCGCGGTCGAACTCGGCGAGCTGCTTCTGGCTAGGCAGGTCTCCCTTCAAAAGGAGCCAAGCCGTTTCCTCAAAGCAGCTTTCCTTAGCGAGCGTCTCGACGGGAATGCCGCGGTATTCGAGGCGGGCCCGTTTGCCGTCAATGAAGCTCACGGCCGACTTGGCCGCCGGTACGTCTTCCAAACCCGGCCGGAATTCCTGTTCGGTCATGATGCGTCTCGGAAACGTGGGGCAGGGTCGGCGCGTAGTAGTAGCCCTGCTATCTATAGGAGCCGAACCGAATCGGGGGAGGGGAGGTAGCCGGGCAAAGGAAATGGCGAACGGGGTTCGTACCGGGATCGCGGGCATCCCACTCGCTCTTGGTTCCTTGGACCGAAGGCTTCTGCCCGTTCTTAATTCCGTGGACCGCGGGCGTCCCGCCCGCTCTTCTCGAAACTGCCCGATCCGTCGGCAATCGACTTGAACGGATTCTATGTACCCAGGACCGAGACCCTGCCCTGACAACAGCCCTCGCCACCGGAACGCATTGAAGAGCGGGCGGGACGCTCGCGGTCCGGAAAGGATCTCTTTAAATGCCAAAGCCCGTCATGGCCTTTACCGCCCCGTCGGCCCGCCGACGATGCCTTGGATCGTCGCCTTCGGTCGGGTGAAGTCGATGGTGATCGGGTCGCGGGTCATGACTTCGCGTTTATTCCCGGCCGCGTCCCAAGCCGTGACTTTCAGGAACACCCTGGGCGAAGTGAGGTCGGTCGGCAGGTGCCAGGCGTATTCGCTGGTGTTCGCCATTCGGGGCGGCCCGGCGTCGTTGCCAGCAACCACGTGCCGAACGTCATCCCCCGCGTTCACCGCCCGCCACGGGCCCTGCGGGGTTTCCGACCACTCGAACGCGATCGGGTCCTTGCCGAAGTTCGCATCGGTCGCCCGCCATTTGAGCGAAATGGTGTCCCGCATCGTCGGGTGGGCACTCGGAGCCAGCACTTCGATCGTCGGCGGGGTGAGGTCCACCACGCAGCGGAACTCGGGCGGTGTCCCAGGAGTCGGCGCACCGTCCGTTTGCCGGGCACCACTTTCGGGCACCAGCTTGAACCCATAGGCCCCTTCCAGATTCGCGTTCCACCGTTTTTCCAAATCGACATGAAGCGGAGATTCCTTGCCGTCGTGATCGCTCCATTTCTGCCAGTTCCGGCCGTCGTCGCGGGTAACCCAGAGCTGGATTTTGTTGACGCCGGAAGGCCCGGCGTTCAACGTGTACGCGAGGTCGAACTTGGAGAAATTCACGAATCTCGTCGGGGCCGAATCGCCTGCAACGGGAATCTGCGACGTCGTTGCCAACGGCTGGGGTGGCGTGGAAATGGTTTTCGGCGTCGAGTTCGTCTCGGTCGGCTGTGCGGGTGCGTGAGTGGGTGCGGGTGGTGTCCAGTTTGGTGCAACTTGATTGTTTATTGCCGCAGGACCGACTGCAGCCGGCGCAGGCAGTACGGATGCCGTGTCGGTCGGGATGTTCGGGGTTTGGATCGGCCCGGGTGCAACGATACCGTCCGGTTCGGCCGGGCGGGATGTGGGAAAAATCGGGGCCGGGATGGCACCGGCGGGAGGGGCCGCATTCCCTTGACCGGTGAGCGGTGGTATTGGCGGAGTATACGCCACCGTCGTGGTGGTCCCGGGCACGTCGGCCGTCATGAGGCCTTCGTTGCCGGCCAGGTCTTTCGCAGTCACCCGAACCGTGTACGCGCCCAGACCCGTTACCTTAAACCGGGTTTCGGTTTTGCCCGCGACGTTCGGCACGTCCTGCCAGACCGCCAGTTCCGACCCGGCCGGACGGTAGCTCAGCTTCGTTTCCGCTTCGTTCGGAAACTTTTCGTCTATTGACCACGCGACCGCAATCTCGTCTTCGATCCGTTTGGCCGAGGAGATTCGGACAGCCGGTGGCGTGCCGTCCATGAGCAATTTCTGGTCCGCCCGCTGCGTCGCGATCTGCGAATCGGGCGGGTCCTTCGACCCATTCGTGAACACGGTCTGCATTTTTACCCAGTAGACACCGTCTTCCTTCGCCTCGAGTTTGAATGCGGTGCGATCCGGCGTGGCCGTGTCTTCGAGCTCCCAGGTCAGGCCCTTATCCCGCGAAACGAGCAGTCGGCTGTTGAGAATGTCCTTTCGCTTGACCGGGTCGTAGTCGATTTTGAGCGTCGCGGTGCGGGATTTGATCGGGATGTAATCGGCCTGGGCCGGGGGTTGGGCGGGGGTGCGGTTCCAGCCGAACGCGGCGATCCCGCCGGCCAGGCCCAACCCGAGTGCGGTGATCTTGAGCGATTTCATGGCGACCCTCGGCGCGAGACGTTCGGCTTTCGGAAGTATCGGTTTTGCCGGCTAGGTAACTTGATCCGAACCGCCCGAACCGGTACGACCGCGACGACCCGCCGGGGTTGCCTATCTTGAGAGAAGGGGTTTATTGCTATGAGGTAGATTGCGCTGGGTAGATAACAATTGTTATGTTGTGTATGGGCGCTTGACGCTACGGACTGCACGGATATTGCGGTGAAAAAGGACCGAGAGATGTCACGATCCAACCCGCCGAGTGCCGAACTCGGGTTTGCCACGCTAGATCTGGACCGGAAACAGCGGTGCGGATTTCCGGAAGTCATCTTCGCTCAGGGGAAGACGTCCGCGTGGATCGAAGCGGCGGTGAGGCGGTTCGCTGAGGCGGGCCAGGACTGTTTCGCGACCCGGGTTAGCGATGAACAGGCGGCACATCTGGCGACCCATTTCCCCACTGCGACGTTGGATCACATAGCCCGAACATTTTGGCTGCCCGCGTCGATCGAACGACCCGCCGCGACAGGCAAAGTTCTCGTCGTTACGGCGGGGACGTCGGATTTGCCAGTCGCCCGGGAGGCGTTGAACACGGCTGAGGTAATGGGAGCGGGGGTCGAATTGATCGTGGACGTCGGCGTCGCGGGGTTGCACCGCATTCTGTCGAAGGAAGAACGGTTGGCGACGGCCGATGTGATCGTGGTCGTTGCGGGAATGGACGGGGCCTTGCCGAGCGTGGTTGGTGGGTTGGTGAGTTGCCCCGTTATCGCGGTGCCGACGAGCGTCGGTTACGGGGCGTCGTTCGGCGGAATCGCCGCACTCCTCACTATGTTGAATAGTTGTTCGGCCGGTGTGGTGACGGTCAATATCGACGCCGGGTTCAAGGCGGGGTATACCGCCGCCCTGATTGCCCGGCGAATCTCGCCTTAAGCGTAATCAATTCGGCAAACTGGGCAGGTCGAGTTTCGCCGGCGTCGGCGGACTGATATTCTTCGGGTCCACCATTAATCCGTTCGGTGCGGGCGGTAAAGCCGTCCCGGTGTCCGGTTTCGGAGTCGGGTTCGCCGGGACGGTCGGCAGGACTGGCGGATCGACTGTCGGGGGGTTGGCCGGCTCCGGACGTAACGTGCCCCCACTCGTCGGCGTAGCGGGCACGTTCATTGTCCCGTTCCGGTTGGCTGCGGGCGTGTTTACTTGCAAGGGTGTCGCGGCAGGCGTTACCGGCCTCGGCGGGGCGACAGTCAAGGGCTGAATCGTTTCGGGTCGCGTCCGTTTTCCCGGCAAGTTGCAGCCGACCGATCCGGCCGTGAGAATCAGGGCAGCCACCCAGCCGCGCGTTCCGTGCACCATGTCGGTTCGCCCTTTCCCGTTTCAACGGAATCCGCGGTTACGGACCCCGGATCGATTTGGGGTCGGCGACCCCGGCCTCAGTTGAGGGGCGGGAAATACCGCGACCCGGATCGGCGGTCAAGCCCGGACTCCCTGCCGGAACTGGACCGCCGACCCGGGTCGGGGTTCGTCGAATGCGTCCGAGTTTAACGGCCCTGGTCAACCGGAACAGGGTTGCCGATCGGTCCGACAGCCGGCAACGCGGCCGGGTTCGCCCCGCCCACCCGATTCGCAATCCCTTCCGGGTCCATCTGCGAATTCAGTTCCTTCTGCAACGGGTACTGCGGATCGGGCGTGAAGTACTGCGGATAGTGGTCGAGATACCGCGGCGACGGCAGCGTCATACCGCCGAAGTACGTTTGGCATCCGGTCGCCCCGGACAGGGCGAGACCGGCCAGGGCCGCGGACAGAGACAGCAACCGGCGGTTCGCACGCATGATCTCACCCTCGACCGTGACGGTTCGTGTCAGGTTGCGGATAATATCGACCGTGCCGGACCGCGAGTTTAACCCCATCCGCGAAGCGGGGGGAATTTTTCCGGTGAGGAAGAATTCCCTGCCAAGTTGACCCGAATGCGGGGTCTGGTAAGATTCGGCCTTCATGGACGCCAAGAGAATTTCCGGTCATCCGGCCGAACGCCGTTGGGGTGCGGGCGGGCGGGTGGTGCCGCGGAAGTGGGTGTTGCCGGACGGCTATCGGCCGAACAAGGAAACCCTGTCGAATGCGCCGCTCGACTTTTCCGCGAGGATGCATGGGTTGATTGCCGACGTGTGCAGCCGTTGCCCTGCATTCGCCCACGTGAACCCAGCCGCTCTCGCCGTTACGTTCACGCCCTCTCGGAACCGGAGCAAATACGGGCTGCAGGCCCGGGTGACGCCGCTGCGATTTCCGGCCGGGGCGGTCCACCGCCAGTACCGCGGCCGAACGTTTCAGATTCAGCGGTTTGTTTTCCAAGGAAGCGACCTGCTCTATCTGGTCACGTTCTGCTTGCCGCGGTTCCTCGACCGGCCGTTCGAAGACAAACTCACCACCGTCTTCCACGAACTGTTCCACATCGCTCCCGCGTTCGACGGCGATCTCCGCCGGCTCGGCGGTCGATACTCCTATCACTCCCGGTCGAAGTGTGCCTACGACGACTACGCCCGCACGCTCGCTCAGGAATACCGTCTGGCTCACTCCGACCCGGATGTGTTCGCGTTTCTGCGGTTCAGCTACAAAGAATTATGGAACGCTTACGGCGGGATCCAGGGTGTCGTACTGCCCAAGCCGAAACTGCTTCCGGTAGTCGCGGAATCGGCCGCGCCCGCGGCTCGCTTTGCCTAGCTTCGATCGGAATAGGCACTTTGCGGCAGAACAACCGACGGGTCGGGTTTCGGCTCGTTCACTCCCGATGCACCCATTGGGGTTTCTCCCGTTGCCGCGTCGTCGAATTCTCCTTCCCACCGGGCCATGACACAGGTGGCCAGGCAATTGCCGACGAGATTCACCGTCGTTCGGGCCATGTCCATGATGGCATCGACGCCGAGGATAACGGCGACCGCTTCGAGCGGCAGGCCGAATGACGCGAGCGTCCCGGAGAGGATCACCAACGACGCCCGGGGCACCGCCGCGACGCCTTTGCTGGTGAGCAGCAGGGTCAGCATCATCAGGACTTGCTGCTGCCAGGCCATTTCGACGCCTGCCGCCTGAGCCGCAAATATCGACGCGACCGCGAGGTAAAGCGTCGTGCCGTCCAGGTTAAACGAGTATCCCGTTGGCATGACGAATGCGACGATCCGCTTGGGCACGCCCATGGCTTGCATGGCAAGCATGGCTTTCGGCAGAGCCGCCTCGCTCGACGTGGTCGTGAACGCGATCAGGGCCGGCTCCTTCACCGCCCGAATGAATTTCCGGGTGGGAATGCGGGCGATCAAGGTGACAGGAATTAACACCAGCACGACGAACACGAGCAAGGCGAGGTAGAGCGTGCCGATGAGCATCGCCAGGTTTTTCAGTACGCCGAGGCCGCTCTTGCCGACGGTGACCGCAAGGGCCGCGCCGACGGCAATCGGGGCGAGGGTCATCACGAGGGCCGTTAATTTGAACATCACCTCGGCGAGCGCTTCGGTGAGGCGCAGGACGACCTCCCGGTGCGGGCCCGTCACCCGGGTGAGCGATACCGCGAACAGGATCGACCAGAAGACGATCTGGAGCACTTCGTTCGACGCGGCCGCTTCCATGAAACTGGCGGGCACGATGTGCTCGGCCATCCCGGCGACGGTCGCCTGTTTGCCGACCATGCCTTTGGCTTGTGCCAGTTCGTCCGCCGACGGAGCGAGTGTTACCCCGACTCCCGGCCGGGCGATGTTCACCGCCCCCAGACCGATGACGAGGGCGAGAGTCGTCACGATTTCGAAATAGATGATCGATTTGAGCGCGAGTCGGCCGACCTTTTTCATGTCGTCCCCGTGGCCCGCGATACCGATGACGAGTGTTGCGAAGAGCAGGGGCGAGATAAGCGATTTCACCATTCGCAGAAAGACGGTCGAAAGGGGTTTCAAATCCGACGCCCGGAAGCCCGTGTATTCGACTGCGACCGCATCGTCGGGTTTCCATTCTTTTTTCGGGGCCGTCGTTTTAACCGTGAGCTTGATGGAGCTTTGGCGGCCGGCGTCTTTCCCTTCCCAAGCTTCTGGAGACGATTTTTCGGCACGCCGCAATGTGACGGAGGAACCGTCCGGTCGGGTGACGACGACTTCGGATTTGTCCGGCGAAAAGGAAACCAGTTTTCCCTCGAACTTTTCATCCGGAAATGCCCACCCGAGCCACACGCCGACAATCATGGCCAGGACGATCCATTGGGTCATCGAAATCTTGCGGAGGAAGGCAAACATTGAGCGATCCGGATGGGCGGGGGAAGGAACAACGATACCCGAGCCGGGCCAACGGTGCAATCGGACGACGATGTCAACTCGATCCGCGCTAAGGTTCCCCGGCAGCTTTACTAGGCGTTGTAAGACGTGGATGCGTGTGAAGTTTTGGGTATGCGGGTACGCCGATTGTCGTATGTGCTCGGCTGCGCGTTCCAGATTGAAAAGAGTATGTCAGGGCCGAACCTCCAGCCAAGCCACCAGCCAGTGTGGGCCGGGTCTCTACAGCTTTGAGAAAACGTTGCGTCGCGGCCGTAATCACGATCATTTTCTGCAGAAAAATCCATAACCACGCCGTTTCTTCAATCGTTTCTCTGCGAAGTTCGGAATAAATATGCCATCAGGACTCACCTGCTTTTCTTGAGGTGCGTACCCACGCCTTTTGAGGATGGGTTACAAATTGCAAATAGAGAACGGCTTTTCTCAATGCATACCAAGGCAAACAAACGAGCGATCGGGCCGGCAGAATTGTGCGTCCAAACCGCAACCAAATGTTGAATAGTGCTATGGTCGCCAAGCCGATCACTATGGCGAAAGTCACCGCCGGTCCCACAGGTCCCCCGGCCAACGCCCAACCCAAAAGCCCAGCGAATACCAGGCAGGAAACCATTACTAGTGCCGACAACGGCGGCACCCCGACCTCGAGTGCCAGTACCGCCAGACCGACTCTGCGACGGAGGAGTGCTCCAAAAAATAAACGCGGGACTGCGACAAGCAGTACACTCAGGTGGCCGTGCTCCCAACGTTTCCGCTGCAACCCCGCGGCCTTGTCATCGACCGGAAAAACGCCCCAGACTTCGGCATCGTCGACAAACACGGGTGCCCGACCGTCGAGAGCCAAATCAATCGACAAAGCCATGTCTTCGACAATATGTCCGTGGGCTAGCGATGCCTCCCGGATCGCTAGCCAGGGGAACGCCATTCCCGTGCCGGTCAATAAGCATGGCTGGCCGAACCGTTTGAGACCACCCGGGCGGACTACGTTCTTTACCAGAAATGCGAACGCCGCAACTTGCCGGTTTGGGCCTGCGTTATCCGGGGCGACCATACGGTAGGCGGCTTGCACCGGCCTTTGTTCGATCAGGGCTTGGTTAGACAAACGCTGAAGTGAATTCGGGCCGAGCGTGCAGTCGGCATCCAGGACGATCACGACGTCGGGCGGGTCTTTTCTGAGTGAGTCCCGGCCAAAGGCCAGCGCGTATCCTTTGCCTCGGTGTTCTGAGTCCGTCCGTTCCAAAACGTCCACGCCGAATGACCGGGCAACCGCAGCCGTGTCGTCGGTGCAGTTGTCTGCCACCACCAGAATGCGATTGCCATTGCCGAGTTGGTCGGCGGCCGACTTCAGTGTTGGTACCAGATTCATACCTTCGTTGTGGGCGGGTATCAGCACGACACTGCGATGGGACCCTTCTGGCGACTGTAGAGAACTAACCGATCGGATACCGGGGAAAGCGAAACATTCGACGGCGAGCACCAGGAAAGGAATCGAAAGGAATAGAACGATCGCCCAAGCGGCGATTTCGAACCAGATCATGACGCCCCTCCTACCGACGACTGACGCCCGGCTGACGCCGAGAAGAGCGAGACGAGTTTTGACGCCTCGGTACTGGCGTTGTGAAAAGTCCGCAACGTCGAGATCCCGGCCAACCCCATTTCGGAGAGTTTATCGTGCCCGGTTGCGAGTGCTTGAGTCAGAACGTGTGTGAGTGCGGCCGGATCGCCGGCCGGTACGAGCCAACCGTTCACTCCGTCTTGGACCAACTCCGGGATTCCGGCCACGTACGTCGCCACGACAGGCCGGCCCAATGCCATCGCCTCCATTAACTCCACCGGCAGACCCTCGGCGAAACTGGGCATGACCAGCACGGTCGCCGCGACCAGTTCGTTCCGTACCGCGTCGCGGTTCTGCCATCCCGTAATTCTTACCTGCGAACTCACTCCGCATTTGGCAATGGCGGCCTCGATTTGAGGTCGCAGGGGACCGTCTCCGACCAGCACCAATTCAAAATTAACGCCCGCTTTTCTCAGCCCGGCCACGGCCTCGATCAAGACCAACTGACCTTTCTGCTGGGCCAGCCGACCGATGCAGATCATTCGCAAAGCGACCGTCTTCGGGACCGTTGCGGAGTCGAGAAAGGTTGCGTCCACTGCACACCGCACGACATGAATTTTCGACCAGTCGGCGAGGGTGCAATGTCGAAATAATTGACTACGGCAAAAGGAACTCACGGCGACCACGAACGCCGCGGACTTTATCTTGTCGTGAATAGACAGGGCGTCGGCACGGTCGAACTCCGCAGGTCCGTGAACGGTGAAACTAAACGGCGGTCCCCCGAGTTTTCGACACAACATGGCTACATCGGCTGTGTTCGTGCCGATTTGAGTGTGAAGATGGGAGACACCCTCTCTCGCCAACCACCGCCGCAGCAGACAGGCCTGGGCAAGGTACGACAGTGCTCGCAACCGGTTGCCTGATCGTGCCCCGAGACGAAACGCCAGGCCAGCTCCCAATAAACACTTCACCGGACGGGTAACGGCGGTCCATGCAAAGGCAGAACCCAGTCCGATCAATCCGGTTTCCAGTAATAATTTGGTTCGGGCCGTCTCTTTCCGATCGGAATCGTCCAATAACTCCAAGAGGGGCCTGCGAATGGACACGCGGAATACGGGAATCCCTTTCGACTCGACCTCCTCAATTTCCTTTCGGATAAAACTTTTGCTGACGTGTGGATACTGATCGGTAAGGTATCCGACACGCACCGTCGACGCCGCATTCTTGTATTCGATGAGTGTACGGGTATGCCCGAAAATGCGTGAGGTGTAATATTTTGCCTGTCCGATGGCCATTGGAAATTTCGATATCACGTTAAATATGGCGTACAACCGGGCGTCGGCAGAAGAATCGCCCCGCTTGATGCGACCACGAAAAACACGAAATCCGAGGAGGGGATATGCAATCAGTAATGCCAGACTAATCCAGGCATTGATTGGTAAAAACGCGCCAACCAATAGTGGAATGCCTACGGCCCAAAACCAGTTGCTACGAACTTGTTTCGTCCAATTCCTGAGTCCATTCTTGCCGTGCAGGGACGTCACTTCGGCGTAAGCATGGCCCGTTCGTATCGCCCGCCGCCACCATTGCCCGAACCGAGTCATCTCGGCGTCGTGAAGGACCATCCCAATCGGCAACCGAAATACTTTCCAGCCGTTGGCCCGGAGGCGGACACAAAACTCCGGTTCTTCGCCGGCAATCAGACTCTCATTGAACCCTTGCGATTGCCCGAAGGCAGAAACTCGAAACATGGCGATGCCTCCGCACGCATCGGTTTCACCCGGTGGCGCGTTCCAGTCCATGTCGAGTAATCGGTTGTATTTGGATTGTTCCGGATTCCGTTCCCACAGACGGCCGCAAACGACGGCCACGCCCGGTCGATTGTCTAATTCACTCGACGCGTCCTTAATCCAATCGCTTAAAACTTCACAGTCACCGTCGACGAATTGCACCCGATCGACGTTTGGAAATGTTTCGAGTAATCTCCGGAACCCGGCGTTGCGGGCACGGGCTGCCGTCATGGGTTTGGTCGCATCCAACGACACCACATCGGCCCCATGGTCCGTGGCGTTCTTTATGCTTTCGTCGGACGATGCGGAGTCCACGTATACCAATGCGGGAGTCGCGCCGGAAACCGACTTGAGGCAACGGACGAGCCGGGCACCCTCGTTTCTTCCGATGACAACAACGCCTATTTCAGACATCAATCCCCACCCGGATGCCGGGCGTCCATCCGAGTAATGTTTAATGGAATAGTCCGCGCGGGAATGTTGCCAAGCATATGGCAGTCCGGACGCTCCGAAAAGACACAGAATGCACATGGCTCGCAGTGGTATTGGATTTCCGTTTGGTGACGTTATAAGTATAAACAGTCAATCGGAAATCGCTCCGGTAGGCCATCAGATCGAAGCGACAAAGTGGTGAGCCATATTCCGGAAGCGCACGTAAATGGTCAAACGTTGAAAAGCAAGACTTGTTCCCCGTAAGTATGGAATGGGTTAATGAAGTCAATGAATACATTATGCACGCAAGCCAAAACTGTTATTTATGAAGTCGGTTAGGAAATAGGGTGGCGTGTTAGTGGATTTTCGCTCGAGTTTAGCCCGAATTCGCCTGCCCAAGTGCCCCACGATCCAAGCCGAACTTGCCATCCACGCATAGGTCACGCCGTGGTTTTGGCGGAAGTATCGGCTGCGGGACTCGAACCAATAGGCCGGAACTCGCCTTTGATCCCGACTTGTATGGGTCACTCCCGAACTTTTCCCGACCAGATGAACGACTTTGCTGGTTGGTACGTAAGCGCATTTCCAACCCGCTCGTCGGGCATGAAGACAAAAATCCGTTTCTTCAAAGTACATAAAGTACTTCTCGTCCAAAAGACCAATGGCTTCGAATACCGACCTTCGTACCATCATGCTGGCACCCGACACCCAATCGGTTAAATGATGGGTTTCCCGGACGGGGGGGGCGACAAGTTTCCGTTTCAGGATAGAAGATACGGGACCAAAACACACGCCACACTCGAACTCACTGGCCACACTGGGGAATCGGAACGCCGATCGTTGCGCAGTGCCGTCCGGCTCTTCCAGGCGGCTTCCCGCAATGCCCACGGTTGGGTTGTTATTGAGAAAAGCTACCAAACTCAGAATTGCACCGGGACGGACAATCGTGTCCGGATTCAGCAGCCAAAAATAATCCGGTGGATTCGATTCGACCATGGCCCGGCGAATGGCCGCGTTGTTGCCGGCGGCGAATCCGCGATTCTGAGATAATTGTACCAATTCACACCAGTCGCCCCAGTTTTCAGCCCGAATTGCCTGCTCAAGCCGTTCATACGACCCGTCCGCCGATCCACCCTCCACAACATTGACCCGGCATCCGGGATAGGTTGCGATTTCACCCGCAAGTGACCGTAGACAATCCACCGTCAAATCGGCGGTTTTGTAGTTGACGATAACGACGAGTATCTTACGCATTCAATTACTATAAGTAGTTCATGTACGATACTAAGTATTAGTCGAATGTTTCGAAATATTATGTGCCGAAATCGTTTGGCGACCAGTACGTGCAGGTGAGAGAGGAAAGTTCCCCCTCGGCGGCCACGGCACCCGCGTATTCTCCGGCCGGGCTGATTTTCGCAACGGTCATTTTTCCCGTCTCCTCTCCCAACACGGCAGGCGTGGGGTGCGACGGGCCGGCACCGGCAATCGCGTCGTCGAGTTGGCCCAAACCCGTCCCGCGGCACTTGAGGATGGCCTCTTTCCGCGTCCACAAATCGTAGAACGCAAATGCCCGTTTCGACGGAGGTTGGGCGGAGAGTGCGTCCCATTCCGCCTTGGCGAATGCCATCCGTGCGACGCCGGTCACGTCGAAGTCGGTGCGGATCAATTCCACGTCCACGCCGATCGGCCGACCCCGTGCGACAGCCACGAGTGCAAAAAGGCCGGAATGCGAAAGGTTGAACTCCAGGTCGGTCGCTCGGGGTTCGAGGAGAAACGGTTTGCCAAATCGGCCGTAACCGAATTGCACCTCGCCCGGCGGTATGCCGACGTCACGACTCAGAATCGCGCGGACGGCTGCCCGCGAGACGATGGACCCGATTCGGTCGGGTTCTCGAGTAAACCGGTCTGCTCGGTTCCGCTCGTCGTCGCTGAGCGTTTGCAATAATTCGGTTACGACTCCGGGTGGTTGGTCCAACCGGACGCCCCAAATGTGCACGTCGTTGCCGGTCGGGGCATTCCCGGCCACGGATTCGACGTGGTCGGAGTCCAAATCCATGATGAGTTGGCGGAGGAGGGAATCGGGATTTGTCTGCGGCACGAAGTGACCGCCGGGAAATAGACGGACGCGGGCCGATTTCGACGTTTCCTCGCCCCATCCGGTCAGGCCGGGCCAACTCACGTACTCGTCGTCCGACCCACCGTAAGCGGAAATCGGGCACGGCAACCGCTGCGACGGCTGGTAACGGTAGGATTCGCACAACCCGAAATCGGCCCGTAATACCGGTGCCATGAGTTCCATGACTTCTACGTTTTCAAGTATTTCGTCGGGAGTGCCGCCGATTTGACGAAGCGTCTTGAGAAAATCCGGGTTGGATAAAGTCGCGAGGGAAGGGACCCGCCGGGGGTGTTGCGGACCGTCATAGCCGAAGGTAAACAAGTGCCGAGGCGGCGCTCCGAAATCCCGATTTAGGCGACGCGCGGTTTCAAACCCAACTAGGGCACCCAAACTATGTCCGAAAATTCCGAAAGGCCGATCGAGAACAGGCACCATGGCCTCACTGACGGCCGAGACGAGTGAATCCAGTTGCGCGAACGGGGACTCGCGGAGCCGAGTTTCCCGGCCTGGGGGTTGGACCGGCCAGACTTCCACGTGTTCGGGCAATCGATCCTGCCATAGACGAAAGACCGAGGCTCCTTTGCCGGCGGGAGGGAAGCAAAACAACCGGATTCGGGAATTCGTTCGAGGTTTCCGAAATGGAAACCACCTGTCCAGAGTCGAGGAACTCTCCATGCAAAATGGTCCTGAAACTTGTTGTATTGTGTCAGGAGCTAATGCAATCTCAACCGATTACCGAAGCGATCCGGCGTAACTGGTACATACAGCCGCGCTCCGCTTGCATAATGCCATCAGACCCGACTAATTGACACAGCGGTCGTTATGAAGCCGAACTGGCGTCAGGGATCGACCAATTGCCCGTTTCGGAATGGAACCGTGAAGAACCGGTCGAGTCGGGACTTACTGGCATCGCCCGTTTTGAGCCCGTCGCTAAAGTATTTTGCCCGCTGGGCGGACGTGCCGTGGGTGAAGGATTCGGGGCTTACCCATCCGCGGGCGTTTTTCTGAAGTTTATCGTCGCCGATGGCATTAGCCGTTTCCATTGCCGACTTGATGTCGCCCGGTTGTAGGATGTGGTATTTCTTTTCCGCGTGGTATGCCCAGACTCCCGCGAGATAGTCGGCTTGGAGTTCGAGGCGGACCGACATTTCTTTTTCCCGTTTCGTCCCCCGGGCCCGATCCACCAATTCGGAATACCCGAGAAGGTTTTGCACGTGATGGCCGACCTCGTGGGTGATGACGTACGCTTTCGAAAAGTCGGCCTTGGACCCGCCGAGCCTGTCCTGCAATTCGTCGAAGAAAGAGAAGTCGAGGTAAACTTTTTTATCGGCCGTGCAATAGAAGGGGCCGACCGCACTCGGGGCGGTGCCGCAACCGGTATCGACTTGATCGCGGAATAGTCGCATTTTCGGGAATTGGTACGGCCGGTATCCGTTCTTCTTGAACTCTTCCGTCCAAACTTTCTCGGTCATCCCCATGATGGTTTTGGAGAATTCGGACGTCTTGTCGTCGATGGCGGCTTGTTCCTGACCGCCCCGCCCTTGACCAGCGAGTCCATTGGCGAGTTGTTGGGCCTGTTTCGGATCGATTCCGAAATAGGCGGCGAGGAGGCCGATCACGATGGCGCCGATGCCGCCACCCGCGATCAGGCCCGTTCGCTTCATGCCGCGGGTATCCTCGACGTTATCGCTCGTTTCTTTCCCTTCCCATTCCATGATGTGGCTCCAGGGATTAGGCCCGACCGGGTTTCGCCGCGTGTTTCTGCAAGTCTTCGAGGTCGACGAATTCGAGCGCAGCGATGTGTGTGGCTTCCAGTACGACAGGGGCTGCAACGCCGGCTTCGAGTGACTCCTTCCACCGGGTGACGCAAAGGCACCACTTGTCGCCCGGGTGGAGTCCCTGGAATCCGAAAAACGGGTTCGGCGTGCTCAGGTCGTTGCCGATCGATTTTTGGTGGGCGAGGAACGCGGACGTGAGGACGGTGCAGACGAGGTGCAGGCCGAGGTCTTCCGACCCGGTGTTGCAACACCCGTCGCGGTAGAACCCGGTCATCGGGTCGGTGCCGCAAGACTGCAACGGCCCGCCGAGGACGTTTTTCGCACCGGAAGACATTATTGGCTCCCGCCAGATGGGGATGTTCTCGATTGGAACGGACTAAGACGAAGCCTAACCCTCAAGGCCGCGGCTCTAATTTTATCAATTCGAGAGCACCGGTTACCCGGGCAATAAGTCTTTCACCGCGTCCTGCTCTTCGAGTAGTTCGGCGAGGGTTTTCTGAAACATTGTCTGGCCGTAGGCGTCGAGCGTTACCCCGTTAACGACTTTCAAGTTGCCGCGGCCGTCGCTGGTACACGGGTAACCGAAAACGAGGCCTTTCGGCACTCCGTATTCACCGGTGGAGACGACCGCAGCACTGGTCCAATCGCCAGCCGGAGTCGGTTTCAACAGGCTCTTCACATGGTCGATTGCCCCATTGGCCGCGGACATGGCGCTGGACAGTCCACGAGCCTTGATAATCGCCGCGCCACGAGTCTGGCACTGCGAGACGAAGGTGTCTTCCAGCCACCTTCGATCGGGGATGACGGCCGTCGCCGGCTTGCCGCCGATCTTCGCGTTGGTGAAATCCGGGTATTGCGTGCTCGAGTGGTTGCCCCAGATGGTGACGTTGGTGACCGTTTCGTTCGCCACGCCCGCTTTTTTCGCCAGGGCCGCCACGGCTCGGTTGTGGTCGAGTCGGGTCATGGCACTCCACCGCTCGGCAGGAATTTCTTTCCCGTTCTTGTAAGCCACCAGGCAGTTCGTGTTGCACGGATTGCCGACAATAAGAATTCGCACGTCCGAAGCGGCATTTTTCGCGAGTGCCTGTCCCTGGCCGACGAAAATCTTCCCGTTCATCCCGAGCAGGTCCTTGCGTTCCATCCCCTGCTTCCGCGGGGCCGCGCCGACGAGCAGTGCCCAATTCACCTCCGCAAACGCCTTGTTCGCGTCGTCTGTCACGATCACGTCTTTCAACGTCGGGAAGCCACAGTCCTCCAATTCCATCGCCACGCCTTCGAGGGCGGTGAGTGCGGGCGTAATTTCGAGCAGTTGCAGAACGACCTTGGTATCCGACCCAAACACTTCGCCGGAAGCGAGACGGGCGAGCATGGAATACGCCACTTGCCCCGCGGCCCCGGTGACGGCGACTCGAACGGTCTTCGGCATGTGAACAATCCGTGGGAAGAGGAAACCTTACCCCCAGTTTAGCGATCCCGGCACTGTCTGGCTCGGCGGACTCTCGCCAGAATCGCCCGCAAACGTATCAGTATTCTTTAGGAGCGTCCCGAACTGTCTCGGGTCGAAACCGGCACGGGGCGGCAACGCCCGGGGGAACACCGCAATGGTCAAGGTCGGGATCAACGGGTTCGGTCGGATCGGTCGGCTCGTCTTTCGCGCAATCGTCGAACAGGGGTTATTGGGCAAACAGCTCGACGTGGTCGCCGTCAACGACCTCGTGCCGGCGGACAACCTCGCTTACCTGATGCGGTACGATACGACCCAGGGCCGTTTCGCCGGCGAAGTGACCAGCGCCAAATCCGGTCCCGGCGCGGCTGAGGACGACTTGCTGGTGGTAAACGGGCACAAGATTCATTGTCTGGCGGTGAAAGAGGGGCCCGCCGCACTCCCGTGGTCTAAGCTCGGCGTCGATTACGTGATCGAATCGACCGGCCTGTTCACGGAAGCGGAGAAGGCGAAGGGGCACCTGACCGCGGGAGCCAAGAAGGTGATCATCTCCGCGCCG
>DASXPC010000309.1:0-11516 GCA_036493815.1 Fimbriiglobus sp. | reverse complement strand
CCCCTACGGGTAGGGGCCGCCCTCCGTGGCGGCCCGGCATCGGCAACCACCTCTATCCGATTGGTAACTGCCTCTACGCGAGGCTCTTCCGCTTCTCCGCGATCAGCTTCAGCAGGGCCTTCTGCGGGTCGGCGAATTTGGCGATCCCCTCGGCCATCAGCGTCTCTTCCAGCTTCTTCATGTCCACCTTGGCGTCGATGTCGGCCAGCACGTCGGCGGGGGGCATCTTGTCCACCTCGCGGACGAAGGTCTTTCCGCTGTCCTGCACCGCCTTGTTCGTCGCCGGCGGGTTCGTCTCGATGTCGCTGCCGGCGAACGCAGCCACGTACTTCCACGCCGGGTCTTCCTTCTTCTTCGTCCCCGTGCTGGCGAAAATCATCTCCTGCTTCAGGGCAAGGCCCTTGTCCTTCCAGAATTCGTTGTTCATTTTCCAGATCCGCTTGGCGTTAACGATGCCCACCATCCCCTGCGCCGCGGGGGTGAGCGTGGGGCAGGCCTTTTCGGTGTAGACGTCGAGGCGGGAGACGAAGATGCTGTAAACGGTCTTCACGTTCTGCTTGTCGGCCCGTTTCATGGCCCCGCGGAGGCAGGCGTCGCGGGCGATTTCGTACTGCCGCTCGCTGAAGATCAGGGTGCAGTTGATGGCGACGCCGGCGGCGACGAGGTGTTCGAGGGCGGCGAGTCCGCCGGGCGTGGCCGGCACCTTGATCATCCGGTTCGTCCGCCCGGCCGACCATTTCTTGCCGAGCTCGACATATTTCGCGGTCTGGTCCTTCACCGCCATGTTCCGGGCCGGGTCTTCCAGGAGCGGGTCGAGTTCGAAGCTCACCCAGCCGTCGTTGCCCTTGGTTTCCTTCCAGACCGGCTCGAACACGGCCATGGCCGCGGCGACGAGTTTATCCGTCACCGCCCAGGCCACCGCGTCGTCGTCGAGGCCCTTGGCCATGAACGCCTTCAGGTCCGCGTCGAACCGCCCGGTCTTGATGAGGTCGGTAATGATGATCGGATTCGACGTGGCCCCGGTGGCCCCGAACCCGCGGTTTCGGGCGATCTCGTCCGGATCGACCGAATCGAGCCAGAGTTTGGTGCCGGCTTTGACCAGAGATTCGAGCGGAGTCATGGGTGGTGCCCTCGGAGGGTTGGATTCGAAGTCTATCGTATGCAGCCGGGGCCGAAGACGTTACCATCCGACGGTCGTCGATCCCGACGCGAACCGATTTCCTTTCCCGGAGCCTGCGCCATGCGTTCCCTAGCCGCCGTAGCCGTTTTCGCGTTCTGCTGGTCCGGCTTCTCGGCCGACCCGCCTGGTTCCGCCGGGAATCGAGATCTGCCGTTGACCGATGCGAAGCTCGGCGGCGAGCAATCCCCGCCGGCGAAGACGATGACGGTGAAGCGGACCGACGACTTCGCGGTCACCGGCGACGGGTCGAACAAGGCGTGGGGCAAGGCCGCGTGGGAGCCGCTCACCGCCCGGAATAAAGACGGGATGCCGTACGAGGCGAAGGTGAAGATGCTCTACTCGAAAAAGGGCGTTTACGTCCTCTTCAGCGGCACCGATACGAAGCTGACGTCCAAGATGACGAACGACTTCGACAACCTCTGGACCGAAGACGTTTACGAGGCGTTTTTCTGGCCCGACGAGCGCGACCCCCTCTACTTCGAATACGAGATTTCACCGCTGAACTTTGAACTGCCGATTTTGTGCCCCAATTTCGACGGGAAGTTTCTCGGCTGGCGGCCGTGGCATTACGAAGGCGGTCGAAAGACCCGCAAAGCGACCGCGGCCATCGGCGGCGAACTCAAGAGCGGGGCCGCCGTGAAGGGCTGGACGGCCGAAGTGTTCATTCCGTTCGAATTGTTGACGCCGCTCCGGAACACCTCGCCGAAGAGCGGCACGAAATGGCGGGCCAACTTCTACCGCATGGACTACGACGGCGGCAAAAAATCCGACTGGGACTGGGCAAGGGTCGGGGAGAGCTTCCACGAATTCAAAAAGTTCGGGACGCTGGTGTTTGAATAACTCCTCGGTCCCACGCCCCGCGTGGGAATGAAGAAAGGCGACCCGCGAAACCCGAAATCCCAACCCGTAGGGGCCGCCCTCCGTGGCGGCTCGCGAACGCGAATAACAGAATCCCAACCCGTAGGGGCCGCCCTCCGTGGCGGCTCGCGAACCCGCTATGTCCGACAACCCAATACTGCCACAACGTAAACGACACCGACTGCCGGTCGATTCGTATATCCTGACGGACAATGCATACTTCTTCACCGTTTGTGCCCGCCATCAGGGCAAGCCGTTCCGGAACCCCGACTTGGCGAGAACCGTTGTCGATTCGTTGATATGGACTCGCAACAAATATCAATGGAAACTCTATTGCTATTGTCTGATGCCCGACCATATGCACTTTGTGTGTCGCCCCACCGTTTCGGGCGGTTTCATCAACGCCGGCAGTCGTGGCTTTCTACCAGAATCGACACTCGATCATCTCGCACGTTTCAAGAGTTTCACCACTTCGGCCAGTTGGAAACACGGGTTTTCCGGACCGTTGTGGCAACGGAGCAGTTTTGACGTGATTCTCGACGAAACGAGGCCGTTTGAAGTGGTAGCAGGTTACGTCTTGGAAAACCCCGTGCGAAAGCAATTGGTCGCGGATTGGACGATGTGGCCGTTTTCCGGAATCGTTGATGAATGGTAGTCGCCTCGGGCCGCCACGGAGGGCGGCCCCTACGGACGAACTGCCTCCGAAGATAGCAACCAAGACGGGCCGCCACGGCAGGCGGCCCCTACGGACGGGTCTTGATGACACCTACATGCCCGGCTTCTTCCGCCCCCCTCACCCGCGGCCTCGGCCTTGGGCAGGCGGTTGCGATCAACATCACCCAGATCGTCGGGGCGGGGGTGTTCGCGACCGTGCCGCTCATCCTCGGCGTGCTGCCCGGCGCGTATGCTCTACTCGCCTGGCTCGTCGCGGGCGTGCTCATCCTTTTCGACGGCATGATCTGGGGCGAACTCGGTGCGGCACTCCCCGCGGCCGGGGGGTCGTATCACTTCCTGCTCGAAAGCTACGGCCGGTCGAAATGGGGCCGGATCATGGCCTTTCTCTTCGTCTGGCAGATCCTCATCTCCGGCCCGCTCGAAGTCGGTTCCGGTCTCGTCGCCGCCGCCCAGTTCTCCACCGCCATCGATCCCGACTTCAAATCCTATGACGAGAAGCACACCCTCAAACGGGAGATCGAACTCGATACCGACAAGTCGGTCACCGTCTCCGTCGGCCCGTCCCGCCTCGTCGGCTTCACCCTCGGCTGCCTGATCCTCCTGCTCCTCTACCGCAAGGTCACCGACCTTGGGCGGCTGAGCGTCGCCTTTCTGATCGGAGTCCTCGGCCTACTCGCCTGGGTGCTATTTGAAGGAGCTGCGCATTTCGACCAGGTTCGCGCGTTCGATACGGGCACGAAACCGGACCGGTTCGGCCCCGCCCTCGGAGCGGGGATGGGCTTCGCGATCTATTCGTACCTCGGTTATTACAACTGCTGCTACCTCGGGGCCGAGGTCCGCGACCCGGCGAAGACGATTCCGCGGGCGATTCTGCTCAGCGCCCTGGTCGTGGTCGTGATTTTCGCACTCGTGCAACTCGCCATCACCGGTGCGATGCCGTGGCAGGAGGCGGCACGGGAGAAGGATAACCTGACGGCCGCGTTCATGGCTCGATTCCACGGCGATTGGGTGAAGCCGGTCGTCACCGTGATGCTGGTGGGGAGTTGTTTCGCGTCATGCTTTTCCGGCACGCTCGGGTATTCGCGGGTGCCGTACGCCGCGGCGACGGAGGGGCACTTCTTTTCCTGGTTCGCCGCGGTTCATCCGACACTTCACATCCCACACCGGTCGCTCTTGCTGATCGGCAGCATGGTTCTGTTTTGGAGTTTCTTCAGTCTCGACGCGATCATAACCGCTCTGATCGTCACGCGAATTCTCGAACAATTTGTCGCCCAGATATTCGCCGTGGTACTTCTGCGGAAACTGCAACCCGATCGCCCCCGGCCGTGGAAAATGTGGCTCTATCCGCTCCCCTGCGTCGTCGCCCTCGTCGGTTGGCTGTTCCTCTACTTCACGTCGGACCTGTTCTACATCCTGGTAGGCCTCGGAACGCTTTGCCTGGGGCTGATCGTCTTCCTCCTCTGGTCCCGGCTCCGGAAATCCTGGCCGTTCGCGGGGTAATCGACCGTCCGTTCCTTTCGGACCAACAAATTCCGGCGTCTGCGTAATAGTTTCTGTGGGATTTGAGTTCCCCGTCGCCGCGCTCTACCTTTTCGCAGAACTCGGATCCCGCCCCTCGCCGGTTGACCGGCGGGAGTAGTCTTATGCGTCGCGCGACCGGTCCCCGCCGGGCTTTTACCCTGATTGAATTGCTGGTGGTTATCGCGATCATCGCGGTCCTGATCGGGTTGTTGCTCCCGGCGATTCAGAAGGTTCGTGCGGCGGCCGCACGCATGAGCAGTACGAATAATCTGAAGCAAATCGGCCTGGCGGCCCACTCGTACCACGACACATACGGCCGATTGCCCAACCCGGCCGAGCCGATCAACCCGTCGTTCCCCGCCACCGCGTCAAACGCCTGGAATCAGGCGGTCGGGCCGATGTTTCTGTTGCTGCCATACATCGAACAACAGGCGCTTTACGATTCGATCCGGTCGGTGAACGGTCCGGCCGGTTACGACGCGATCATGCAAACTCCGCGAGGCCGGGCCGCCGTCGTCAAAACGTTTATCAGCCCCGCGGATTCGTCGAACCCGACCGGTCAGGTGCAGATCGTCGGCAGTCCCGTACCGATCAACAACGGCCTCTGGGGCACGTGCAGCTACGCCTACAACCCCCGCGTATTCCGCACCGTACCGATCGGATTCGCGGGGTCCTTTTCGGACGGAACGTCGAACACGCTTCTGTTTACCGAGAAAATCCAGGTCTGCGGCCCGGGCCCGACCGCTTACCCGATTCAGAATTACTGGTTCGGATCGTACGTCGGGAATTCGGCCGCGTCGGACTGGGCCCCCGTCTTGCCCGGATCGGAGCTGCTCAGTCCAACGGGTCAGTATGCCGGAGCCGATTTCCTCGTAGGCAACCTCGGGGTGAATTCGACGAATTGCAGCCCGCAGGCGCCGAGCGGAGCCCATTCCGGGGGCATTCTGATCGGTCTCGGGGACGGTAGCGTCCGGTTTCTGGCCGGGTCGGGCGCGACGTCCCGCCTCGGGCCGCCGCCGTTGTCCGGTTCGCTCTCCGCGTACGACGGGCCCGCTTCGGGTGCGGTCAACGCCCTGCGTGGATATATCTGGTCCGCCCTCCTCACGCCGGACGGCGGTGAGGTTTTTTCGTTCGATTAACCGATGACCCGTTTCCCTTTCGCTTTCGTTGCGACCTTATCGGCACTCTCGGCCGGGTGTTCGGAATCGCCCTCCGTCCCGAAGGTCGACATCAGTGCGGCCGGCGGTTACGCCGTGGCGCCGTTCCGCGACGACGCCCCGGCCAACGCCCGACCGGACGGCGACACCTTTCCCCGGTCGTTCGTCGACCGCTTCGGAAATCCGGTCGATCTCACAAAATACAAGGGGAAAAAGAAGGTCGTGCTCGTCGTGCTCCGCGGGATGCCCCTGTCTACTCCGAACGAATTCTGCCCGTCCTGCCTGGCCCAGGTCGGCAGTCTCCTGGCGAATCAGAGCGAGTTCACAGACCGCGGGGTCGAAGTGCTCGTCGTTTTTCCCGGGCCGGCCGAGCGGCTGGGCGAGTTCCTGCAAATCGCCAAGACCCGAACCCCCGGCGAACCCGAAGTCCGCTTCCCCGTTCTGCTCGACCGCGATTGTGCGGCGTGCGACCGACTCGGCATTCGGGCCGACCTGGCCAAGCCGTCGACCTACGTGCTGAACACGAAGGGCGAGGTGGTTTACGCCTACGTCGGCGAGACCTCGACGGACCGCCCGTCGGTGCGGGCCGTCCTTGCCCAACTCGACAAGGCCGATTAACTTCGTTCGACGGACCCCCATGGTCACCCCCGCCGACGCTCCGGACCGCACCGCCGTTATCGCCCAGGATTGGCTCCCGGGGTATGAACTGCTTTCCGAAATCGGGGCGGGCGGGTTCGGGACCGTCTACAAGGCCCGCCAGTTGAAACTCGATCGGCTCGTCGCGGTCAAGTTGATCAAACGCGACCTCATGGCCGATCCGGACCAGGCGGCCCGGTTCGAGACGGAGGCGGTGATTCTCGGCAAGTTCCGCCACCCGAACATCGTTCACGTTTACGACCTCGGGAGTCACGGCGGCCGACTATACCTGGCCGAGGAATTGCTCGAAGGCGAAGACCTCGGAGTGCTGCTGAAACGAACCGGTCGACTGGACGAGCGGACCGCCTGGCACGTGGCCCGGCAGGCCGCGGCCGGGCTGGCTCACGCCGCCAGTCACCGCGTCGTCCACCGCGACGTCAAGCCGGCGAACCTGTTTCTCACCCCGCCCCCGACCGGCGTCGACTGGCCGATTGGCATCCCGCTCGTCCAGATCATGGACTTCGGCATCGCCCGCGTGAAGTGGGCCGTCGACGCCGACGGATTCCCCCGCACCCACCAGGGAGCGATCGTGGGTACGCCCGCGTACATGGCGCCCGAACAGCACCAGGGAATAGAAGACCTCGACCACCGGGCCGACATCTACTCGCTGGGCGTGACCTTGTATCACGCCCTCACCGGTCACCCGCCGTTCTCGGCGAAGACGGTCTGGGAGATGATGGCCCGCAAGTTGAGCGTCACGCCGACGATGTGGGATTGCCTTTCACCGGCGTCGGCCGAATTGATCCGGTCGATGATCGCCCCCGACCGCGCGGATCGTATCCAGACCTACGAAGAGTTATCCCAGCGAATCGATGCCGTCCTTTCCGATCGGAAAATCGCAAACGTCGCGGGAGGGATCCGTGGAACCCGCGGCAAAGTCCGAATGCAAATTGCGGGAATCGTCGCTGTGATTATTGGCATCGGAATCGGCGTCTGGTTTGGGGTTCGCCCAGCAGTCCGGGCCGCGTTGCCGGCGACGTATGTTTCCAGCGGCGACCAGCAGGCTCTGTTTACCGGCAAGCCGGACGTGTACGACTGGCGGGCTCCGGAGGCCGGGGGAAACTGGACGGTCGAGAAAGATGACGAAAAGACCCCCGTCCTTTGCGGCACGGGTTTCACCCGGCGGGCGTATCAAGCCCCGGCGGAGAACCGGATCACGTTGGGGTTGGACCTCTATCGGGCGACGGTCGCCGAGGTCCATTTTGGCATTCCCGTTCGGGCGTCCGAATCGATGCCACGATACGTCTTGCGAATCACCCGAGCCGGCGGAGCGGTTTTGGGTACGCGGGTTGGAAGTCGTGGCGAGTTTACGCCGGGAAGCGAGCCGATTCCATTTCCCCCCGAGTCGTGGTTTCAGGACCGGCGGCCTTACCTGGAAGTGAAGATCGATCGCACCGCCGGGGGCTGGGCCGTCTGGTTCAACGGGAAATTGGTCGGTCGGGCCGCATACGCAGCCGACACGGCCGACGAGTTTCGTCTGTTCGCCGACGGCGGCAAGGCGCGGATCGATTCCGCCATCCTCGAACCGATTCGGAAGCGGTAATCCTTGGAAAAATCATGCCGGGAGTAGTTCCGCTAACCGGTACTCAATAACTGGGCCGGGACAGGATGCCTTCGTCGCTCAATAGTCCGGCCAATACGGTGGAATGGAGCACCGATCGGATGTCTTTCGGTTTGCCATCGATTTGGACGGTGCGGCGGATCAGGCGGACGCCGTGGCTGTAATCCACGTACCAGTCCACGTGAACAGTGGTCAACGGCTGTATCGGACCACCATCGGGATAATGCCAGCCGAAGATGGCGACGCGATCGGGTCGTTCGGCCAGGCGGTTCGTGACGACCACGTCCTTTTTCACCCCGTCGACGAGCTTGCCGAGTGGTTCTCCGGCCCGCTGAACTTCGATGAGGGCGTGGTGCTTCGCAAACGTGTGCGGTGCCTCGCGGTCAATCGAGAGGGGCAGAGGGATCAGTTTCACAGCGGCGGACCGTGCAATTTCGTTCGCCATTTTGCGGGTAGGCAACTGGCAGCCGAAGGCGTCGGCGATTCGCTGGGCCGTGTACGGGTTCATCGGCACGCGCACCCAATCCGTGTCGCTGCCGACGGCAAGGTAATCCGGCATGACGTCGATGACGGCGGTATGGGACTTGTCCCGGATGGTAACCGGCACGAAGTGACGGAGGAATTCGGGGAGGTTGCCGCGGAGCAATTCGCTGGCAATGGCGTCTTCTCGTTCCCCGCGGGGGAGTGTGTCGATGCGGGCGAAGAAGGCTTTGCCGCCGGGGGCATCTTTGGGTCGTGGGGGAATGCCGGGGGCGGGTTGAACCCACTTGTCGTACGCCCGGGGCTCGCCGAACGGCGCGGCACCGAGTGCGGCGAGGAGGCCGTTCATTTCGCCCACGAGGGCGGTGTGAAGAATTTTGTTTTGCGGGTTCGTGTGCACGCGAAAGATTAGGCGGCCGTTCAATCCGGTGCCGGTCGCGACGTCGCCGTTTTTCGATTCCGAGAGGGGAATGTCCTTCGCGAACCGTTTGATCATCCGTCCCGTGCCGCGGTATGTGCCGCCGTCGGGGCCGACCACTTTCTTGCCGTTGAGCGTGATCTCGCGGTCGTCGTAGGCGATGACGGCAAGCCTGCGGTTGTCGCCCCCTTTCAACCAGGTGAGGAGTTTGTCTCCGTGTTTCTCGGCGTCGCTGTATGAGTAGTTGGCGTCGAGGTAGGAGATATTATCGATGTAGTCGGGGATGCCGTCGTGGGCGTTGAGGAACCCGGTGAGGAAGCTGCCGCCGCCGGAGTGGCCGGTGAGGGCGACGTGGACGTTCGGGCCGGGCGTCTGGTCGCGGATCATTTCGACCAGGGCCTTGATCCGGGCGGCGTGGTCTTTGTGTTCGGCCCGCCATGCCGGCCAGCTCATGCCTTCCGCCTGGACGACGGCGAGGACGACGTTTTCTTGCGGCGTCAGTTCGCGGTACCGCCGGATTTGG
The DNA here is from genome assembly GCA_036493815.1 of Fimbriiglobus sp. Lineage (GTDB taxonomy): Bacteria > Planctomycetota > Planctomycetia > Gemmatales > Gemmataceae > DASXPC01. Next base: position 2,447 of record DASXPC010000309.1, on the reverse strand, counting down.
GCGGCGACGTGCTGGATGTCGAACCGCCAGTCGAGCTCGTCGGCCTTGCCGCAGCCGAGGGTCTGTTCGAGAGTGCTCCCGTTCGGCGTGGCATATATCACGAGCCGGGTCGGACGGGACGGATTGATACGACCCGGGGCGACGACCCGGACACGGATTCCCGGCTCGACCCACCACTCCCGGACACGTTCGCCGAAATAGGGACTTGAGTGAAAGGGCGGCGTAGGAGTTGCAGCGGTTGTAACGGTTACGAGGGCCAAGCCAATCGACGCGGCCAGGATTCGTGACGGTTGTAAGAACATTCTGCTCCAGTCTAAACGACTTCTTCATCCGGACCAAGGTTTTTCACTTCGCGACGGCTCCACAGTTGACTTTCGCATTCAGAGTTGAGAATCTGTAAGGCACCCCGCATCGTCGGATCGTCGGGGCATCTCGCCTAAAGTCGTTCGCCTTATTATTTTCTCCGGAGGCACGGAATTATGGCCCTCTCCATCCGCCGGTATTTCCGGACGACGCACCGCCGCAAATTCACACGTTTCGCAGTCGAACGGCTCGAAGATCGCACGACACCGACTTTGTTCAATCCGCAGACGCCATTCACTTCGTCGTTCACGAACGCGAGCGACGGCGTCCTGGCCGACTTTAACAATGACGGAAAGCTCGACCTGGCGGTGGCAGGCGCGGTATCCAATAACGTGACCGTTATGCTCGGTAACGGTAACGGTACATTCGGGGGTGCGACCGGCGTTGCCTCGGGCGGCACGAACACCTACTTCCTGGTGGCCGCCGACCTCAACGGCGACGGAAACCAGGACATCGCCGTCGTGAACGTGAATTCGACCAGTCAAATCGCCCCGCCGGGAACGGTTAACATTTTACTCGGAAACGGGGGTGGCGGGTTCACTCAAGCGGCGGGGTCGCCGTTCCAAACGGGGGGCAACAACGCGTTCGGCCTGACCGTGGCCGACTATACCGGCGACGGCATCCCGGACATCGCCGTCTGCAATTTCGGCAACGCATCCGCCGACGGCCAGTCGTTCACCGGGAACAACATCTCCGTTTTTCAGGGTACAAACGACGGCTCGGGCAAGGGAACGGGGCAGTACACTTCGCTCACCACAATCACCAACGGGTTAACATTTGTACCGACGGCGATCACCTCGGCCGACATGAACGCGGACGGGAAGCCCGACATCGTGGTGTGTATGCCCGGCATCCCGGCCGATACGAACGACCCGCCGATTGACGGGACGATTGCGATTTACCTGAATAACGGGACGGGCGGGTTCACCGCGGCCGGTACGGCTGACAGCGGCGGCATCTATCCCGTGGCGATCACCACCGGCGATACGAGTGGCGACGGCAAGCCCGACGTGATCGTCTCGAATGCGGGCGACATAAACGACCTGGCGTTGACGGGACAAGGGGTCGCCGTTCTGGTGAATAGTGGTGGGGGGAACATAAACCCGCCAACCACGATTACGACGAGCATTTCTTCGCCGTTCATGACCACCGCTGCGGATTTTACCGGCGATGGGAAAATCGACCTTGGGGTGGTCAATTTAGGTGCCTTATCCGGGTCCAACGGATACGTCTCCGCTTACGCCAATACCGGGTCAAGTTTTACCTCCGCGGACGGGTCCCCCTACTCGTCGGGGTCAGGTTTCGGCGCCGGACAAGTGATCATAGCCGGCGACCTGAATGGCGACGGGGCGATCGACCTGGTCGCGCTCGGCGACGGCCACAAGGGCCAGGTACTCCTCAACACCACCACACCGGGCGCCTCGACCACGACGTCCCTCACCGGGTCTCCGAACCCGAGCACTTACGGAACGTCGGTCACGTTCACGGCCACGGTCACGTCGGGCAGCGGAACGCCGACCGGGACGGTGACGTTCCTCGACGGGGCCACCACCCTGGGCACCGGGACGCTCAGTTCCGGCACCGCGACGTTCAACACGAGTACACTCACGGTCGGCACGCACTCCGTTACGGCGCGCTACGAGGGGGCGGGTGGGTTCTCGACCAGCACGTCGTCGGCATTCAGCCAAACGGTGAACGGGGCCGCGACCACGACGACCTTGGTCGGCGCCCCGAACCCGTCCAATTTCGGCGACTCGGTCACCTTCACAGCCACAGTCGGCTCGACCGCCGGGACGCCGACCGGCACCGTCACCTTCTTCGACGGGGCCAATCAGCTCGGAACCGGATCGCTCACGGGCGGCACGGCGACGTTCAGCACGTCGACCCTAACGGTCGGATCGCATTCGATCACGGCCAGCTACGGGGCCGCGGGGAATTTCGCGGGCAGCACGTCCTCGGCATTCACTCAGACGGTGAACGGAGCCTCGACCACAACGAGCGTGACCGGCACTCCCAACCCGTCCAACTTCGGCGACTCGGTCACGTTCACCGCCACGGTCGGGTCGACCGCCGGAACGCCGACC
>DASXPC010000308.1:0-7796 GCA_036493815.1 Fimbriiglobus sp. | reverse complement strand
GTGCGATACTGCCACGGCCGGCTCCTTCCGGGATGGCGGATGTCGTAACACCACCCATCGTCCCGGACGGACCGGCAATTCGTCGAGGCCAACCGTCGGCACCACGGCTCAGAGTTCAAGGTTGTTGCGGAAAGTACAGATATCAGCGAAGTTGGGGCAAAAGTAAACACCGGTCCGTCGAGTTCAGTCTCGGGTATTTCACCTGTATCCCAATCGATCGCCCCAAGATCATCGACCGGTATGCAATCATCGATTCCTATTTCAAACGCCGCGGCGTCAACTACGGCAAAAATGACCTCTGGATCGCCGCGACTGCGTCGGCAATGGGCGTAACTCTTCTGACCACCGACCGCGACTTCGACGCGATGGTACCGCTCTTTCTCGCCCGCGAATGGATCGACCCGACACCGGATCGCGGTTGACCGAATCGCGTGCGGCACGTAGCGTTCCTGCATACATCTCCCCGCGCAGGAGGCGGTCGTGTACGATTCGATACTTCAGAGCGTCGGCCACACCCCGTTGGTGAAACTCCGCCGGCTCGCGGAAGGGCTCGCCCCCACGATCTGCGCGAAAGTCGAGGCGATGAATCCCGGCGGGAGCACGAAGGACCGCGTAGCCGTGGCGATGATCGCCGACGCCGAGAAGCGGGGACTTTTGCGGCCGGGAGGGACGATTATCGAGGCCACGGCCGGCAACACCGGGGTCGGCCTTGCCATGGTTGCCGCGGTGAAAGGCTACCGCTGCATCTTTGTTCTGCCAGACAAGATGAGTACGGAAAAGGTCGCGCTCTTGAAGGCGTACGGGGCCGAAGTCGTCATCACCCCGACGAGCGTGCCGCCGGACGCGCCGGAAAGTTACAATGGCGTCGCCGACCGACTCGCCCGCGAAATCCCTGGCGCCTGGCGGCCCAACCAGTTCACCAACCTGTCGAACCCCGAAGTCCACTACCGCACCACCGGACCGGAAATCTGGGACGAGACGGAGGGTAAGGTCACGCACGTTGTCGGCGGCGTCGGCACTGGCGGCACCGTTTCCGGCGTCGGCAAGTACCTCAAGGAACGCAACCCCGACGTCAAGGTTATCGGGGCCGACCCGGAAGGTTCCGTGCTTTCCGGCGGCAGCCCGAAGGGGTGGAAGGTCGAGGGCATCGGCGAAGATTTCGTGCCCAAAACGTTTAACAGCCAACTGGTGGACGACTGGGTGCGGGTGAGCGATGCCGAGTCGTTTCACATGGGCCGCGAAATGGCCCGGCGGGAGGGGATTCTCGTCGGCGGGTCGTGCGGCACCGCCCTCGCGGCGGGCCTTCGTTACGCCCGACGACTGGCCAAAGAAGACCTTATGGTCATCCTCTGCCCGGATACCGGGCGGAACTACATGAGCAAAATGTACGACGACGCCTGGCTGGCCGCGAATCACCTCCAGTGGAAGCCGGACACGTTGCAGACGGTGGGCGACGTGATCCGCCGCAAAGGCGACCGGCCGCTCATTACCATTTCCCCCGAAGCGACCGCGGCCGACGCGATAAACATGCTGCAAACCTCGGGTATCTCGCAACTGCCAGTGCTAAAGGACGGCAAACCGGTCGGCGGCGTGCAGGAAGTCACCCTCGCTCGCGTGCTGCACGACCAGCGCGACCCGGCCACCGTCCTCGTCGGCGAAATCATGGCCTCCCCGCTGCCCACGCTCGACGTGGCCACGCACATCGACGAGGCCTACCGACTGCTCCTTGCCGGAAATACCGGTGTGCTGGCGACGAACGCAGGCCAGGTCGTCAGCATCGTCACCCGCATCGACCTCATCGACTACTGGACGAAATTGCGGGCCGCCTGATGTGCTACTCTGCGGAAGCGAGCTTCGGGACGGCGGTGGCATTGGTCCCTGCCGGGGCGTATTGCGTCGCCCGGGCGTTGGCGGTCAACCGCCTGTTGCTCCCCCTCGCCGTCGTCCCACTCGGATTAGCAATTCAGCAAGCATTTGAAGGCTGGGTCTGGTTGGGACTTCACGGCCAAAAGTCCGACATAACTACACCGGCCCTCGGGTTTCTCTTCTTCGCCCTCGCGTTCTGGCCGTTCTGGCTCTCCCTTCAGGCCGCGGCGTCGGAGGTCCGCCAGGCTGTCCGCCCGTGGCTTTGGCTCTGGACCCTGCTCGCCCTCAGCTGGTTCCCGATTCACTTCTTCCCGCTCGTTGCGGATCCGTCACTGCTTAATGTTTCGGAGATGCACCATTCGGTCCGATACGACTTCCCAAACCTGCCCGTATACCGCGGCATACCCCGCTTCTGGGTCCGGGTGGCATACCTGGTCACGATTGTCGTACCGTTGGCCTTCGGGCGGAGTGGAATCGGCTTCGGCTGGCTCGGGGCCGGGCTACTCTCCGGGTCGGCCATCGTCGCCGCCCTCGTCTTCCACTACGCGTTCGCGTCCGTCTGGTGTTTTTTCGCGGCCCTGTTATCCCTCTTCCTGGTCGTGGTATTCCGTAGACTGCCCCCGGACCGATCGGTGCCCGACGCGCGAGTTCGGGTGGCCGTTCCAAACCGCCGGGGGGATCGTTCACACTAGAGTGGTGAGTCGTAAATGCGTTTCAGAGGAGCCGCGCACGAAGTAAGCGACGGATCGCGTATGCCGCTTAATTCGTGCGAGGCTCTTTATCGACGAACTTCCAATTCAGTACTCTAACAGTTTGTGCCCGGGGGATGCGGGACCCATCGTTATAACGAGGTGCACGGTGATTGATTCACTCTTGACCGGCTTTTCCACCCGGGCGATCCACGCCGGGCAGGACGCGGACCCGACCACCGGGGCGACGGTCGTCCCGATCTATGCGACGAGCACGTACACCCAGGCCGGCATCGGCCAGCACAAAGGGTACGAATATTCGCGGAGCGGGAACCCGACGCGAACGGCCCTCGAAACCTGTCTGGCGGCACTGGAAGGCGGGGAGAAGGGGCTGGCGTTCGCGTCCGGTCTTGCGGCGACCGCGGCCGTGTTCGGCGGGCTGTTGAAGCCCGGGGATGAGGTCGCCGCCGCCGGCGACATGTACGGCGGAACCTACCGCCTGATCGAGCGGGTGTTCAAACCCTGGGGCCTCGTCGCCCGGTATACCGAAGACAGTTCCCCGGCCGGATTCCGGGAAATTCTCACCGGAAAGACCCGGCTCGTCTGGATCGAGACGCCGACCAACCCCCTGCTGCAACTCGTGGACATCGCGGCGATTGCCGACGTGGCGCACAAAGCCGGGGCCTTGCTCGCGGTCGATAACACCTTCGCATCTCCCTACCTCCAGCAACCCCTGAAACTCGGGGCGGATCTCGTCGTCCATAGCACGACGAAATATCTCGGCGGCCACTCGGACGTGGTCGGCGGGGCCGCGATCGGTTCGAAAGATTTGCTGACGCCCATACAGTTCTACCAGAATGCAGCCGGCGGCGTGCCCGGGCCGTTCGACTGCTACCTCACCCTCCGCGGCCTGAAGACGCTCGCCGTGCGGATGGATCGGCACTGTGCCAATGCGGTGTCGCTGGCCGAATGGTTGAAAGCCCAACCGCAGGTGGACAAGGTTTATTACCCCGGGTTCAAGGACCACCCCGGCCACGCCATCGCCGCGAAACAAATGAAGGCGTTCGGCGGGATGATCTCTTTCAAACTTAAAGGCGGGACGGATGCGACCAGGCGGTTTCTCGGCCGGACGAAACTGTTCAGCCTCGCCGAGAGCCTCGGCGGCGTCGAGTCCCTCGTCTGTCATCCGGTGAGCATGACGCACGCGAGCATTCCGAAGGAAATCCGCGAAGCCCGCGGCGTGGATGACGGCCTGATCCGCCTCAGCGTCGGGATCGAGGACGTCGAGGATTTGAAGGTGGATTTGGGGTTGGGTCTGAGTGGATAGAGTTTTTCGTAAGTTCTCTGGATGATTGGACATGCAAACGAAGGAGAGTGCCGTTACAGTTGTATATTCGTCAGATTGTCGAATTTAGTTTATGAAATCTGTCAGAAATCATTTTTTTTTCAGTTGTATGCACATAACTCCTCGTAACAATCCGAAATGCCTCTACCTCTGCGTAAGTGCGAAGATGGAGGGCGACTCGTGAAACGGACTCCTTGGTGGACTTGGTTCACTTTATTTGCCGCCTGTTCGGCAGGATTCGCGTATTTATCGACACGGCCGACGACATCTCAGGCCACGGTGGATGAAAGGCTATCGTTTGACCGGACCGAATACGATTTCGGTACTCTAGGACAAATGGAAGCACGTGTCGCATCGTTCCAACTCACGAATCAATTCCTAAAACCCGTTGAATTGCTGGAGCCTCAGACCGGTTGTAGTTGCCAAACTGCAACCATTGAAAAGAAGAACCTCGCACCCGGTGAAAGCACGATCGTGAAAGTCGCATGGAATTCGGCGCAGAGCCGGGGGCGCGTCCGTCACCCGATATTCTTGGCGGGAAGATTGACGATTGCTCGTGGAACCCAAATTCAACTCCCAAGTGCGTTCGAGGAGCCATTAAAATTGAGCCGACGCATGCCGTGTACGTAAACTCGAACAACTGTGTCATGGCGGACGACTGTTACTAATTGCCTGGACTAAACCCATGTACCCATTAATCTTATTCGGGCTATTTGCCCCACCCGTTGACAGTCCCGCGCCCGATCTGCCGGGCGTCGAGGCCAAGGCTCTCGATGCCCGGCGGAAAATCGAGAGCATTTCACTGACGGCGACCGGCCGTCTCTTCCACAAATCCGGCGGGCCGCCCGGTGACACGACGTACGTTTGGAAACTGTGGGCCGACGGGTCCAAACTGCGTGGGGATCGCACGTATTCGAGCGGTCCGTACCCGGGAGTGCGGGTCGTACACGTGATCGGGTGTGAGCGGAACGATTGGTCACTGGAATACGTGGAAAAGAGAAATTTGGGTGCCTTTTTTCGACCGACGCAACAAACGACACGCGACAGTCTCTATGCCGCCATCGACCCTAGGAATATCGGATACTTAGTAGGTGAACTGCTCCTCGGAAGACACAGTTCTTACGACGCGTTCGCTCTGGCGCTAACGAAATCGCGCGACCAGGCCCAAATGGCTGTCGTGAACAAAGATGGTCGCAAAGTCTACGAGATTAGTTGGTCTTCCGAAGACGGAAAGACTGTTACGAAATATCACGTTACGATTGCCCCGGACTATGGCTACAACGTCGAGGCCATCCAAATCCGCGGCGGAGAGGGAAAAGCCGAATGGGTCTATTCGACCGTCTCGACTGGTTTCCAAAAACACGACTCGGGGCTTTGGTTTCCGACGAAGGTCGTGTCGGATAGCACTTCGGGCGGCCGCGTGACCATGCGCGAGGAGGTCGACCTGAGCGACATATCCATCAACGAAAAAATTCCGGCTTCGGTATTCACTCGACAAGGCGTCGGGATCCAAGAAGGCACTCACCTGACTCTGCCAAGAGGGCAACAGAGCGGCTTTTGGAAAGACGGCCGAATTCAACCCCCCTCCAATCCGGGTCCCCATCCGAAGGATGGGCGAGAACCCGTGCCGGTGAGTGTATCGTCCGGCATCCGTTGGCCGTACGCCGCCTTGGCAGGTGGTACTTCACTCGCGGCCGTCGGTGTCTTAGTCCGGCGACGATCGAAGGTCCGTATGACCTAGGTGTGTTGCCATGCGTCCCGGTCGAGTGGCCTATACCCTCATCGAACTCCTCGTCGCTATTGCTATCATCGGCGTGCTTGCCGGTTTGGTCCTTTCCGCCGTGCAAAAGGTCAGATCGGCAGCGGCGAAAGTCTCGTGCGCCAACCGGGTGAAGCAACTCGCCTTGGCCCTCCATATGACCCACGATATCGACGGTCATTTTCCGCCCGGAACCGAGACGAACCGGACCGCCAATCGCTACCCGTATCTCAGTTGGAGAGGGCGAATCCTCCCCAATTTGGAGATGGAGCCGTATTGGAGAACGGCCGAATCCGATTACGGGTTGAATCGCGATCCATTTCAATTATTTGGAGGACACGATCATTCCATACGGCCTGTCGTCCTTTCGGTGTACTCTTGTCCCGCCGATGGCCGTCTCGCTTCGGCATGGGACGTTCCGTTGATCCAAGGCGGCACCTTGCGGGTGTCCCTATCATCTTACCTTGGGATCAATGGTACGACTTCGCGGTTGCGGGACGGTGTCCTGTTTCCCGATTCACGCGTACGTATTGCAGACATTCGCGACGGGGCCTCCAATACCCTATTCCTTGGAGAGCGCCCACCGAGTTCGGACCTACGGTTCGGGTGGTGGTATGCGGGTGCCGGTTCCGACGGACGAGGTACACTCGATTCGCAGTTGGGAGTTGTGGAAACCGTCGGCCGAACGAATCCCTACCCGCAATGCCCATTCGGACCCTATTCGTATGGTTCGGGAAGCGGTCAAATAAACGACCCGTGTCAAGCCTTTCGATTCTGGAGTCTACACTCGGGAGGGGCAAACTTCGCCTTTGCCGATGGTCGGGTAACGTTTCTTCGATATAGTGTCGAACCCGTCATGAAGCAATTGTCGACTCGAGCCGGTGGAGAAGTCATTCCTAGTATCGAATGAAACTGAATTTCACCCTTCTCGAAAGTTCACTCGTCGCTGCCAAGCGCCTGCCTCTTTTCGAGATCGTTCATATTAGAACTGGTTGGTAAAATGACGGGGTCATTCCCTACTATTTGGTGCCCCATGCCCGCCGTCATTGCCCCCTCCATCCTCGCCGCGGATTTTTCCCGGCTGGGCGAACTCGTCGAAGCAGTCGTGGCCGGCGGGGCGGACCGGATTCACGTGGACGTGATGGACGGACATTTCGTGCCGAATCTGAGCATGGGCTCGGTCGTGGTGAAGGGACTTCGGCCGGTGACGACCGTGCCGCTCGAAGTCCACCTGATGGTCGAGGAACCGGCCAAATTCGTCGAGGGGTTTGTATCGGCCGGGGCGGATACCCTGATCTTCCACCTGGAAGTCGAGTCGAACCCGCTCGAACTGATCCGTCACATACGCGGGTTGGGCAAGAAAGTGGGCCTTGCGTTCAATCCGGACCATCCGGTCGAGCGGATCGAGTCGTACTTGCCCGATATCGACCTCGCCCTTTGTATGACCGTTTTCCCCGGGTTCGGCGGGCAGGCGTACATTCCGGACAGCACGACCCGGATCGGCCGACTCCGCACGCTGATCGACCGGCACAACCCGGCGTGCGAACTGGAAGTGGACGGCGGAATCGACCTGCGGACCGCCCCATCAGCTACCAAGGCCGGGGCGACCGTTCTGGTCGCCGGTACCAGTATTTTCGGCAGCCCGGCCGGCCCGGCTGCCGCAACGGTCGAACTGATTGCCCGCGCCAATTCATGACGATTCCCACACCCCGGCGAATTCGCCTTCAGATGTCCCCCACCAAAGGGCGATCTGGAATAGAAACCCGTTCGGGTATACACTTCGGCCCGTGAGACGCAGGTGCCCCCCAATGGTGGTGAAAGGTTTGCTCTTATCGGGCGTCGCGGCGGTTTGCGCCTTGGCGGCCCCCCGCGGTCCCGAAAGCGCCCCGCCGGTCGCAACCGACCCAACCAGCCGAGTTGCCAGGGAAGGCCGGCTCCCCTCGCCCAAAGAATTCCTCGATCTAGCCCGGAACGACCCGTCCGGCCTGCTCGAATCCTGCGTCCGCCGGTACAAGCAGGAAGTCCGCGGGTTTCGCGCCGTGCTCCACAAGCAGGAACGGGTGAACGGTAAGCTCTACCCGCCGGAAATCGTCCGGGTTGCGATCCGCGAGGAACCGTTTTCGGTGCGGATGATCTG
>DASXPC010000307.1:0-27700 GCA_036493815.1 Fimbriiglobus sp. | reverse complement strand
GCCAAATGTCTTTTTCCATCGACTCGATGGAAGGCGAGCAACTACTTCGAGCGTGCACCGTCGCGATTCGATCATCGACACCGGAAAAACGGGCGTAGGAATTCACAACATCTTTCTGCCGATCCCTTTGTTGTTCGCTAGTTCGACCACTCGCACCGCCACCGCAATATCTTCGATCCCCAGCCCCAGCGACTTGAACACGGTAATGTCGTCCTTCGACTCCCGGCCCGGGTAGCGGCCGACCAGCACGTGGGCGAAGTCTTTGACGTCCGACCATTGCAACGCGTTCTCCCGCATCGCGGCGACGAAGTCGCCGGCCTCGGCCTTCGCCTGCTCCTTGCTGTCGACCGTCACCAGCCTGGCCCGGCGAAAAACCTCCGCGTCGGCCTCGGCCTTCGCCAGGAAGTTCGACCCGGCCAGGTTCACGTGCGTGCCGGGGGCGAGCCATTCCCCCTTCAGCACCGGGTCGCGGCTGTTGGTGATCGTGCAGACGACGTCGTGGTCCCGCACCGCGGCCTCGGCCGAATCGACTGGGACCACGTCGACGCCGAAGGCCTTCGCCGATTCCGCGGCGAACGCGGCCCGCTTCGTCGGGTCGCGGGAATAGACGCTGGCTTTGGAAATCTTCCGCACCTTGCAAACGGCTTCGAGCTGGGTGCGGGCCTGCTTGCCGGAACCGATGACGCCGACCGTCGCGGCATCCGCCCGGGCGAGCTTTTTCGTCGCCACGCCGGTCGCGGCGCCGGTGCGTACCTGCCCCAGAAAATCGGCTTCGAGGATCGCGACCGGCCCGCCGTGCTTCGGGTCGAACAGGTGGACGTGGAACGTGGCGGGGAACCAGCCGGTGGTGTAGACCTTGAACCCGATCGCCCCGAGCGTCTTGGCCGCGGCGGGAAGGACGTGCAGCACGACGTGGTCGGTCTGGCAGCGTTGCCGGGGGACGTTCACCGCTTCGTCGAGGGAGATCTTGCGGAACGCGGCTTCGACCGCCTCCAACGCGAGGTCCATCGTCAGAAGGCCGCGAACGTCGGCCTCGGTCAGATAGAGCACGTTCATGGTGCCCTCAAAGCAGTTTCACCGCAGTGACCGCAGAGGAAATCCCATTCAACAAAATGAATTCTTCCGCGTGCTCTGCGGTAAAAACACTTACTTGCTTGATGCCAGCCATTCCCCGAGCCGGTTCAGTCCGGCGGTAATCGTATCCCGCCCCGTGGCGAACGACATCCGCACGAATCCCTCGGCCCCGAACGCCGCGCCCGGGACCAGGTTCACGTGGGCTTGCTCCAGGAGGGCCGAGCAGAAGCCGAGCGAATCTTTCGGCGTCGCGCTGCCGAACGTCTTGCCGAAGTACGCGGAGACGTCGAAAAAGGCGTAGAACGCCCCTTCGGGAACCGGGTACTTCACACCGGGCATCTTCGCGAGCATGCCGGTGACGAGGTCCCGCCTCGCGGCGAACTCGGCCCGCATCTCGGCGACACACTCCTGCGGCCCTTCCAATGCGGCAATCAGTGCCATCTGGCTGACACTGGACGGGCAGCTCGTTTCCTGGCTCTGAATGTTGTCCATGCCCTTGATGAGCGGCGTCGGGGCGACGGTCCACCCCATCCGCCAGCCGGTCATGGCATAACTTTTCGAGGCCCCGCTAATGGTGATTGTGCGGTCCTTCAACGCGGGCCGGAGTGTGGCAAAGCAGGTCGGCTTGGCATTTCCGAACGTGAGTTGCTCGTAAATTTCGTCGCTCAGGATCGCGGCGTCCGTCTGCGACATCACGTCGGCCAGGGCTTCGAGCTCGGCCCGGGTGTAAACGGTGCCGGTGGGGTTGCACGGCGAATTGAGCATGAGCAACCGCGTGCGGGGCGAGATCGCGGCCTTCAACTGATCCGGCGTCATCTTGAACCCGCTCGCGAGGTTCGTCGTGACGAGCACCGGCTTGGCCCCGGTCATCTGCACGAGGTCGGAATAGCTGACCCAGTAGGGCGTGGGAATGACGACTTCGTCGCCGGGGCCGACGGTGGCGGCGAGGGCGTTGTGGATCGAATGCTTGGCCCCGTTCGAGACGAGCACGTTTTCGGCTTTGACGTCCAGGCCGTGCATCCGGCCGTACCACCGGGCGATGCACGCTTTCAGTTCCGCGGTGCCGCCGGCGGGTGTGTAGTGGGTGTGCCCGGCGGCCATCGCCGCGTTGGCCGCGTCGCAAATGTGCTTCGGCGTCGGGAAGTCCGGCTCGCCGAGGCTGAAGTCGAACACGTTTACGCCCGCGGCCCGCAATTGCCGGGCTTTCGCCCCCGCGGCCAGCGTGGCGGACGGCTGCACGGAATCGGCGAGCTTCGAAATGCGGATCATCGGCGTGGGTGCTCCTTTTCAAGTTCGGCTTCCGGCCGAAGTTCCATCGTATACAATAAGGACTCGATTAGCACGCGTCGCCACGGACGGCCCATGCACCTCGCCCACTTCGTCCAGCGATTCCCCCCCGCCCTCGGCGGCTCGGAGGCCTACTTCGCAAGGCTCGGCGAATATCTGGTGGGTCGCGGCGATACCGTGAACGTCTGGACGACGACGGCCATCGATCTGGAAGCGTTCTGGAAGAAGGGGAAGAAAGAATTACCGCAATCGGCAAACCGATCGGGTGTACTCCGCTTCCTGCCCCTTCGCTTCCCCGGCCGACGCTACATCCTCAAAGCCGCGTCGCTCCTCCCCTTCCCCGCGTGGCAGGCCGTTACCCTTCCCTGCAACCCGATCTGCCCCGGGATGTGGCGCGCGGTGAAGCGATACGACGGCCCGCTCGACGCGGTGCATGCCACCGCATTTCCGTATGCGTTCCCGATCCTCTGTGGATTGAATCTGGCGAGGCGACGCGGCGTACCGTTCCTGTTGTCGCCGTTCCTGCACCTCGGCGACCCGACGGACCCGCACGACCGAACGCGAAAGCAGTACACCTTCCGCCCGCTCCGCTGGCTGTTGCGGCAAGCCGACCGGGTGTTCGTGCAGACTCCGAGTGAGCGGGAGATGGCGATCGAACTTGGTGTTCCCGAACGCAAAGTCGTGCTACAAGGGCTAGGCGTCGAACCCGCGGAATGCACTGGCGGCAATCGCGAAGCGGCCCGGTCGCGGTGGAACGCCTCGCCGAATGAAGTGGCGATCGGCCACCTCGCAAATAACAGTGTCGAGAAGGGGACGGTCGATCTCCTGAAGGCTGTGGAGCGGATGGGCGTCGATTGTCGCGTCGTTCTGGCGGGGCCGGAGATGGCGAACTTCAAGATCTTCTGGGAGTCTTACGGCCCGAAGCACCGCTTCACCCGACTCGGCGTTCTGAGCGAATCGGAGAAGCGGGACTTCTTTGCCGGGATCGACCTGTTCGCATTGCCGTCGCGTTCGGATTCGTTCGGCCTGGTTCTTCTCGAAGCATGGGCGAACGGGAAACCGGTGGTGGCGTATCGGGCCGGCGGGCCGGCGGATTTGATCCGCGACGGAATCGACGGCCGATTGGCCCCATGTGGGAATGTGGAAAAACTGGCCGAGTGCATGGCGGAATTGATTCGGAACTCAGCTACGCGCGATGCGATGGGGGCCGCGGGCCGAAAACGGGTGGGCGAGGAGTTTCGCTGGGAAGACAAGCTGAAACGAGTCCGGGACGTTTCCTCGGAAGCAATTTCGGAAGGGAAGCGGGTTCGGGGAGGAGCGTCAACCCTATTTTCGTTCCGCCGCGGGTCGGAGTGGAGCGCTCCGCGCTCGGCTCCGACTCGCGGCGAAAAGATGGATGGTTAAAATTCCCCCACTGTCATCGACGCCGCCAGCACCTTGGCGATCTGCTCCTTTACTTCTTCCAGGTGCGCCCGGTTGGTGTCGTCGAGTTTGCCGTTCTTGAGTGCGGCGTCCACTTTCTTCGCCACGTCCTTCAAGTGCATCCGGGCCAAGCTGCGGGCGTCGGCCGTCACCGGTACCGCAAACGAATCGGCTTTCGGCCCGAGGACCATGGCCGACAGTCTCGTCAGATACGCCCGCTGCAGGTTGCGTCGAATCACCGACGACTTGGCCCCGTCCCCGGCCAGGTCGGCGAAAATGCTGTCGGTCGATGCGCGGAATACCTCGGCCAGCGTCAGCGGCTTGTCCCCCTTGGCCGCCTTCAACGCGTTTTCCTGAATCCGCTTCAGCGTGGCCGGGTTGAACAGAGCCCGCAGGGCCACCTGCTGCACCGCCAGCACCCGGCCGTTCAAATCGAAATCGACCCGGCGGAACGTATTTTCGTTCCCCCAGTGCATCCACCGGTCGGCCGCCAGCTTGCGAAGCAGTTCCGGCGGGAAGTCGAACGGCTTGTCCGTGAGCACGGCTTCCTGCAGGTATTTGAGGGCATCCCGCTGCTTGGCCGCGGACACCGGCACGAACGGATCCCGGGCATCCTTGTCCCCCTTGTGGTCGCGGTACATGGCCTCCCCGCCGACGAACCGCCCGGCGAGGGCGGCCGCATTGCCGTACTGCCCGAGCAGCCGTTGGAACGCCGTCCGCGTACGCTGGTACCCTTCGCCGGATTCCACGACCGTGTCCGCCAACTTCGGCATCAATTCCCGAGTCACCGCGATCCGGTCCCGGGCGAATGCCAGCGGATCGTTGCCGAGGTCCCACTGGTTCACCAGCGGGTCGGCGGTGGTGAAGAGGTCCTCGTCCGTGCCGTAGCTCAGGTTCGGTTCCGCGGCCCGGGATGCGATTTTCTTTAATTCGTCTTCGGTCGCGCCCGGGGAGTACGCATACTCGATCGCCCAGTAGTCGTACGGCCCGATGGTGGGCGTAAAGTAGTAGCCCTGCTTGGTCCCCTTCGGGGCGATGTTGGCGGGGTTGTAGTCCATGACCGAGCCGACCAGTCCGTTGGCGGTGAGGGCCGTGTCATGGAGTTTGTCGTTGGGGAGCATGGTGCTCGCCTTGAAGTTGTGCCGCAGGCCGAGGGTGTGGCCGATTTCGTGCATGACGGTTTCTTTGACCGCCTGTTGCAGCAATTCCTCGGGGATTTTGAAGCCGCCTTTGGTGCCGTCGGCCACGGACCGGGCCATCACCGCGAGGGCCAGTTCGCTCGTCTTGAATGAAGCGCACTGACAGTACCCGTATCGCAGCGACTTCAGACGACGGGCCAGGTTCGCATCCAGCTCGACCGCGTCCGGATCGACGCGGTCGTTCCGTCCGCCGCGGAGGCGGGAGAGCGGATCGCTCGGCAAGAACCAGCCGCGGCGGCCCGCCTCGATCTCGCTCGCCGGTTCGAACATCTGCCCTTTCGAGTTTCGCAAAACGCGGAAATTGAGCTTCTCGAACCGCACCATGCTGGCGTCGAACAGGACGTCGGCGTCGAAGATTTCACCGGTCAGCGGGTTGACCCGGCTCGGCCCGATGGCGAACGACTGCTCGTTGGTCACCCAGCGGAACGTGGCGTAGGTGACGTCTTCCGGATCGAAGTCTTCGTCTTCCTGCTGCCGGACTTCGATGGCGTTGCGAAAGCCGATCTTCTCGAACGCCTTGTTCCATTCGAGGATGCCCTCCCGCACGGCGGCGCGGAATTCGTCCGGCACGCTGTTCTCGATCCAGAAAACGATCTTCTTTTTGGGCGGCTGGAGTTTGGCGCCCGGCTTCCAGGCGGAGCCGTCGGCCCGTTCGAGCCGCCAGCGATTGACGTAGCGGACGAAGGCGGTTTCGTTGGATTCGGCGGCGTTGAAATCCTTGACGACGCTGATGAAATGGCCGACGCGGTCGTCCGCGAGCCGCGGGGTATATCCGGGTTCGGGCATTTCGATCAGCGAGTAGTGCAGGACGAGCGAGACGCCGCGGTCGTCGATCACGTCGTCCCCGCCGGCGGCACCGCGGCCGGTGAACGTCGCCGCGACTTCCAGCTCGGCGTTCCGCTTGAACTCCTTCACCTTGTGCCAGGTCGTCCGCGACGAGTCGAGCGCCCCGATGCCGAGCTGGGCGAAGTCGCTGAAAAAGATCTGGTTCAGATCGATGACGGTGCTCGCCTTCATCGGGTTGAGCGTCTTGATCGGCAGGGCCAGGAGCACGGAATCGGAATAGGTGGTGTCGGTCGCTTTACCGGCGGGGGTGCCCGATTTCGCCCGGAACCGGGTGTTCTTTCGGCACAGGTAGACCTTGTCCACGCCCTTCTTGAAGTACAGCACCCAGGATTCGTCGCCGAGGAGCGTGGTGCCGCCGACGCCGGCCCCCTTGGCGATCGCCGCGGCGAACAGGTACGGCCGCTCGAACTGATGGGGCAGGATTTCGGCGTAGAGGTGGTCGTCCTTCAGATAGAGCGAAAAGAGGCCTTCGGTTTGCTTGGCCCCTTTCGTGACGGTGGCGAAATCGGGATACTTCTTGGCCGGGTCGTCCGACTTACCGGGTTGAGCCACAGCGGACCCGGCCGACAGGGCCAGGACGACGAGGGAACGAAACATGAAAGGGGCCTCTCGGGAACATCGGCCGGCGGCAGCACGGCCGGCCTTATCCCGTCAGCCTATCCGGCACGGTCCCCCCTCTCAAGCACGGTCGAGCGGAGAACCTGCGGAATCCGTAGCGGAATTGAGGATTGGTGCGGCGGGTTTTTCGCGGTCATCCGTATCGCGCGGCTAATCGGATTGCTGCTTCCGCAGACGTTCCGACTTCTCCCCCGTGATCAGCCGGGCCGCCCGGTTCCGGGTGACGTAGTTCCAGAACCACTGAAACAACACGAGGACCCGGTTTTCGAACCGGGCCAGGTACATGATGTGAATGAACAGCCAGCCGAGCCAGGCGGGGTAGCCCCAGAGGCGGATTCGGCCGGATTCCATGACCGCCCGCGACCGGCCGATGGTCGCCAGGCTCCCCTTGTCCCAATAACGGAAAGCCGCCTGGGGCGCCAGCCCCTTGACCCGGCGTTTGATCGCCTCGGCGACGTATCGGCCTTGCTGCATCGCCACCGGGGCGACGCCGGGTTGCGGCTTACCCCCGGCCCCGACCTGCGACGCCAGGTCCCCGATCACGAAGATTTCCGGGTGCCCCGCCACGGTGCAGTCCGGACCGACCGGCACCCGCCCACCCTTGTCCGCTACCACCCCGGCCCCGAGCCGCTCGGCCAGAATCTTCCCGAGCGGCGACGCCTTCACCCCGGCCGCCCAGATCACCGTCTCCGTATCGATCCGCTTCGGCTCCGCCCCCTTGTCCGGCGTGACCGTAACGTGGTCCGGCGTGACTTCGGTAACGTGGCAGTCAAACCAGACCTCAACCCCCATTTCCCCCAACGCCTTCCCGGCTTTCGCCGACAGCTTTTCGTGAAACGTCGGCAGCACCCGCGTCTGCCCCTCCACCAACACCACCCGGGCCGCACCGGGGTGGATCGCACGGAAATCCCGTTTGAGCGTCTCCCGGGAGAGTTCGCTTATGGCCCCGGCCATTTCCACTCCGGTCGGCCCGCCGCCGATGACCACGAACGTGAGCAACCGGCCGCGGACTGAGGCATCCGGCTCCTTCTCGGCCTTCTCGAACGCAGCGAGAATCTTTCGCCGGATTTCCGTCGCGTCTTCGACCGTTTTCAGCCCCGGGGCGATCGGCCCCCACTCCGCGTCCTTGCCGAAGTAATGGTGCGTGGACCCGGTGGCGAGCACGAGCGAATCGAACGGCACGCGCGAGCCGTCCGACAGGACGACGGCTTTCCCCGCCACGTCGATATCGGTGACGTCGCCGAGGAGAACCCGCGTGTTCGCCTGGTATTTGAGGACGGACCGGAGCGGGGCGGCGATATTCGCCGGCGAGAGGCCGCCGGTGGCGACCTGATAGAGAAGCGGCTGAAACAGGTGAAAGTTGCGACGGTCGATGAGGGTGACGTCCGCTTGGGCGGTCTTCAGTCCTTGGGCGCAGAGCATACCGCCGAACCCGCCTCCGACAATTACGACCCGATGCCTGGTGCTGTTGCCGGCGTCCGCCATGCAGAAGCCCTCCCGATAGTCCCGGACGGGGACTCGCGAGGGGCATTGTACGGGCGGCCGACCCGACGGGCGGCGACGGAGAAGGCCAAAACCGCCGGGGCGAACCAGAAGTAGGAATGCAATCCGAACCCGACATTCGAGAGGTATTTTTGAAGCATCATCGGGACCAGCGCACCCGCGAACAGGATCGCCAGGTAAAGCAGACCGATCGTTCGATTGGCGCGGGCGTGGCCTTGGCGCGTCAGGTCCGCTACCGCCTGGACGACCGGCACGAGGAGGACGACGAGGTCGAACATCCAGGCCCCGTACGCGGCCGCGAGAGTGGAGACGAAGACGAGTCGGGGCAGTTCGGCCGGCCAGTCCCACGCCCGCCGCTTGCGGGCCCAATAGACGCACACGCCGATCGCCGCGACCGCCGTCGGAAGGAATTGAATCCCGAACCGGTCGCGGTCCACGGCGACCCGCAGCCAGTAGCTCGCGTTCGGCTGAATCCAGTCTTTCGGCGACACGTTGACGGACGACGACGCTTCCCAGTCGGCGTGGCGGTAGAGCTCGTAAATGGCCGGGTGAATGACCCACGCGGCGACGGCCGCCACGGCGACCGCCACGGCCCCGGCCAAGACGACTTTCCGACCCCGGTTCGACGTCATTGCTTCCAGCACGAGCACGAGTCCGAACGCGAAAAGCAAATGCGGCTTAATGGCGGTCAGTGCCGCGAACAACCCGGCGATGAATGGCCGTCCCCGGGTGATGTGGAACAGGTACCCGGCCAGGCCGAGCAGCACGAGGCCGCCGATCTGCCCCCACCAGACGACGAAAGCGACGGGCGCGAACGTGGCGGCCACGCCCCACGCGACCCATAGCTTCTCCGGTGCCCCACCATAAACCCGCCACAACATCCACACGGACCCGAATACGCATAACAGTTGGCCCAGCATCCACGCCTTGTGCGCGACGCCTACGGGAAGGACGGCGAACGGGGCGACGAGCGTGAGCGTCCACGGCGGATTCCACATCATCGTCGCGTCGTCGAGGTCGGGCCGGTTCAGCACGCGGCGTTGGACTTCCACCAGTTCCGGGCCCGAGTACGGATTGCCGCCGTCGAGGAAGACCCGGCCCGCGGAGTAGTATTCGACGAAGTCGCGGATCGGCAGGGCCGAGGGGTCGGTGGACATCCGCACGAGCGACCAGCCGAGCAATGCGGCCATGACGGCGAGACCGGCACCGATGCGGAGTTTGGCCCGTCGGTCGGTCATCGCAGAACCCCTTCGGGCGAAGTCGTGTCGGCGGGGTCAAGCGTCACTTTGGTCGCGCCGACCCACCGGCGGGTCGGAGAATTCCCGGCGGTTACGTGGGCCGTCAGACGCCCCACCCTTCGGGAGCCGAGCCAGCATGCGAATAGGATCGTCGGGTTCAACCAGACGTAGGTCTCGCCGTAGGCGTGCATCAGGTAGGTCACATACCCCGCGACGTTTGCCAGCAAGTAAACCAGCAGGCCGAGCCGGGACCGCGGCGAACCCGGGTCGAACCGCGCCGCGACGGCGAGAATCGGGACGAGCAACAGGATGCCGTCGTGCGCCCAAGCACCGTAAGGTGCCGCAAGAAGGGAACCGCCCATCACCCAGGGCATCGCTTCGCGCCAGTTCCACGACGC
The DNA here is from genome assembly GCA_036493815.1 of Fimbriiglobus sp. GTDB lineage: Bacteria > Planctomycetota > Planctomycetia > Gemmatales > Gemmataceae > DASXPC01. The sequence continues at coordinate 18,115 of DASXPC010000307.1, read as the reverse complement.
CCGTTTCTTCCGCCAGACGATCGAAAAGCCGACCGCAGCGATTGCGAGCGGCACGAACTGCACCGCGAACGGCTGCCCCGGCACGAACTGCCTCAAATACCATCCGACGAGCGGCGGCTTCCATTCGCCGAGGCTGCGGTGAATGTCGCTCCCGGGGCCCCGGGTGGCGGCCCAGTAATCGGACCAGACGTGCGGGTTCGGCAGAGAAACTAATATCGTGGCGGCAACGCCCAGGCACAATCCCCCCAGCAGTACTTTCCGCCCGTCCCGGTTACGGACCGCCTCAAAGAGCAGGCCGAGTGCGAAGAGGGAAAACAAGTGCGGCTTCGAGGCGGTGAGTCCGCCGAAGACCCCGGCCCAGAAGAACCGCTTGGATTTCACACAGGCGAGAAACCCGGCCACGCCGACGAGCGGCACGGCCGTCAGTTGACCGTATGCGAAAAGGTAAATCGTCGGGGCAAGCGTGAGGGCCAGAAGCCAGGAGACATATCGCCGGGCGGGGTTGCCGCCATAAACCCGCCAGAGGACGTCCGCCGCCACGACGACGAGAACCAAGAGGAACAGCAGCCAGAGCGAGGCCGCAAGAGGCACCGAAAGCAGCCCGAACGGAGTACAAACCGCCAAGGCCCAAGGCGGGTTCCACATGATCACCGCTTCGCCGACGCCGGACACCTCGGCCGTCTGCACCGCACGGACCGCGGATTGATCGTACGGATTCCGGCCTTCGGCGTGCAACTTCCCCGCCGTCCAAAACGCCATGAAGTCGACCGGAATCCACCCCGGACCGGTTTTCGCCACCCGAACCGCCTGCCAGGCAGCCCCTGCCAACACCGCGCAGAGAGCCACGACGCCGACGACGCGGCGAATCCAACTCGGTGGGGCAGAAGTTTTCGGCGGCATCCTCAGCCAAGTATGGAACAAGAATTCCCCCCGTGCCGGATGTTCCGCCGCCCGCTTCCGGTAAACTTAAACCCCGCACACCACGGGAGAACTGACGATGATTGCCGCGCGTTTCACCGCTCCGCTTCTGGGGATTTGCCTCATGGCATCGTCAACTTTCGCCGCCGACCCGGCCCCGGAAAAGGATCTGCACTCGTTCTCCAACCCGGAGCACCTGCGGGTGAAGAGCTTATTCCTGCAACTCGACGTGAACTTTGAAACCAGGGTATTGACGGGCGACGCCATGCTCACGATCGAACGGGTCTCGGCCGACAAGACGCAGCCTCTGGTGCTCGACACTCGCGGCCTGAAAGTATTATCCGTGACTGAAATCGCCGGCGACGACTCCGTGGATGCGAAATTCGTGCTGGGCAAGGTCGATCCGATCCTCGGGCAATCGCTGACGATCCCGATCCGGGCGAACACGACGATGGTCATCGTGAATTACAAGACCAGCCCCAACGCCTCCGCCCTGCAATGGCTCTCTCCGGCCCAGACGGCCGGCAAGAAGAAGCCTTATCTCTTCACGCAATCGGAAGCCATCGACGCCCGGAGCTGGGTGCCGTGCCAGGACACGCCCGCCGTGCGGTTCACGTACAAAGCGGCGGTGAAGACCCCGCCCGGTCTGCTCGCCGTCATGAGTGCCGGCAACGACCCGGAACAGAAACGGACCGGCGAATACTCGTTCGAAATGAATCAGCCGATTCCGTCGTACCTGCTCGCCCTCGCCGTCGGCGACATCGCTTTCCGCAAGGTCGGCCCCCGCACCGGCGTCTACGCCGAGCCCTCGGTCGTGGACAAGGCCGCCCGCGAATTCTCGGACCTCGAAGCGATGGTGAAGGCGTGCGAGAAACTCTACGGTCCCTACCAGTGGGGTCGGTACGACGTGCTGGTCATGCCGCCGAGCTTTCCCTTCGGCGGAATGGAAAACCCCCGACTCACCTTCTTCTCGCCGACCATCATCGCGGGGGATAAAAGCCTCGTTTCCGTGGCCGCCCACGAACTCGCCCACTCCTGGTCCGGCAACCTGGTTACGAACGCGACCTGGCGCGATTTCTGGCTGAACGAAGGCTTCACCGTCTACATCGAGCGGCGAATCATGGAAGAAGTGTACGGCAAAGCCCGGGCGGACGAAGAGGCGGTGTTGGGGAAGCAGACCCTTGTCAAAGAACTGGCCGAGTTGCCGAAATCGGATCAGATCCTGCACATCGATCTGAAAGGGCGTTCGCCCGACAGCGGCCTTTCGGACGTCCCTTATGAAAAAGGTGCTCTATTCCTGAAACATTTGGAAGGCGTCTACGGCCGCGAGGCGTTCGATAAATTCCTGAAAAGCTACTTCGCCCATTTCGCCTTTCACAGCATCACCACCGCCACGTTCGCCAAATATCTCGACGAAAACCTTCTGCGGCAAGGCGACCCAACCCAGCGGGCAAAGGCCAACGTCGACGAATGGCTCTACCAGCCCGGCATCCCGGCCGGCGCTCCGAACCCGACGGCCCCGACGTTCGCTGCCATCGAGGCACAGGCCCGGGACTTCCTCGCGGGGAAAACCGAAGCGGCGAACCTGCCCGCGAAGAAATGGTCCACGCAGGAATGGCTGCACTTCTTCGACTCGGTCCCCGCAAAAATCGGAACCGACAGAATGAAGGATCTCGACGCCGCGTTTTCCCTGACCACATCGGGCAATTCCGAAGTGCTCTTCCAGTGGCTGCTGTTGGCCGTGAAAAACGATTACGCCCCCGCTTATCCGAGGCTCGAATCGTTCCTGACCGAACAGGGCCGGCGGAAGTTTCTGCAACCGCTGTACGAAGAATTGGTCAAAACCGGAGACGGGAAGGCACGGGCCGTCGCCATCTACAAGAAGGCTCGACCGACCTATCACCCGTCTGCCACGCTATCGATCGATGCGATTGTGGGAGGGAAGGAGAAGTAGATAGCCCGAGCCGGGATATCGTCCCGATCCGCCGGATTAACGGCGGCGCGGCGGGAAGTATCCGTAGTCGGACCAATCGGCCGAAACCGATACCACCTTCCGCACCTTCGTGCGGAGCGGCGTGTATTCCGTCACGAATTCGTTCGGCCCGATGCGGTAAACCGGACGGGTCATGCAGGTCAAGTCGTCCACGAGATACAACCGCTTTTCGACGTATCGCTTGGCTTCTTCCCACGTATCGGCAAGGTGGAATGCTTCCCGCGTGCCGTCGAACCGGCGTACGAGCACCGCCCACTTCTTTAACCGCTGCAGCCCCGACTCGGTAAAGTACGTGCGCACCGTGGGTTGAACGGCCACGACCGGCCCCGAAACAACCCACCGCGTGCCGGGCTTGAAACTCGGGGAACTCACCCGAACCCCGGCCCATTTGACCGGTAAAAGTTCCCCACGCACGTCGGGACCGGCTTCACACCACGGAAACATGATGCCAACTCCCGGGGAAGAGACCGTAGGCACGACTCCTTCATTATACGGCCCTGCCGGATAAATCTAACGCCGACTCGGCTACGGATTTCCTTTTCTCCCCAGTTTCGTTCCCGCCGGTCGAGTAGACCCAATCCGAACGCCAGAACGGCAGCGACTGCTATCCCCGCGCGCCGGAACGGGAACGCGAGATCGACGCCCTGGTCCGGCGGTACAACGGCGAGTCGAACGCCGACGCCCGGGCCGCCGATGCCGTCTTGAAATCCCTCGGCCGGTATCGCTCCGCCGCGCAGGCGGCGGCCGAAGCACGCCGGAATTCGACAAGATCGAATCCAGGCGGTTAACGCCCACGAACCAATCACCCCGTTCGTGCCGGCGGCACGCGGCCGGTGGGTAAGCGAACGCCCGACCGGCAGAATGCGAAACGCCACGGCGGTTAGTGTGGAAGAGCGAGGCAAAGACTCGGAAACGTAGGCGATTTCCCGGAAACCAAGCGGAGGGGGCGGGATTCGAACCCGCGAACGCCTTGCGACGTCTCCGGTTTTCAAGACCGGTGCATTCAACCGCTCTGCCACCCCTCCGTGGCCAATATCTTCGCACGACCGCTTCTGTGCGACAAGAGCGGGCTACCGGGGGCCGGGTTCGGGCGTCGCGGAATTGCAGGCGGCGCGGGTGGGGTCAATCGACGGCGGTACTCCGGTCGAACAGGTGCCTTGCGGCCCGGCCGCTGATGGTGCCGAGTTTCAAGAGTTCCGCCGCGATGGCTTCGACGGCTCGCCAGTGTCCTTCGTCGGCGAGCAGGTGTTCGACCTTGGCCAGCATCCGCCGCTCGAACCGGTCGAGCGAACGTTCGGTCGCCCGCTGCAAGGCGATTTGGCGGGCGTGCCGCAGGTCCCGGTGCGCGGCGTCGCGGTCGTAGGCGTCGGTGAACCGGGCTTCGGCGGCCAGGCCGGCGAGGGCAATCAGGATTTCGGTTTCGAGCCAGTCGTCGGTCGGCTTGAATTGTCCCTTGCGGAATTCGCACTGGCCGAGCCGGTCGCGGTTGGGCAGGACGGTCACGCGGTGCACCGGCCGGCCGAGGGCCAAGGCCACCACCGCGTGCCCGGCCTCGTGATACGCGGTCGCCGGGTCGTATTCGGGCGGCTCCATCCCGGTAGTTTATCCCGTACAACACGGGCGGGACCAACTCCGTTGGGGTTCGCCATGCCGTCGATTCCCGGCCGTCCGTTGCCGACACCCGTCTCGCCCGGGCCGCTCTTACCCTGGTTGTTGACCGCGCTCGCCCCGACGCCCCGCACCCGGGTGAAGCAACTGTTGAAACACGGCGCGGTGCGGGTGAACGGCCGACCGGTGACCCGGCACGATTTCGCCCTCGCCCCCGGCGACGCCGTGACGATCGGCGGACAAATGGAGCCGCACCCGACGGTGCCGATCGTTTACGAAGATGACGCGGTGGGGGTCGTGGACAAACCCGCGGGACTGCTCACGGTCGCGACTGCTGCGGAAAAGGAGGACACGGTGTTCCGCCGACTCGCCGCGGTGTGGCCCGCTCGGCCGGCGGTCGTGCACCGCCTCGACCGGGAGACGTCGGGCCTATTGCTCTTCGCCCGGTCGCCGGAAATCCGCGACCGGCTGCAACGGGCGTGGGATCGGGTGGAAAAAGTCTATCTGGCCGTGGTCGAAGGCGTGCCCCGGCCGGCTGAAGGTCGGATCGAAAACTACCTGACGGAAGGCAAATCCCTGCGGGTGACGGCGAGTCCGCGGTTACGGCCCGGGGCGAAACGGGCGGTCAGCCGCTACCGCACGATTCGGTCGGGGTCGAGACATTCCCTCGTCGAAGTCATCCTCGAAACCGGCCGCAAACATCAGATTCGCGTCCACCTCGCGGGGCTGGGCTGCCCGGTGATCGGCGACGAAACCTACGGCGCGAAAACCAATCCCGCGCACCGGCTCGGCCTGCACGCGACCCGGCTCGCGTTCGATCATCCGGTCACGGGCAAGCGGATCGTCGTCGAATCCCCGCTGCCAGCGGCACTGGCTCGTATCGTTTAACGCATGGACTGGGACGCAATCGTCATCGGCGCCGGGGCGGCGGGGCTGCTCGCCGCGATTCGCGCGGCCGAGCGGGGCCGGCGAGTGCTGCTCCTCGAAAAGGGGAAGAAGCCGGGCGTGAAGATCCTCATGTCCGGCGGCACTCGCTGCAACATCACCCATGCCTGCGACGCCCGCGGCATCGTCGAGGCCTTCGGGCCCAACGGCAAATTCCTCCACTCCGCACTCGCCGCGTTCGGGCCTGACGACGCGGTCGCCTTCTTCGAAGCCGAAGGCGTCGCCACCAAGGTCGAAGAGACGGGCAAAATCTTCCCGGTGTCCAACCGGGCGGTGGACGTGCTCGACGCGTTGCTGCGGCGATTCCACCGCAGCGGGGGCACGCTCGCCCTCACGGAGCCGGGGACAAATCTCGAGGCAACCTCCGACGGCTTCGCGGTGACAACGCCCCGTCGCAAGATCACGTGCGGGACGGTCGTCGTCACCACCGGCGGCAAATCCTACCCCGGCTCCGGCACCACCGGCGACGGCTACGCTTTCGCCACGGCCTTCGGCCATACCATCGTCTCGCCCCGCCCTGCCCTCGTTCCGATTAAAGTAAAAGCACCTTGGGTCGCCGAACTCCGCGGCGTCACGCTTCCGCATATCAACCTGAAAGTGTTGGAAGGGACCAAAATTCTCACGTCGCGGTCCGGGTCGATGCTCTTCGCCCACTTCGGCCTGACCGGCCCCGCGCCCCTCGACGTCAGCCGGGCGGTCAGCGGCCACCCAAAGCCACAATCGCTCGCTTTAGAAATTGACTTCCTGCCCGGCGAAGCGGAATCGGCGGTGGACGAATTCCTGCGGGTCGAATCGGCCGCGTCGGGCAAACAACTCCTCGCCGGCGTTCTGGCCCGCAAACTCACGCGGCGGTTGTGCGACCAGTTGCTCCTGCTCTGCGGGCTGCCCGCGGACCGCACGGCCGCGGCTCTGAGTAAAGTGGATCGGCTGAAACTCGCCGCCGCGGTCAAGCGGCTGGTCGTGCCCCTCGCCGGCACGCTCGGGTTCGAAAAGGCGGAAGTGACGGCCGGCGGCGTCGCCCTCGCCGAAGTCGATTCCCGCACGATGCAAAGTAAAAAACACCCCGGCCTCTTCCTCGCCGGCGAAGTCCTCGACCTCGACGGCTGGATCGGCGGCTACAACTTCCAGGCCGCCTGGAGCACCGGGTGGCTGGCCGGAGGAAACGCAGGATGACCGCCTGGAACCCCGACCTCTACCTGCAATTCGGCGACGAGCGGACCCGCCCGTCCTTCGACCTCGTGGCCCGCGTTGCCGTGGCGGAACCGCGTCGCGTCGTCGACCTCGGTTGCGGGCCGGGGAATAGCACGGCAGTGTTGAAGCGGCGGTGGCCCGCGGCCGAGGTGGTCGGCCTGGACAACTCTCCCGAGATGATAGCGGCCGCGACGAAGGCCGACCCGAATGGCAAATGGGTGCTCGGCGACGCGGCGACCTGGACCGCGACGGAACCGGCCGACGTCGTCTTCTCGAACGCGACCTTGCACTGGATCCCCGACCACGCGACGGCGATTCCGCACCTCTACCGCCAGGTCGCGCCGGGCGGGGCGCTCGCGGTCCAGATGCCGGCCCATTTCGATTCGCCGATCCATCGGCTCATCGCCACCGTCGCGGACCGCCCGGGCTGGAAGGGAACCCCCGCCACCGGAAAGAATGCGTTCACCGTTCACCGGCCCGAGGCGTACTACGACATTCTCGCCCCGCTCGCAACGAGTGTGGACGTCTGGGTGACCGAGTATCAGCACATCATGCCCGACGCGACCGCCGTCTTGAACTGGATCCGGGGCACAGGGTTGAGGCCCACGCTCGCCGCCCTGGCCGACGCCGAGCGGGCCGAGTTCGAGCGGCAATTGCTCGCGGAAATCGAGCGGGCCTTTCCGAAACGGCCGGACGGGAAGGTGCTTTTCCCGTTTCGCCGGCTGTTCGTCGTGGCACGCCGCAACCCTGACACGGGTGGCACCTCGTATTCGCGGCCATAGTCTGTACGGGGACTCGACCCCGCACGCATCCGGGAGGGCCGCCGTGAAACCGGTCGACGAAACGTTGAGCATCCGCGGCCGGACCGTGGCCGAGTGGTTGGGCCAGTTGTCCGCGGCCGATCCGGCGAATCGCCGCGAGGCGATCGAGGCCCTGTCCGAAGCGGCGGCGGGACTGTCGGTGCTTTTGCGTCGGCTGGCCGGGGCGATGCGTGCCCCGGCGGATTCGGCCGACCGCGCGGCACTGATGACTGTTCTGGGCCGGGTCGGCGCTCAAGTCCAGGCCGCGGTCGCCTCCGTTCATGCCCTGCTGAAAACGGAAGTGCTGACCGATGCGACGGAAGAGGTCCGCTCGGCCGGCCTGAACGCTTTGAGCCTCCTCGGCCCGCGGACCAAGACGGACGTTCCCGCGCTGATGACGGCACTCCGCGACGAGTTGGACGACGTGCGATTGGGTGCGGCCCGCCAGCTAGGAGAATGGGGCCCGGACGCCCGCGACGCGATTCCCGCCCTGATCCCGCTGACGCAGTACGACGCCGACCCCCGCGTCCGGTCCGAGGCGGCGTTTGCGTTGTGGCGGATCGACCACCGGCCGAGCCGGGTCGTTTCGGCGCTGATTGCTTCTCTGTTACAGCCGGACGAAGTGGCCCGCTGGATTGCGGCCGATTGTCTGGGCGAGATCGGCCCGGACGCCCGCGAGGCCGTACCCGCTCTTCTGGAAGCTTACCGCCTCCCCACCCGGTCCGGCCTCATCCGCGTCAGCATCCGGCTCGCCCTGGAACGGATCGACCCCGCCGCCGCGGCGCGGTTGCCGGACGCCTGATCCGGCAACCTTCACGCCCCGACCAGCTTACCGCTGGCCCGGGGCCATCGGCGTCACCTTCAGCTTCTCTTCCTTTTCCTTGCGGAGCACCTTGATCTCGATCTGCTTGCCCGCCTTCTGCCCCGCCATGACGGTCATGTACGCCCCGATGTCCTTGACCGACTGGCCGGCGATCTCGATGATATGGTCGCCCGGCTTGACGCCGCCCTTCTCCGCCGCCCCGCCCGGCGTCAGGGCCTCGACCAGCACGCCCTTGCCGACTTCTTCGTAGTTCCCCGGCATGAACCCGAGCGTCGGGGCGTTGCCGCCGCGGCCCTGCCCCGCCGGCGTCCGGTCCTCGGTGGGGTCCCGCCACCGCTCCGTCACCTGAATGTATTTCGGCCGCTCCGGCACCATCGCGAAATGCGTCGCGATCGCCTCGGCGAACTCCATGACTTTCTTCATGGCAGGGTAGTTGATCTTTTCCGGCGTGTCGGTGGGGCGGTGATAGTCCGGGTGCGACCCGGTGTAGAAGAACAGGACCGGGATTTTTTTGCGGTAGAACGAGTCGTGATCGCTCGGCCCGGTGCCGCCGGCCAGGGTGCTCAGCTTGAAGTCGAACGGCTTGTTCTCCTCCTTGACCAGTTTTTCGAACCCTTCACCGGTGCCGACGCCCCAGACGAGCAGGCGGTCTTTCATCTTCTTGTCGTCGTCCTCGACGGGGATCGACCGGCCGATCATGTCCATGTTCAGCATGAAGACGGTTTTGTCGAGCGGGAAGAGCGGTTCCTTGCAATAGGCGATCGACCCGAACAGTCCACGTTCCTCGGCCGAGAAGGCGAGGAAGACGATCCGCCGGCCCTGGCGTTCCTTCATGGCCCCGAACCGGCGGGCGAGTTCCATAAGGCCGGTGGTGCCCGAGGCGTTGTCGTCGGCACCCCAGTGGATTTTGCCTCGCCCGGCGGCGCCGTCCCGGCTGCCGAACTGACCGTCACCCACGTGGTCGTAGTGCGCCCCGATCACGATCGTTTCGTCGGCCAGCGGGCCGCTCCCGTCCAGATACCCGGCCACGTTCTTGCACGGCATCTCGCTCCGCTTCACCGTCACTTCCGACGCCGCAGTCCACCCTGTCACGTCGAGGCTCCGCGGCGTCAGGTCGGCGTCGATCGCCTTCTCGACGTCGGTCAACCCCTTCTCCTGCACCGCACGGAGCAGGTGGTCCAGAAGGTACCGTTTCATGTGCAGCACGGGGATTTTCGATCCGCCCCCGCCGGCAGCAAAATATTCCATCAGCGGGTCGTCGGACTCGGCCAGGGAGCGGTCGCTGACAAAGATGACGCCCGCAGCCCCGTGGTCGATGGCGTTCTGCAGTTTGTAGACGAGCGGGGCATACTTCCCGCCATCGAGGCCGAAGGGGTTCTTGCTCCCCTCGCCATACTTCGGCGTTCGGCGGAGCACGACAACGAACTTGCCCTTGGCGTCGATGCCCTTGTAATCGTCGTAAGCGGGCGAATCGGCGGTCAGGCCGTACCCGGCAAAGACGATCCCGGCGGTGGCCTTGCCGGTGCCGGTCAGGCCGGTGGCCATGAATTGACCGCCGTATTTCAGGATCAGATTCTGCCCGTCCGAGCCGGTGAGTTTGAGCGAGGTCGGCGAGCCCGGTGCACTCCGGCCGTACACGATGAAGGGTTGGATATAGCTGCCGTCTTTCCCCGCCGGCTTCAGGCCCGCCTCCTTGAACGCGGCCACCACGTACGCCGTCGCCTTCTCGATCTCCTTACCCCCACTGGCCCGCCCGGCACATTCCGGCCCCGCCAGAAAATACAGGTCCTTCTTCATCCGCCCGAGCACCGCGGCGTCCGCCGGCTTCGGGTCGACCGCCGCCAGGGGGTAACCGATCAAAAGAAGGGCCGCGAAGGCGATTCTTCGCCCGCGGCGTACGACAGTGGGCATGGCAACGTCCTGAAGGGAGTGTGACCGCCGGGCGGCGGGACCGCCCGTACCCCGCCATTATGCCGTCACGGCCGGACCCGGAACAGGGGCCGATTCAAACATGAGAAGCGAAATTGGGCGTGCGGCCCGGCCGGTGGGGCGATAGGATATTCCCTATCGACTCAACGATTTTCTTCCGTCGACCCGAACCGACCGGCGAGGAGTATCGAACAATGTCTTTTCCGATTCGCTGCCCCGGATGTGACGTCGCACTTAACGTTTCCGATAACCTCATCGGCAAGACCATCAAATGCAACAAGTGCGGGGAAATGATTACGGTGAAATCCCCCGCCGCTTCGAAACCCGCCCGCCCGGCCAAGGCCGCCGTTTTGGTCGACGATGACGACGACGATAACATCATCACGGCCGGGAAAACCCGCCGGCGAAACGATGACGACGACGACGACATCGCCCCGGCCAAGGCCGCACGGCGGCGGAATAATTACGACGACGACGACGATTTCGACGACCGGCCGCGGAAAAAAGCCGCCACGGGCGGTTCCAAAGCCCCCCTCCTGATCGGGGGCCTCGCCGCCCTCCTTCTTCTCGGCGGAGCGGCCGGGGCCTACTTCGCGTTCTTCAACGACAAGAAAGCCGATACGGCCCAAAACACCGGCACGCCGCAGCCATCGACCACCCCCGAAACCGGGAAGTCGGAAGAAGGGGATAACAACGGCAACGGCGACGCCAAAGAACCGGATAAGACGAACGACGTGAAGCCGAGCGAAAAACCGGGGAAGACCACTTCGCCGCAGTCCACAAAAAATACCAATGTCAAGACTTCCGGAGACACGATCCCGCCATCGAACTCTGCGGAATACATGAGGCATTTGATGGATGGTCAGATGGATGACATTACACTTCGCAAGGTGAAGGAAGCGACCGTCTTCATTGTCGTTGAAGTACCGGGCGGCGGAGGAGAAGGGTCTGGCTGGTTCGGATTGGAACCCGGATTGATATTCACAAATTCGCACGTTCTCGAAATGAAAGCGCCAGGATCCAAACCACCTTCCAAGATTACAATTTACCTGAACTCGGGCGAAAACGGCCAAACCGCAGGAGTCAAACAAAGGGAAATACCGCACAATCGAATTAAAATACTCGGTGTAGATCGAGAAAACGACTTGGCGATTCTCCAGATTATTGGAGAAAAAAACCTTCCCGAGCCCTTGGAAATTCGACCGTCGGCCGGCGTTCGTGAGCAACAGAAAGTCACGACATTCGGATTCCCGTTGGGCAGTTTAACATCCTTTGCTACCGGTGGCGGAAATAACCGGCCAATCGTTTCCGTCCGCTCCTCCTCGGTTGCGGCGCGCCGGTACGATAAATATGGCATTCTCCGTCTCGTTCAAATTGAAGGAGGCGTGAATCAAGGGAACTCCGGCGGCCCGATCGTGGACGCGGACGGGAAAGTAGTCGCCGTCACCGTGTCGGGCATGAGGGATGCCGAAACGGAATCTTTAAGCACTTTGGCATTCGGTGTCGCCACGGAACACGTAACCGACCTTTTGGCGGGCCGCCTGGATACGGTCGAATACGAACAACCGTACCTAAGCGACGGCAAAGTGAAAGTCCCCGTCCGGGCGACCGTAGTCGATCCACTCAATCGATTCCAGCGGGCCGGGATTGGAAAATGGGTTGGCGATTCGTCAAATTTGTTTCGCCCGCCCGGGCCGGTCCGCACGGGAATTCTTCCGGACGATAAACACTTTGAACAAGTCGATTTGAAATATGACTCCGCAAAGAAAGTGGCGACCGGAGAACTCACGTTCGACCAGCTTCCCCCCGGGCTCGCATATTGGGTACAGCCGTATTATTCGAATTCGAAGAATCCGATGTATTGGAACCCCGGTTCCATGTTGCCCATGTCCGGGCCGCCGGTCGATCGGGTGGCCGCGACCATCACGTACAAAGCCCGGACCGGGACCGTCCGGCCGATCGAACTGTCGAACTCCTCCGCGGTCTCGGAATTTAACGAAGGAGAAGGGACCGGGAAAGACCGGCGGGTGCTTCGAAAGTACATGGTCAAAGGCACCGAAAAGATTCTCCAGCCGGACCGTAACGACACGCGAAGTGCGGCGAGGATTCGTCTGAACTATAATGACATTCAAATCAAAAACTTGTTGGGGAAGGAGGAGATAGAAGATACTTACCCTCCGAGTCTCATGTTGCAGCTTAAAAACGGTATCAATCAACTGGAGGCCTACGGCTACGTCAACAGAAGTGGTGAAGTTTACAAACAAACGACCAACACATTGGGCGTTAATACCGCGGCCGTTCAAGCGCTCGGGCCGGCCGTCAGCTATCACGCCCTTCAGGCACTTCTCTTCACGTCGATCCACATACCAAATACCACGGTACAGCCACTCGAAACATGGAAGACAACGAAAAACGTAACACAAACATTGTATCATATAGTGATTGCCGATTTGCAGCAACAGTCTACGCCCCAGCAGCGCAAGGCGGGTGTAATTCCGGGCGTTCAATCCAAAGATTTTAAGTACATCCAGGAAATCACATATACTTATATGGGTTCTCGAACGCGTGGCGGGAAACGGGAGGTGGTGATCAAAGTCGTCGGAGATGCCAAACCGGCCGCGGGAATGGATGCCAATAGCGCAAAGGGGGAAATCAAGGGATACGTCTTTTTAGAGCCGGGAACTGGTACCGTATTGCAAGCCGAAATTAATAGTGAAATTGAACTCGATAATTCCGAAAAGGGGTTCAAGAAGAGAATCTCGTTGCTTGACAACTACAAAGTCGTCCGCGGCGGTCAGACGAACTAACGGTTTTGCACCCGTCGGCCGGGGTGGCGTCGTTCGCCCCCGGCCATTTTCATTTCCCCCGACGCGGCCGACATGCCCGACGAAGACCCCCTCTTCACCTGCCCCGCCTGCGGCACCAAACTCCGCACGCCCGTCGCCGCCCTCGGGCAAACCGTTTTCTGCTCCGAATGCAAGGCGCCGCTCCGCCTGCCGACTTCGCCCGACGGCCAGGCCGTCCGCGTCTTCGGCGGGGCCGGCAAGACCTATGCCGTGCCGCCGAAGGTGATGATTCCCCTGCTCGGCCTCCTGATCCTCGGGGCCGCCGGGGTGCTGGTCAACGGGTACTTCGTCTATCTCTTTTGGTCGCGGCCCGGGTCCGAAAAGGACGTCGCCATGCTATACGTCCATCAACTCCGCTGGACGACCACCGACCCGGCCGATGCGGCGCGCAGGGACCCGAAGCTATCCGACGCCGAGAAGAAGGCCGCGATCGAGAAGGCGAATGCCGGGCAGGCGTCGGACGACGACAAGCTGGCCGAAGCGTGGGCGCCGGGGTTCAAACGCATCGCCCCCTGGTTCACCCTGCTCAGTTTCGGCGAGTTCCTAGGCGGCCTCGCGTTCCTGTGGAAGCGGTGGATGCCGCTGGCGTGGCTCGGCTGCGTCTGCGCCATCTGCAACGTCAACCAGGGATGCTGTTTCCCCGGGGGCATCGTCGCCATCTGGGGGGCGTTCGTGCTGATTTCCACTGAAGGCCGGCGGTATTTCGGCAAGCCCGAATAGTGGGCCGCAAATCCCCCACCGCGACTTGCCCCGGCTTACCCGCGAGACTTTCTTACCGGCCGCCGCACGAGATGCGACTTCGGACGGGACGCCGCGTCCTTGCGGACGATCACGGGCACAGGTTGACTCGGGCCGGTGCTCTGCACGCGGATAAACGGGAGAATCGAGTTCGACCGGGGCGTTTGCTGACCGTTCCACAACTCGGCATACCGCACGCGGTGCATCATCGCCGCGATTTTTCCATTGGGGCCTGCCAGAAACCGGGCCGGGGTCACCAGCCGGCGGGCGGTCCGGATGCGGCCCGCGTGCAATAACCCGTCCACGGCAAGGGCCAGCACGGCCAGGTCGGTCGGGGCCATTTTCGCCGCCCGGACGAGTGCCCGACACCCCGCTTTGCGGAACCCGGCCTTGACGGCGGTCCGGCCGAACGCGGCGCGATAAAGAGCGTTGCCTCGTTCCCGCTGCGCCGCCGCCCGGTAATGTTTCGCGGCCAAAAGGTCCGAGCCGAAGGGGTCGTGTTCGTACGCCTGGGCGAGGCGGAACCGCGTGCCGGCGTGTTCGGGATCGACCCGGGCCGCGGCCCGCAGATGCCGCCGGGCCGCGGTGTGCCGGCCCGCCCCGGCGTCGAGTGCGGCGGCCAGTCGACGGACCCGGGCCGTCATGGTGGGCGAAAGGCCCGGCGTGGCCAGGAGCGTCGAGCAGAGGCGGTGGGATTCAGCTTTCCGGCCCGCCGCGGCTGCCGCCTTCGCCGCAACGTACCCGGCCGAGCCCAAAGAAAGGGTCGTCGTCATGTCGCCGCCTCCGTGCAGCCGGTCGCCCGCCGTCGTGGCAGAGCGCAGGGTGTCAATCGAAACGAAGGTATACTCAACGTTCCCGCCCAATGGCAAGACAAAAAACCGTCGGATTTCCGATTCGGGTTGGCCCCGTCCCGGGCACGACTTGGCAGTGTGGTTCAAGTTTGCCGGTTGTGAGGTCGATCTTCACTTTTGGGGCATCCGCGTCCCACCGTCGCTGTTCCAGGGGTTTTGGCCATGCCGCCGGCACCGTTCGGGCTGACCCGCCGGCCTTTCCGCCCGACGCCCGACCCGGCGTGCTTTTTCCCGTCGGCGACCCACGCCGCCGCCCGAAACGATCTGATCGAATCGGCGGACCGCGGGGACGGCATCGCCCTTTTGGACGGCGAGCCGGGGACGGGAAAGACGCTCGTGGCGTTGAAAGTGCTGGACGAACTTCCGGCCGAGGCCCGGCGGGTTCTGTTGCCCGGCGGCCGGTTCGCCGCCCCGGCCGACCTGTTCCGCGCCTTCCTCTTCGACCTCGGAAAACCCTACGAAAACAAGGCCGAACCCGACCTCCGCCTGGCCGTGACCGACGACCTTCTGGCCGCCCGCGAATCAGGCCGGCGCACCGTTGTGGTGATCGATGAAGCCCACCACCTCTCGCCCGACCTGCTCGAAGAGCTGCGGCTGGTGGACAACCTCGAAAGTCGGACGGGCAAAGCGGCGTTTACCCTTTTGGTCGGCCTGCCGGCGGTGCGGGAGAAGCTGAGCGGTTCGCTCGGCCAGCGGATCGTGGCCCGGCCGCGGGTCGAACCTCTGACCGAAGCCGAATCGATCGCCTACCTGCATTTCCGTCTGGCCGAGGCCGGGGCCAGGCCGAGCGTCCTCACCGACGAGGCGGCCGAAATCCTGGCCTCGACCGCGGGGGGCATCCCGCGGGTGCTCAATCAGGTGGGCTCGGCCGCCGTCGCCGCAGCCGTGGCAAGCGGGGAAAGCTGCGTCGATGCGGAGGCCGCGCTCGCGGCGCTCGAGCGGCTCGGCCGGGCCGCCCCGCCCGCCGAATCCGCCGAACCTACCCGGCCCGCAAAGTCGCAGCCCGGTTCCCCCCCCACCGTGCTCGGCCGGGGTCATCCCGCCGCCGCCCGACCGCCGAAACAACCCACACCGAAGCGGCGGTCGGCATAACGCCCCGCACGGACTCGAACGGATTCAGGGGCGAAACATGGGCCGGATGTTCCGAATTATCTCCGAAGGGTTCGAACAGAAAAACGGCCACGGCCCGGCCATCGAGCTTTTGGCCACGCCCGTCCCCGCCGGCGGCGACGACGACTGGCCGGCGACGGGGAACGTCCCGTTCGTCGAAGTCGGTGGCCCCGCCGGCATCGTCACCTCGTTCGCCAACGCCAAGCCGGCCGCCCGGCCCGAACCGAAACCCGCCGCCATGCCCAAGACCGCGACCGCAACCCCGACCGATTCGCGATACCTCTCAGTCTCCTTCCGCCACGTCCCCGTGCTCACCCTCGCCGGCGGCATTTCGCCGGACGCTGTCGCGTACCACCTGCCCGACCACCCGGTGAGCGCGGAGTACCGCCTCCTGGTCGACGAAATCCGCGACCAGCTCCCGACACCCGGGGCGAAGGCCGTGTTCTTCACCTCGGCCGTACCGAACTCCGGCACGACGACCGTCGTCCTCAACCTCGCGGCCACAATCGTCCGCGACCCGGACGCGACGGTGCTGGTCGTCGACGCGGCCGTGGACGACCCGGCCATGGCACGCAAGCTCGCGGCGGCGGACGCCCCGGGGCTTTCGGAAGTGGTCGGCCAGAAAGTCCCGCTCGCCTGGGCGGTTCAACCGACGCCCGCGGCCCGGTTGCACGTGCTCGCGGCCGGCGACGGACCGAACGCCTCGCCCGAAATCGGCAAGCTGATCGATCAGTTGAAGCAGTGGTTTGACTGGGTGCTGATCGACGGCGGGGCGTGGGGCCGGCGGGTGGACCGGGAACACCTGGCCGCCGCCGCGGACGCCACCTATGCCGTGGCCCGGCTCTCCGACCTCGAACGGCCCGAGTTCCACGCCCTGCGGGCCACCCTGCCCCAGGCCGGGAAGTTGAAGGGCTACATCACCACGCGGGTTTAGCCGCCGCGGCCCGCGTCACACGTCGCATTGCTTCACGGCCTCGGTCAAGCCTTGGAGGGCGTTCCGCGTGGGCAGGAATTCGTGCCCCACGTAGCCGTCGTACCCGACCGCGACCAATTTCCGCACGATCGCCGGGTAATTCAGTTCCTGCGTCTCGTCGAGTTCGTTCCGCCCGGGCACCCCGGCCGTGTGAATGTGGTCGATCACGTCCCGGCACTCGTCGATCCGCCGGATCACGTCCCCGTGCATGATCTGCACGTGATACACGTCGAACAGCAGCTTCACCCGCGGCGACCCGACCTTCCGCAGGATGCCGGCGACGTAATCCAGGTCGTCCCCCTGATACCCGGGATGGCCCTTCATCGGGTGCGACGCGTCGCGGGTGTTCAGGTGCTCGATGCAGAGCGTGACCTTCTTCTTTTCCAGCAGGCCCGCGACCTCTTTCAACCCCGCGATGCTGTTTTTGGCCCCGTCCTCCTTCGAGATTTCCCCGCTCTTCGGGTCGTCGAAGTCGTTCCACTTGAACCCGACGAACCCGATGATCCGCGGCACGCCGGCCGCCGCACAGGCGTCGATCGCCTTCGTCGTCGCGGTCATTAACTCCGCCCGATGGCGGAGGTTGTTCCACCCCGCCTTGAACGCCCCGCGCATCCCGGTCGAAGCGATCGCGCACGTCAGGTCGTGCTTCCTCAGCGTGGGGAAATCCTTCGCCTCGACGATCTCGACCGACGGACAGCCGAGGGACGTCGCGACGTCGCAGAGCTTGTTCAGCGACCACTTGGCCCCGTAGTTCATGTAGCACCAGGCGACGAGCGACTGCTTCACGCGGCCCTTCAGCCCCGCCGCCCGTGCGGGCGAAACGGAGGACGCAACGGTCGCCGCAGCCGACGCGGCCAGAAACGTTCGACGGGAGGGGGACATGGCTTCCATCCAAAGGGGTAAGGCCTCGTTCACGCGCAGGAGAGCATACCAGAATTCAGAAATGAAAGCCCGCTTGCTTCCCCGGTGAAGATCGTATTTCGTAGGGTGGGTCAAGCGTCGCTTTGGACGCGCCGACCCACCGGAACGGGCGAGGGGTTGGAAGGCAGCATTCGGCCGGATGCCGGTGGGTCGGCGCCCGAAAAACGGGCGCCCCCTAAAACGTCGCTGGATACAAATACCCGCCTTGGAATGGGTTTAAACTCATATTTCTCTCAAATCTGTTCTATCTTTCCAAAACAGACTTTTTTCAACGAAATGCGAACCGGTGACACGATGTGGCAAGCAATTCCGTATGCTCTCGTCATGTTGTACTTGTTTACCGTCCGACAGGAACCAAGATCGGCTTGGGTGCGCAGAGGGCGTTCTTGAGGTATTGGAACGGTTCGAGGAGTCGCTGGGTGCAGGTGCGGAGGACGGACATTAGCACGCTTTGGACGTGGGCCCCGGT